>CAVJPC010000021.1:0-4056 GCA_963651205.1 Bacteroidaceae bacterium
ACTGGAAGATAAATGCTTTGACGAAGAACCTTCTTCGCTCTATGGTCGAGTTGATAAGTAGTCCGATGGATAACCCCATGCATACATAAATAATGCTCCACGCAATCGGGAAAACAATATTGGGCGGAGTAACCGCTGGTTTGATAAGGGTTGGATACCAGTTTTTTATTGCGTCAGCTTGAAAGTAGTTGGCGGAAAGCCCTACAAGGAAACAAACCAGGATAGGGATAATAATATTCAATGCTTTTCTCATGATTTTTCGTTTTTCTTATTGAATAACAATAGGAACTTCGCTCTTGTTGTCTGAAAGTGGAAAGTTTTTGTGATGTGTGATATGGGGCGGGATATCGTATTGTGTTTTCTGCTGCTCCTGAAAATTAAAGGGTGAACTCTTTATTTTAAGTTAAAATATTAGCTGTTAATACTCTTTGGTATAGTATTTTGTTTATTTTTGTGTTTCGAAGGATTTGTATAATCTTAGTCTCTTTGGAATATGAATATAGAAGTGTTATCCGGAATCGCCCCGAGGCTATATGAATTAGTTGCTCCACTAGTTATGAGTTGCAGCGTTTTGCGACAGAATAATAATTATCCTTTCAAAACATCTAAACATTATTTATGGTTTGTCGCTATGGAAAGAGACACGGTGATAGGGTTTATACCCGTTGAAATCAAAAGTACCTGTGTCATTATTAATAACTATTATGTGAAAGGAGAGGACAACGCGGTACTGGCATCCCTGATCGATGCTGTTTTGGAACATTTCAAGAATATTTCGGTTGTCCGGGCCGTTGCCCATACCCGGCATAAAGAGCTCTTTGCTTCAGCTCATTTTTTCGTAACTCAAGAATGGAAACTATATAATAAAATGGAGTATAGATGTGATGATGAGAGAGAAGCTCAATGTGTACGAAGCAGTACAAGTTCGGTTGGATAAGATATTTTCTGACTTCGATAACGTATACGTCTCTTTTTCCGGAGGTAAGGACAGTGGTGTTTTGCTGAATTTATGTATTGACTATATACGCGAACACCGCCTGAAACGGAAACTGGGAGTCTTTCACATGGACTATGAGGTGCAGTACCGGGAAACTACTTCTTATGTAGACAGCGTATTGTCTTCCAATTCCGATATTCTGGAGGTCTACCGGGTGTGCGTCCCTTTTAAGGTTCCTACATGTACTTCGATGTTCCAGAATTACTGGCGTCCGTGGGACAGAGAGTTGCAGGATTTATGGGTGAATAAGATGCCCGAAAACTCGCTTTGTGTGGAGGACTTCCCGTTTTATGATGAGAATATGTGGGATTACCAGTTTCAGTTAAAGTTTGCGGAATGGTTGCATGAAAAAAAGGATGCCGGACGCACCTGTTGCCTGATAGGAATACGGACACAGGAAAGTTTCAACAGATGGCGCGCTATCCATATAAAGAATAAAGTGCAGACTTACCGCCGGCTGAAATGGGTTCACCAGCTGGCACCACGTATATATAATGCTTATCCTATATTCGATTGGAAAACAAAAGATATATGGGTTGCCAACGGTAGGTTCGGTTGGGATTACAATCACTTGTACGATTTGTTTTACCAGGCAGGAGTCCCGTTGGAAATGCAGAGAGTAGCAAGCCCTTTTATCTCCCAGGCCATAGCCAGCCTGAAATTATACCGGGCAATAGACCCGGATATGTGGGGGAAGATGATCGGGCGTGTCAACGGAGTCGGTTTTGCCGGGTTGTACGGTGGCACTTCCGCGTTGGGATGGCAGTCGGTCAAATTGCCGCAGGGAATGACCTGGAAGTCTTATATGGAATTTCTATTGGGAACCTTGCCGGAGAAGACACGGGAAGGGTATTTGCAGAAACTTTCCGTCAGCATAAAATTCTGGCGTGAGAAAGGCGGTTGTCTGGCAGAAAACACCATCGAGAAGCTGATACAGGCAGGAATTCCGATACGGGTTGAAGGCCGTACAAATTACAAGACGGTAAAGAAACCGGTTCGGATGGAATATCTGGATGATATCGATATTCCGGAATTCCGCGAACTCCCAACCTATAAGCGTGTCTGTATCTGCATATTGAAGAACGATTACTATTGTAAATATATGGGCTTCTCACTGAATATTCACGAGAGGAAACAAAAGGAAGACATATTAAAACTTTATAACTCTGAATTATATGGAGGAATATACTAGTCCTGTGTACAAGGTAAGGGCTGTCCCTGTGGAAAAGGTGGTAGCCAACAGCTATAACCCCAATGTCGTAGCACCCCCGGAAATGAAATTGCTGGAAGTTTCTATCTGGGAAGACGGATTTACTTCCCCGTGTGTATGCTACTATGTTCCGGAGGAAGACATCTATGAACTGGTCGACGGCTACCACCGCTATATGGTGATGAAGACGTCAAAACGCATCTATGAGCGTGAACGCGGCTTGCTCCCCGTCACTGTCATCGAAAAAGATCTCTCCAACAGAATGGCTTCGACCATCCGCCATAACAGGGCTCGTGGTACCCACAATATTGAATTAATGAGCCATATCGTCTCCGAGCTTTCCAAATGCGGCATGTCGGATGCCTGGATACAACGTAATATCGGGATGGACAGAGATGAAATATTGCGTTTAAAACAAATATCAGGTTTGGCGGAATTATTCTCTAATAAGGAGTTTAGCTTGTCGGAAGAATAATAGTTATATGAGTTTAAGGCTTTTAGGATGATGGAATGGTGTTTATAGTAGAGTTTTTGCATATTTGATAATTACTATGTATCTTTGCCGCATGTTAAACAAACTATTTAAATCGGATTTGGTGTAGTAAACAATCTGTATTCCTTGTACAGGTTGTCCTTTCGTTTATTCTCGGGTAATTCTATCCGGGCATAATTCCTATTGTATTAATTCAATTTTAATCAGTGTACAATGATGACGGCATTGTTATGCTTTCACGGGTATACTATATACATAAAGAAATGAGTAACGAAAATAAAACAATTCACGAATTCGATTTTAGTTTAATCTGCGAATACTTTTTAAATACAGAACGCCAGGGGCCCGGAAGTCCTGAAGTGACTCTTAAAGCATTGGGCTTTATAGACAACCTTACCGATCAATCCCTTATCGCCGATTTGGGTTGTGGTACAGGCGGTCAGACAATGGTATTGGCCCAGCATGCACCGGGACATATTACCGGTCTTGACTTTTTTCCGGGATTCATCGACAGGTTCAACAGGAATGCCAGAGGGCTGAATCTTCAGGATAGAGTGAAGGGAATCGTCGGTTCGATGGACAACCTTCCTTTCGGAGAGGAAGAGTTAGACCTGATCTGGTCGGAAGGAGCCATTTATAATATAGGCTTTGAACGCGGACTGAACGAATGGCGCAAATATCTGAAAACAGGAGGATATATCGCCGTTTCTGAAAGCGCCTGGTTTACTGAAGAACGTCCGGCAGAGATTCATGATTTCTGGATGGAAGCTTATCCGCAAATAGATACGATACCCAATCAGGTTGCCCTGATACAAAAGGCGGGGTATCTTCCTGTCGCTTCTTTTATTTTACCCGAAACTTGCTGGACAGACCATTATTTTGCACCGTTGGTTAAAGCCCGGGAAAAGTTTCTGGCCAAATATCCGGGAAATAAAACTGCCGAAGAACTTATCGCGATGTCACATCACGAAGAGGAGTTATACCGCAAGTATAAAGGGTTTTACGGCTATGTATTTTATATCGCTAAAAAGATAACGCTATGATTCGTTTAAATATGTATGGTTGGAACGACCGGTTGAACCAACTAAAACAAGAATCGGCATATAATACATTGTCTCACGGACGGATAGCCATCGTGCATCGTACCTGTTACGAGGTTGTATCCGATAGCGGACTGTACCAATGCGAGTTGACGGGAAATCTGATGTATGGGAAATCTGACTTTGAACTGCCCTGTACAGGTGACTGGGTACTGTTTCAACCATTCGACGATAGCAAAGGCATTATCGTTGGTATGTTGCCTCGTGAACGGACTTTATACCGCAAGAGAAATGGAACGGTAGCCGGAAAACAGGC
>CAVJPC010000022.1:0-78607 GCA_963651205.1 Bacteroidaceae bacterium
AGGCTAATTAAACTTTTTATTTTACCACACTATATAGAATCGCGGAGACGCTTACTCATCCCGTTTTTTTATCCCTTTCTTTTCCGACTGGGAAACATTCCATCGGCAACGCCGATGCACCCCATCGAACAAGGTGTTTTCCATCTTATATAAGGGTATTCCACAGTATCATCCAAGTGTTTTTCTCCTTTCATTTCTATCGTTTCACTATGGTGATGAAGTCTTATCACTTAGGTGAAACAGTTTCATCACTATAGTAAAACAACTTCATCACTACAGTGAAACAGTAATTACAAAAGAAAAAAACACATTATTTAATAGGGACATAAAGCCTATTAAGGTATGGGAAAAAGGGTATAAATACAAATGGCATCAGCTCATAGAACCTTTGCATCTTCCACCGAAAAAAAGGCCGACAATCCGGCTGAAGGATTTATGAAGGATATTCCTTCATGATATCACATTGATAACCAGTTGATTATTTCATTGTGAAGGATTTGAAGGAAATAATGAAGATAAAGTAGCGCATTATCCCCAAAAAGGACAAAAGCTGAAAACAAGTCCCCTCCGCTCCCGCTACCTCCGTACACCTGCAACGTACCAGTAGGAAGAAAGGCGCGGTCGACAACTAAGTTTTGAACAATTTCCCCGCATTTTCCTTTTTTAATATTTCTTCACTTCGCAAACTATCACTATCTTTGCCAAACCTAACTAACTAACCCCTTTAACTATATGGCATTTACGAACAATATTATGATCGTCCGCCACAGACTGCTGACAGAACTTGTGAAGCTGTGGAAAGACGGAGAACTGACCGAGAAAATCGACAGACTACCCATCGAACTGAGTCCCCGACGTTCCAAACACGCCGGACGCTGCTGCGTGCACAAGGAACGTGCCGTGTGGAAGTACAAATCACTCCCCCTGCTGGGCATGGACATGGACGATGAAACCGATGAACTCACCCCCTTATCCGAGTATGCCGCCCGCGCCATAGACCGTGCCGAGAATGGCAGTCCTAAGGAAAACATCATGTGTGTCATTGACGAAGCTTGCTCGGCCTGCGTACAAATCAACTATGAAATCACCGATTTGTGTCGCGGCTGTACCGCCCGCAGTTGTCAGTACAATTGTCCCAAAGGAGCTGTACATGTTCATTCCAAAAGCGGAAAGGCCTGGATAGACCATGACACCTGCATCAGTTGCGGCATCTGCCATAAAAGTTGCCCTTACCATGCCATCGTTTACATCCCTGTACCTTGTGAGGAATCTTGTCCTGTCAAGGCTATCAGCAAGGATGAAGAAGGCATAGAACATATTGACGAAAGCAAATGTATCTATTGCGGAAAGTGCATGAATGCCTGTCCTTTCGGCGCCATCTTCGAAATATCGCAGACGCTGGACGTGCTGCAACAAATCCGCAAAGGAGAAAAAGTAGTCGCTATCGTGGCACCATCCATCCTGGGACAGTTCAGTACCACCATCGAACAGGTGTATGGCGCTTTCCGCCAGATTGGTTTTACGGATGTGATAGAAGTGGCGCAAGGAGCTATGGCCACCGTAGAGCACGAAGCGCACGAACTGATAGAGAAACTGGAGGAAGGACAGAAGTTCATGACCACTTCCTGCTGTCCGTCCTATATAGAACTGGTAAACAAATATCTGCCCGATATGAAAAAGTACGTATCAGGTACGGGTTCCCCCATGTATTATGCAGCACGGATTGCCAAAGAAAAGTATCCCGATGCCAAAGTGGTATTTGTAGGTCCCTGCGTGGCAAAGCGCAAGGAAGCACAGCGCGATGAAGCGGTAGATTTCGTAATGACGTTCGAAGAAGTGTCTTCTATTTTCGATGCATTCGAAGTAAATCTGGAAATTGTCCAACCTTATGCCATGGAATTTTCTTCGGTGCGCGAAGCACACGGATTTGCACAGGCAGGTGGGGTAATGGGCGCTGTAAAAGCATTCCTGAAAATGGAAGCGGACAAAGTAAATGCTATCCAAGTTTCGGATTTGAACAAAAAGAATATCGGTATGTTGCGCGCATACGCCAAATCGGGCAAAGCACCGGGACAGTTCATCGAAGTGATGGCTTGCGAAGGTGGTTGCATCACAGGCCCCAGCACGCATAGCGGCAGTAATGGAAAACGCCAGTTGGTGCAGGAGTTGGCCAAACAGAAAAAAACATATTAAAAGGTATGCATGAAGCAACTGATTGACAAACTGCGTCACGAACAATGCCTGACAGGTGAAGAATATGCCACTCTCCTCTCCTGTCAGGACACTGATACCTTACTCTATTTACAACAACAGGCCAGAGAGGTTACTTTGGCGCATTTCGGAAATGCCATTTTTATCCGTGGGCTTATCGAGGTGAGCAACCGATGCCGTAACAATTGCTATTATTGCGGAATAAGAAAAGGAAATCCCGCCATAGCCCGCTACGCATTGAGCCGTGAAAGCATTTTGGATTGTTGCCGCGAAGGATATGCACTGGGGTTCCGCACATTCGTCATGCAGGGCGGGGAAGATACGGCATTGACAGACGGGTGGATAGAAGAAACTGTTGCCGCCATTCGCAATGAGTTCCCCGATTGTGCCATCACTCTTTCATTAGGGGAAAAATCACGGGAAGCATACGAGCGTTTCTTCCGGGCAGGAGCCAACCGCTATTTGCTTCGGCACGAAACTCACAATGAACAACATTACCGGGAATTGCATCCCGGAGAGATGTCACTGAAACATCGGCTCCAATGCCTGCAATGGCTGAAAGAAATCGGATATCAGACCGGAACAGGAATCATGGTGGGCAGTCCGGGACAAACCTTGGCACATTTGGTGGAAGACCTGTTGTTCATAGAACAGTTCCAACCGCAAATGATCGGTATCGGTCCATTTATCCCCCACCATGACACGCCATTTGCAACACAAGCTGCCGGAAGTATGGAAATGACTATCAAATTATTATCCCTGTTCCGCCTGATGCATCCATCGGCCTTGATTCCCTCGACCACCGCCCTGGCCACTTTGTCACCGGACGGACGGGAAAAGGGAATATTGGCAGGAGCCAATGTAGTAATGCCCAACCTCTCCCCCCGGGAGCAAAGAGAAAAATATGCTTTGTATGATAACAAAGCCGCTTTCGGCGCCGAAGCTGCCGAAGGTTTGCGAAACCTGGCACAACGGCTGGAGACAATCGGTTACCGGATATCGAGAAGTAGTGGTTAGTGATTAGTGGTTAGTGGTTAATGCCTGCGGGATGAGGGCGTCAACTCATTCACCACTAATCACTAACCACTAACCACTAACCACTAATCACTAACCACTAATAAACATGTATAAAGTAGATTCAAAGATTGCGGAAGAGTTCATTGACCACCAGGAGATTCTGGATACGCTGGACTATGCCCGCACCAACAAGAGCAATCGCGTACTGATAGAGTCGCTGATTGACAAAGCTGCCCAATGCAAAGGACTGAGCCATCGCGAAGCCGCTTTGCTGTTGGAATGTGACCAACCTGACCTGATAGAACGAATCTTCCATCTCGCTCAAGAAATCAAACATAAGTTTTATGGCAACCGCATCGTAATGTTCGCGCCACTCTATCTTTCCAATTATTGTGTAAACGGATGTGTGTATTGTCCTTATCATTTAAAGAACAAAACAATAGCCCGCAAGAAACTGACACAGGAAGATATCCGCCGCGAAGTCATTGCTTTGCAGGATATGGGCCACAAACGCCTGGCACTGGAAGCCGGTGAAGACCCGCTACGGAATCCCATTGACTATATTTTGGAATCCATCGAAACCATTTATAGCATCAAGCATAAAAATGGAGCTATCCGCCGGGTGAATGTCAACATAGCTGCAACTACCACAGAAAACTATCGCAAACTGAAAGAGGCAGGCATCGGCACTTATATCTTGTTTCAGGAAACTTATCACAAAGAGAATTATGAAGCACTGCATCCCACGGGGCCGAAAAGCAAATATGCTTATCATACCGAAGCCATGGACCGTGCCATGGAAGGCGGCATAGACGATGTGGGCATAGGCGTATTGTTCGGACTGAACACCTATCGTTATGACTTTGCAGGATTACTGATGCACGCCGAGCATTTGGAAGCCACTTTCGGAGTAGGTCCGCATACCATCAGCGTGCCTCGCATTTGTCCGGCCGATGATATTTCGACACAGGACTTTCCCAACGCCATTTCAGACGATATTTTCTGCCGCATCGTGGCAGTGATCCGCATTGCCGTACCTTATACGGGCATGATTATTTCTACACGCGAATCGGCTGCAACCCGCCGAAAGGTACTGGATTTAGGAATTTCGCAGATTAGTGGCGGTTCACGTACCAGCGTAGGCGGTTATGCCACAACTGAGACAGCGGAAGAGAACTCGGCACAGTTTGATGTAAGCGATACGCGCACACTGGATGAAGTGGTGAACTGGCTGCTCGATCTTGGACATATTCCTAGTTTCTGCACGGCCTGTTACCGGGCAGGACGTACCGGCGACCGATTCATGTCCTTGGTCAAATCGGGACAGATTGCCAATTGTTGTGCTCCCAATGCGCTGATGACGCTAAAAGAATATCTGGAAGACTATGCAATGCCGGATACACGGAGCAAAGGAATCCAACTGATAAGAGAAGAATTGGAGCATATTCCAAATCCGAAAATAAAAGAAATCGCTGAACGTAATCTGAAAGAGATAGAAGAAGGGAAACGGGATTTCAGATTCTAACCGGCCCATGCGCCGGGCGATGTTTCCATGCAGACAATGAATCAAATTTAAGAATAATGAACTATGAGTTTAAATAACACTCCCGCTGCAAACCGCCTTCATATCGCCCTGTTCGGAAGGCGTAACAGTGGTAAATCCTCTTTGATCAATGCCTTGACCGGACAAGATACGGCACTTGTATCGGATATTCCCGGCACAACGACAGATACCGTGAGCAAAGCGATGGAAATTCAAGGTATCGGTCCTTGCCTCTTTATCGACACTCCGGGATTTGACGATGAAGGAGTATTAGGGGAAATGCGTATCTCACGCACTTTGAAAGCCATAGAGCGGACAGACATCGCTCTGCTTCTTTGCGAAGACGGCGATTGTGAGGATGACAGGCAGTGGATAAAACAATTGAATGAAAGGAATATTCCAATTATCCTGATATTGAACAAGGCTGATATACGGAAAGATACAGCCACCACAATAGCCTGTATAGAAAAAAGCTGCGGTCAAAAGCCCCTTGTTATCAGTGCGAAAGGACAAATCGGTATAGAGAAGATTCGCCTAGCGATTCTGGAAAAGTTACCGGCAGATTGGGGACAACAAACCATTACCGGAGATTTAGCTAAAGAAGGAGATCTGGTACTCTTAGTCATGCCACAAGACATCCAGGCTCCCAAAGGGCGTCTCATTCTTCCGCAAGTACAGACCCTGCGCGAATTGCTGGATAAAAAATGCTCGGTCATGAGTTGCACAACCGACAAAATCGCCACCACTCTGCAAGCCCTGTCCCGTCCGCCCAAACTAATCATAACCGACTCTCAGGTATTTCAGACCGTTTATGAACAAAAGCCTACGGAAAGCTTTCTCACCTCTTTTTCTGTTCTGATGGCAGGATATAAGGGAGATATAAAATATTATATAGAAGGGGCCTCAGCCATAGACCGCCTCACCCCACAGTCACGGGTATTGATTGCAGAAGCCTGTACACATGCTCCTCTTTCTGAAGATATAGGCAGAGTCAAGCTTCCACGCATGTTGCGCAAAAAAATAGGCGAAGAGTTGCAGATAGATATCGTTGCAGGAACTGATTTTCCGGAGGACCTGACGGCATACGATTTGATTATTCATTGCGGAGCCTGTATGTTCAACCGGAAATATGTATTAAGCCGGATCGACAATGCCCGTAACCAGCATATTCCCATGACCAATTATGGAGTGGCTATTGCCCATCTGAATGGAATACTGGACAAGATAGCCTATTAAAAAAAAGAACAGGCTGTCCGAAAACCAGATGAACGTTATCATATAGTCTGTCGTTCTGAGCTTTGCGAAGAATCTGAAGACATAAAGTGAATGTATTCAGATTCTTTACTAGCGCCCAGAGCGTACCTTAATAAAAAATCAATCAAGGAATGACAATACTGCATGATAGCGCTAACGGAGTTTTCGGACAGCTTTAAAATTTATGCTTTCACCACCGCCAGCAACTCATCCGGTGTAACCAATGATTGCTCACCCGTAGTCATATTCTTCAAAGTCAGTTTTCCTTCATTCATTTCATTCTCACCGACAATAGCAACAAAAGGTATCTGCTTGTCGTTGGCATATCCCATCTGCTTCTTCATTTTGGCAGCATCGGGATAAATCTCGGCACGAACTCCTGCTTCACGGACTTTTGCTAGGATAGGCAGGCAGTAGGCCGCTTCTTTATCACCAAAGTTCACAAACAACAACTCGGTTCCGTTCACAGCTTCTTTGGGATAAAGATCCAGCTGGTTCAGCACATCAAAAATACGGTCGGCCCCGAAAGAGATCCCTACGCCGGACATGCCGTCCATGCCAAACACACCGGTCAAGTTATCATAACGGCCACCACCGCTAATGCTTCCAATCTGTACATCCAGTGCTTTCACTTCAAAAATAGCACCTGTATAATAGTTCAAGCCACGAGCCAGAGTCAAATCCAGTTCCACTTCACTCTTCACGCCCAGTGCAGCCACTGTTTTCAGGATGAATTCACTCTCTTCCACTCCCTTCATACCTGTTTCGCTGGCAGCAAGGGCGGTCTTGAGTGTTTCCAGTTTTTCTTCGTTGGTTCCGTTCAACAAAATAATCGGTTGCAATTTATCAATAGCCTCTTGAGAAATTCCTTTAGAAGCCAATTCTGCATTTACATTATCCAAACCGATCTTATCCAGCTTGTCAATGGCTACAGTGATATCAACTATTTTATCAGCTTCGCCAATAATTTCAGCAATACCGGTCAATATCTTACGGTTATTGATTTTAATGGAAACGCGTACCCCGAATTTACCGAATACACGGTCAATCATCTGCACCAGTTCCACTTCATTCAATAAAGAATTGCTGCCTACCACATCCGCATCGCACTGATAAAACTCACGGTAACGTCCTTTCTGAGGACGGTCTGCACGCCAAACGGGCTGAATTTGATAACGTTTGAAAGGAAAGCTGATCTCATCACGATGCATCACCACATAGCGGGCAAACGGTACAGTCAAGTCATAACGCAAACCTTTTTCACAGAACTTGCTTGCCAGCTTGATGGCATTGCGGCTCAACAATTCTTCATCGGTGATGCCACTGAAATAATCGCCTGAGTTTTGTATTTTGAACAATAGTTTGTCACCTTCATCGCCATACTTTCCCATCAGGGTAGACAGATTCTCCATCGAAGGAGTTTCAATCTGCTGATAGCCGAAAAGATGGAACACGTCACGAATGGTATTGAATATATAGTTACGTTTCGCCATTTCTACCGGCGAAAAATCTCTTGTTCCTTTAGGTATACCTGGTTTTGCTGCCATACTGATTCTATTTAATTTATTTTGAGGCACAAAATTACGATAATTCTACGGAATAAACGAATAAAAAGAGAGAAATGGCACTGAAAGTCCTGCAATTGGAAATAGGAAGAAAATTGTGCCTGTTTTTAAAGTGGAATATGAGTAATAAAGACATTGCAAAAATCACACTTCAATCTGACATACACATTGAGATGCTTCAGACATCGTGTGACAGATAAAAGTCCGTCACATATCTGTCACACGATCCGTCACACGTGTAATCCTCTGTTTATTAACAAGTTAAAAATCTCCGTAACAGATATGACAGACTTTTATGAAAAAAAAATATAAAGAATGTATCTCGTACAAGCAGCCGCTACTGTTATTCCCCTGGCTCAAACGACTGCGGAGTGCTGAAGTCCATTATTAGTGGCTTTGTTTATTGTATAATATACAAATGTTTGCTATCTTTGTCCATAATACTGTTATATTAAAACCGAAAGCCGTTATGAGTACGTCCACCGATATGCGCCGTAAACTCCCGATAGGGATACAAAATTTCGAGAAACTTCGCTCCGAAGGATTCATGTATGTAGATAAGACTGCATTTGTGTTTCGTCTGGCACAGGCGGGCGTTCCTTGTTTCCTCAGTCGTCCCCGGCGCTTCGGGAAAAGCCTGCTGCTTTCCACCCTTGAGGCTTACTTCAAAGGAAAGAAAGAATTATTCAAGGGACTCGCCATCGAGCAGCTGGAGCAGAATTGGTATGAATATCCGGTACTGCACCTGAGTCTTAATGCCGAGAAATATGACAGCCGCGAACGGCTGGAAAAGATGCTCGAGTTGCAGTTGGAAAACTGGGAGGAAATGTATGGCGTAGACAAAGGCACCATGACATACTCCGGGCGCTTCTCCACTGTCATCCGACGTGCCTGCGAACAGACCGGGCGCCGCGTTGTGGTGCTCGTGGACGAATATGACAAGCCCATGCTTCAAACGTTCGATAATCCCGACCTGCAGGAAGACTTCCGCAAGACACTGACCGCTTTTTATACGGTGCTTAAAGATGCTGACCCTTATCTTCAGTTTGTTTTTATCACCGGAGTGACCAAATTTGCGCAGATGGGAATATTCAGCACGCTCAACCAGCTGAACGATATCAGCCTGGACCTTGAATACAACACACTCTGCGGCATGACCTGTGCGGAGATAGAAGCGACCTTCGCCTCCGAACTACAGGCGCTGGCGGCGCAGGCGGGAATCACTTACGCACAAGCCGTGGAGCAGCTGACCCGCCGGTACGACGGTTACCGTTTTACTCCGGAAAAAGAATTCACCCCCATGTACAATCCTTTCAGCGTACTGAACGCCCTTGCCAAGTCCCGTTTCGATGATTACTGGTTTGCCAGCGGAACACCGACGTTCCTGGTAGAGATGCTCAAACGGACGGACTTCGACCTGCGGCAGCTGGACGGCATCGAGGTGTCTTCCGCCTCCCTGACTGACGACCGGGCGAACCTCGCCAATCCCGTCCCGATGATTTACCAGAGCGGATACCTGACGATAAAGTCATACGATAACGAGTTCAGGGAATACACCCTCTCTTTCCCGAATGAAGAGGTGAAATACGGTTTTCTCAACTTCGCAGCACCTTTTTATACCCCCGTCTCATCTACCGACACCTCTTTTTATATCGGAAAATTTGTGCGCGAACTGCGCAGCGGCGACATAGAGGCCTTCCTCAACCGGCTGACCTGCTTCTTCGCGGACTTCCCTTATGAACTGAACGTGAAGACGGAACGCCACTACCAAGTGGTGTTCTACCTGGTTTTCAAACTGATGGGACAATTCACGCAAGCCGAAGTGCGTACCGCCAAGGGACGTGCCGATGCCGTAGTAAAGACAGCGGACTACATCTATGTCTTCGAGTTCAAACTGAACGGCACTGCCGGAGAGGCTTTGAAGCAGATTGATGAAAAAGGCTATCTCCTGCCTTATACCGCAGACGGCAGACGGGTGGTCAAAGTAGGAGTAGCCTTCGATGCCGAAAAAAGGAATCTGGGGGAATGGCTGATCGGATGATTACAAGGCAGGGGACATTCCACCACACGATCCGAATACCATCAGGCTATAATCACCCGTTTTTTCAGAGGGGACTGACGCAAAGTGTAAAATGAATCAACAGGCTATGATCGAATAGGCAGTAGAATGCTCCCCTCTATTCTCTGCTCTTCCTTCCAAGACATCCAAAGCGAACTCAATCCCCCGGACAGCCATCTGCGAACTGAAAATATCAACTGTGGCAACCAGTTTTCCTGTAGAAAGAAATTCTTTCATGACCGCATCATTATCAAAACCCACCACCGGCAAGTAACGCCCTTTCTGCTGCATCTGTCCGAGAACTCCCAATGCCATCGCATCATTGCTGCAATATACAGCTTTCAAATCCGGATGCCGTGGCCATAAATCCTGAAAGACTTCGGCAGCTTTCGCCGTTTCCCAATCGGCCGGTTCGGATGCCACCCATTTTAATCCTTTCTCTTCTATCGCTTTTATGAAACCGCTTTTACGCTGCCGCGCATTATCTGCCGCAGCCAGTCCTTCAATAATGGCCACTTTGTCTTCAGCCTGCAACTTCCCGCTCAACAATCTACCCACTTCGTAGGCGGCCGTAAAATTATCCGGCCCCACAAAGGCGACTTCCACTCCTGCCTGCTCCAACAGACCGGCATCCAACCGGATATCAATATTGATTACAGGTATCCCTTTCCTGACAGCCTCTACTACAGGCTGTACCAAAGCTTTTGAATCTATAGGAACCAATACAATGGCATCGACCTGCCGGTCAATCAAAGAATACATCAAGTCGATCTGTTCCATGACCTCTGTCTGTGTAGCCGTTCCCACACAAACCAAATCCAAAAATGGAAGAGGGGCCGCATACTGAATGGCTCCCTCTTTCATTACTTGGAAAAAATCGGCTTGCAATGACTTCATTACAAGCCCTATTTTGTAGTTTCTCTTCATTCAAAATTTTAATTTGACAAAGTAATGCTTATTAATCCGATAATGAACAAGGCGAACATGGCGGCAATCAGTTTATTGGTTCCCTTCGGAGCGTCTTTAAATTCCTTCCAGACAAAGACTCCCCAGATCATCGCCATCACAGGCGCCGCGTTGCTAAGGGCATAAGAGATAGCCGGGTTGGCAGCACCGGCTCCCATAAAACTAATCACCATGCCGCCCATCCAAATGAAACCTCCCAACATGCCTGTGAGATGAGTCTTTGCGTCACCGGCAAAATAATCTTTCATGGTAACCACTTTGCCTTCCACGGGATGTTTCATGGCAAATGTGTTAAATATCGGTGTACTGACCAGAATACCTACCGCAAAGAAGAACACACCTGTATAAGGAGTCAGCGTTCCGGTGCCACCGGCTACATATTGCGGGTCAAGAGATTTCACCACCAGCCCATAAAAGAACATGATAGCGATGCCTGCCATAATAGCCAACAGAATCCCCTTCTTCGGAGTGGAAGCCTTACCGGACGACAACTTACCGTAGGCTTTTCCACAAATCAGAATGGCTATAATGATGACTAATACCCCACTCCAAAGCAGAAACTGATTTCCCTGATAATGCTGTCCGGCAAGAGATATTAACAAATAGTTAAAGACAATACCTCCGATCCAAGCTAATCCGCCTCCGATAGGAAAACCTACAGACATTCCGGCTACAGCAATAGCTGCGGTAAGAAATATATTACCAAAATTCCACACAACACCGCCCAAGAATGCATATTTAATGCTAGACCAGTCCATGACTGCCAGATCCTGAAAAAAGGTACGACCTTCACTTCCCATACTTCCCAAAGTCACCGCTCCCAATAAAGCTGTAAGGAACAGACCGACAGTCAAATCCCAATAAAACAGTTCAAAGCTCCATTGCTTGGCGGCAACCATCTTCTGTGTATTTGCCCAGGACCCCCAACAGGCACAGCAAATAACACAGCAGAGGATTGCTAAAAAATAGTTATCTACTAATATCATATTTCATCGATATTATTCGTGAATATAGATATTCCAGTTCAGATAAGTTTCAATAGCTTCTGCCAGAATATCTTTCACATTGCCACGGCACATAGCCACGTGATGCTCGAATCCATTCTTGCAAATATATTTCATAAGCGGTTGCAGGTTATCTACTTTTGTAACTGCTATACAGCCATCCATTCCGTATGGATCGTCAGTCAGATCACCTTTGCCCAAATAAGATTTGATACAACCTTTGGTATCATCTGTAGAGATGCGGAAGAACGTGAAATCACCCTGTTTCACTTTGCCGTAAACGGCTCCGAAAGTGTGTACTTTACCCAAGGTCCTACCCAATACGCCCAAGGTTCCCAACTTAAGGTCATTCATAACGAAAGATTTGGGGAAGTTGCCACAGTGTGTACATACGCACTTGTTACGGTCCTCGGCAAAGTTATTGTTCCAGTCGAGCAATGCCGACGGACGACCGGAAGCCAATGTCAGCGCATACATAGACACCGCACCGGCAATATCCACTTCACAGGCAGCAGGAATTAATTTTTCACTCAACATACTCATGGTCACACAAGCCGCACAACCGTAGTTTTGTTCCAATGAATCCCAACACTGAATAGCC
Source organism: Bacteroidaceae bacterium (assembly GCA_963651205.1). Classification (GTDB taxonomy): domain Bacteria; phylum Bacteroidota; class Bacteroidia; order Bacteroidales; family Bacteroidaceae; genus Phocaeicola. Next base: position 12,221 of record CAVJPC010000022.1, read on the forward strand.
ACGGCATCAATTTCGTTGGCTTCCATCCATTTTTCTACAGCCACACCAAATTTAGCCTGCAAAACCAGCTTGTCACTGTATTGTTCGGGAACAGCAGCATACTGTCTGATTTCTTTCAGTTTGGCTTGCAATGTTTCATCTGTATCCTCAATTTTATGAGCAGCAGCCAAAATCTCGGAAAGGTCTACCGGAATGACCGTAATACCTGAAGCCTGTAACAACTTCTCACTGGCACGCACTGTCTGGAACCCTGCCGGACGAGTACCGATAGCACCGATGCGAGCATGACGAAGGCCATTAACGACACGGCAGATAGCAGCGAACTTATTGATATCGGCAGCCAACAAATCGGAATAAATAGAATAAGTATGAAGGGTAGTATCAGTAAAAGGAATGCCATACTGATACAAATTGTTACATACGGAAATCTTTCCGCAGAACGCATCACGACGGCTGTCCAAATCGACTTTATCATTCTCGTCATCACACGCCTGAACCAAAACAGGCACATTCAGGTCGGCTGTACTGATAGCATTGATGATACCGATTTCAAATCCGAAGTTGGGCAATGAAACAATGATTCCATCAATACGATCACGGTTCTCACGGAACAATTTAGCGCATTTCAAACCATCTTCACGGGTTTCGATACTGCTACTGCCGGTAGGGGTGGCATCTTCGGGAAGAATGACATAGTCATAACCTTCTTGGGTCAGCGTTTCCAACAATTGTTTACGAACGTCTTTTGCTAATTCCGAGTTAAAATAAGCGCGTGTTCCAATGATGACACCAAAACACATTTTCTTCTTGTTTTTCATCTTTAATGGTATTAAAAGTTACGATATATTCAGTTAGTTATTCTATCCTATTACTTTCTTAACAGCTTCACGCCATCCGCTATACAAATTCTGAAGCTCTGTTTCTTCCATACAGGGAGTGATACAATTATCAATGGTACGCATGGCAGCGGCCTCCTGAAAACTGTTCCACTTCCCGCGGGCAAAACCATTCATGACAACAGCCCCCAAAGCAGAAGCCTCCTCGATTTCCGAACGGTGAATAACCGTTTGCAGCATATCTGCCTGGAATTGCATCAAGAACTGATTCTTTGTAGGGCCTCCGTCAACACGGAGTCCTTTCAGTTCAATGCCTGCCTGCCGGGTCATCATATCTATGAGGTCTTTTACCTGATAAGCAATGGATTCCAATCCGGCACGCAATACGTGCGCCTTCCCGGCATTCAGTGTCATTCCCCAAATGGCAGCTTTAGCATCCGGTTTCCACCAGGGAGCTCCCAATCCGGTAAAAGCAGGAACCAGATAAACCCCATCATTGTTTTTTACCGAGGTTGCCAATGCTTCTATTTGACTGAACGAGTCTACCAAGCCCAGTTTTTCTACCAGCCACTTGATAGTGGCACCCGTACAATGAATGTTTCCCTCGAAAGCATAATATACCTTGCCTAAAGCTGAGAATCCAACGGAGGTAACCAGCCCTTCGGGAGCAGCAACCACTTCTTCACCTATATTGACCATGACGGAAGATCCTGTTCCATAAGTCACTTTCCCCATGCCTGCCTCAAAGCACATCTGACCGGTCAATGCTCCATGGGAATCCCCCAGAACACCCGCAATCTGTATAGGAGATTCAAATAAGTTTTCCAAGGTTGTCTCCCCAAAAACAGAGTCACAAGGCAAAGCTTTCGGCATCATGCTACGGGGAATAGTAAAGAGTTGCAGCAACTCTTCGTCCCAATCCAACGTATGAATATTAAAAAGCATGGTACGTGACGCATTCGTATAATCAGTCAGATGATTTCTCCCTCCGGTCAGTTTCCAAATCAACCAAGAGTCAATGGTTCCCATCAGCAAATCACCTTTTCCGGCCAATTCACGGGTACCTTCCACATTATCCAAAATCCATTTGGCACCGCTGGCCGAAAAGTAAGGATCAATGAGCAGACCGCTTTTCTCCTGCACCAATTGGCTGTATCCCTTGTCTTTCAGCTCTTTGCAGATGGCTGCACCTCGCTGGCATTGCCATACCACCGCATGATAAACGGGCTTTCCGGTCTGCTTGTTCCATACCACCACTGTTTCACGCTGATTGGTAATAGCAAGGGAATATGAAACATTCCCTCCATTCACTTCTTCTTTTTCCAGCAAGCAACGTATCGCTTCTATCGTGTTTTTATAAATCTCTTCGGCATCATGCTCCACCCACCCTGTTTGCGGATAAAACTGCTGATGCTCTATATTCACCCGATGCAATAATTCGCAACTTTCTGAAAACAACATCGCTTTTGTTGCCGAAGTACTTTGGTCTATGGTAATAATTCTACTGGTCATACTATTAGATTTAAGAGGATATTTTTATTTCTTTACGAATTCAAGAGCAGCCTTGCAGATGCCTTCCTTATCCAATCCGTAATGAGCAAAGATTTCATTGGATTTTCCATGAACTACATTCTCGTCAGGAATACCGATAATGCGAACCGGGACCGGATTTTCAGAAAGTGTTTCGACAACAATAGCACCCAATCCACCAAACTGACTGTGTTCTTCTACAGTAATAATTCGTCCCGTATCTTCAGCCGCTTTCTTGATAGCTTCAGTATCCACGGGCTTGATGGAAGACATATCCAGCACACGCGCATGAATGCCTTTTTCCTGCAACATCAGTCCCGCCTGATAAGCATGATAGACGGTTTCACCTGCTGCGATAATGGTCAGATCCGTACCCTCCAGCAATCTGTTGGCCTTTCCCAAAGCAAATTCGAAATCATCATTCTCATATACATCGGGAACGGCAGCTCTTCCTACACGTACATAGACCGGTTCGGGATAATCCACCAACAGCTCAACCAACTTACGTGTCTGACGGGCATCACAAGGCAGAACAATATTCATTCCCGGGAATGTTCTCAACACGGCAATATCATGCAAACTATGATGAGTCGCGCCCAAAGCGCCGTATGCCACCCCCCCGCTTACTCCCAATATCTTTACATTATTCTGACTGTAAGCCAGATCGACCTTTACCTGTTCCAAACTACGCGCCACATAAAAGCAAGCCGGACCACAGACAAAAACTTTCTTTCCACTATGTGCCAGACCGGCTGAAATGCCTACCGCATCCTGTTCGGCTATTCCACATTCTACAAACTGTCCGGGCAGTTCTTTCGCAAAATCCCCCAAAGTAACCGAACCTCTGGCGTCTGTTGTAACTGCCACTATATCTTTATCCAGACGAGCCAACTCCAGCAATGTATCCGTAAAGCTCTTTCTGCACGCTATCATATTATTTGCCATTGTTTTCTTTTTCTAGTTTTTCAATTCTTTCGGATATCTCACGAACAGCCTCTTCGTATTGCTCAGCTGTAGGCACACCATGATGCCATTTTGCAATTCCTTCCATATAAGATACTCCTTTGCCCTTTGTGGTATGGGAAATAAGCAAATGAGGTTTTTTATTCGTATAATCAATGGAATGGAAAGTCCGGATAATATCTTCCATCTCATCTCCCTTCATTTCCCATACATCCCAACCAAAGGCCGTCCAACGGTCACGCATATTCTCCAATGACATGACTTCTTCAGTTGTACCACTGATCTGCAAGCGGTTACGGTCAATAATGGCTACCAGATTATCCAACTTATACTGGTTACCTGCCATAGCTGCTTCATAGATGGAACCTTCGCCTTGTTCACCATCCCCCATCAATACATAGGTTTTGTAATCAGCTTTATCCATTTTGGCAGCAATTGCCATTCCCACTCCAATGGATAACCCATGTCCTAAAGCTCCTGAATTTACTTCAATACCCGGCACTTCTATGGTAGGATGGCCGGACAAAATAGATCCGAAATCCCCTAAGGTATCAGTTACCTCACGAGAAATAAAACCTTTCGCTTCAAGAGTAACATATAAGGCTTCTACACAATGTCCTTTACTCATTACGAAACGATCTCTTTTCGGTTCCTTTGGTTTATCCGGCCAAACACGCATTACATCAAAATAAAGTGCTGTCAGTACATTCAAGCATGAAAGATCACCGCCAATGTGCCCTGCTTTTGCTTTGTACACAATCTCCATCAATCGTTTCCGATTCTTTTCTGATTGTAGTTTTAACTCTTCAACTTGCATATTCTTATTATTTTCTTTCTTATTCTTTCGCAAAGAACGGCATTCAATTCGAAAAATCCAACAATAAACGAAAGAAATAGAAAGTATATTTTATTATATTAACAATACTTTCGTGTATAACCAATAAGGTTGGAGGAATTATTCCAGGTTTCATAGCACAGTTTCTCCCTTTCAAACAGAGGGTTAAAGGAGAAACTGGCGGTAATCACCTAAAGCAGAAAACTAATTCCATCAACAGGGTAATATCTATTTATAAGTAAGACTCTTTGATTATCCGTTTTGTACCCAACAGGATTGTTATAAAAAGGAAGAAAGTAAAAACAAAGGGGAAGAAAAGGAATAAAGATCATAAAAAGGGTGATTAAGGGCGTTTTACAAACGTATCCTCAATCACCTATGCTATTGTTTATTTCAAAAAAGACTAAATAACTTCGACTTCTAATTCTTTTAGTTTCTCAAAGTCTTCTTCAGTGATGGTGCTATCTGTTATGATGGCATTAGCCAATGACACTGAACCCAAGCTGGCAAAAGCACTGACACCTATTTTTGAACAATCAGCCACCAGATAAACTTTACTGGCAGACTCTATCATCGCAGATTTTACAACTAAATCACTTAAACTGGGATAAGTCAGTTTCATATCCGAAGAAATACCTGCCGTAGCCAGAAACAACTTATTGGCACGTATATCTTTAAATGAATCAGCCGCCATTTTTCCTGTCAGAGAAAGTGTCGGAGCCTTGAACTCACCACCGGTAACAATCAAATTAATACTATGGTTCTCACCTAAAATCAAAGCAATATTCAAAGCGTTGGTAATGACTGTCAGTTCCTTATAACTCATTAAAAGCTTTGCAATCTCTGTAGTTGTTGAACCGGAGTCAAGAATAATGCTATCACCTTCCTGAATGAATTGGACAGCTTTCTGAGCAATTTCTTTCTTTTCTTCCAAATGAGTCTGATTGAACAGTTGTCCGGTCCTGGCAAAAGAACCCACCCCTTTCAAAAATGCACCTCCATGTTCTCTTTGGACATATCCCATTTGCTCCAGGGCTTCCAAATCCTGACGGATAGTTACATCCGTTACATCGAATATTCTACTAAGGTCCTGAACTTTTGCATGTCCGTCTTCACGGATCAGATGCAATATCTTTACTCTTCTTTGATTGAGTGCCATGTTATTTAGATTTAGAGGTTATGTTTTTTACGATATTCCTGGATATCTTTAATTGAAATTATTTTCAGACCGAACTTCTCTGCTATTTCACACAACTGGGGAAGGCGTGCCATTGTACCATCTTCATTCAAGATTTCAACAAGCGCACCTCCGGGTTTCAGACCGGCCATTCTTGTCATGTCCAATGTAGCTTCGGTATGCCCATTACGCTCCAACACTCCATTTTCCGCACCATAAAGAGGGAAAACATGTCCCGGACGAGCAAATTCAGAAGGTTGCAGATTTCCTGCTACCAAAGCTTTGATAGTCGAAAAACGGTCGAAAGCAGAAACTCCTGTAGTACAACCATATCCCCTTAAATCTACCGACATAGTGAACGGGGTACCTAGCAATGAGGTGTTTTCTTCTGCCATCGGAGCCAGACAAAGTTCTTCACAACGTGAACGCGGCAGGGGAGCGCACAACAATCCTCTACCATGAGTAATCATAAAATTTACAATCTCAGGAGTGATCTTTTCTCCTGAAACGATAAAGTCGCCTTCGTTTTCACGATCTTCGTCATCAACAACGATCAATACTCTACCCTGGCGAATATCTTCCAATCCTTCTTCTACTGTACTTAACATTTTATTGAGTCTAGGGAGTTAATTATACCGCAAATTTAAGCTAAAACAAAAAGAATCGAAAACGATTAGCCTTTTTTATGATTAAATTTTTTTAATCACTGTCGTAAAGTACCTTATCCGATCATTTTACTTCTGTTATTCTAAGGATAATATAAGAAGTATCCGGAATTCTTACTCCCCGATGCTGCACATCAAATACGCGATAATCCAATTCCCCGGTAGTCTCGAATACCACCGGACATTCCGTAACAGTCATAGCCCATACATCAATAATTTCCACTTTGAACCGCTTATTCTTTTGCAACTTTCCATAATCAGCATTTTTCACGGGAAGGTTAAAAGTCCAAAAATCTTTCACTTCCTTTCCCATATTCACGAAATAATAGCCTGCTCCGGCGGTAGAAGTAACCAGATCACGGCTTATATCCGCCATTTCTAACGGATGGGGTGCTTCCTCAAGAATACCTCTCAAAAACTTCACACGTTTCCAGCTTTCACCTTTCAACGGACCACCTTGCGCCCAAAAAATAGGTTCTTCTCCATGCTGATAACATTCACCGTGAGTAACATAAATTCCCCCCAGCAAACCGTTCAAGATAAAATAAGTCATTTGCTGCGGACTTAGCCGTCCCCAACGATAAGGCAAATTTCCTTCATAGCCCACTTCATCACAGATAACCGGTTTACGATAGATTTTTCTTAAAGTAGCAGAAGCAGTTGAACTCAACACCGGTGCTTCATCCTGAATGCTGACATGAGTAAACTGGGGCATCCAATAGTCAAAATAAGTAGCTGTAGCTCCATGAATGGAACATAAATGGCGATAAGGGTCATTTTCAACGACAGTTTCCGTCAACATCTTCCAGTCGTCCACCGTTTTGGCTTTTACATAATCCCATTCATTTGCCATAGACCACCATACGTTTCTGAAAGAAGCCAGACGTGCCGTAAGGTATTTAATATAACGTACATTCACTTCATCAGACATAGAATCAAAACCCCACCTTCCTTTATCATAAGGATGGAAAAGAATCAAATCAGCTTCAACCCCCAATCGGTTCAGTTGGTCTATCCGCTTCTCCAAATGTTGAAAAAATGCCGGATTAAATCGATCAAAGTCCCATTGTTTCACTTCATTGCCATCTTTGTCTTTTGCCATCTTCTTTATCTCGAAAGGATAAAGTACAGGCTCGTCTTTCACCAAAGAATAATTTTTAGGAAACACACACATTCTTACCTTATTAAAACCGGCTTCACCGAACGACTTCAATGTAGCCTCCTGAGTGGCTTCCTTCATGTGTATCCAAGCATAAGCCGTTGTTCCCATCGGAAAATAACGGGTACCATCAGCATATTTAAAATGATGTTCTCCGTCAACAACTACCATTCCATGGTTATCCTTTCCGGCCGGTACAGCCATGAATTTGCCCTTTTGGGCACTCATAGAACCTACACTAGAAGAGGTGACATATTTCCATTCTCCGACAAGAGTAGGCATAAAACGTATTTTATAAGTATTATTACCGTCATAAAACCCCTCTACTGTCCTCTTTTCTTTTCCGCAAGTAAAAGTTGCGGAAAGACGCGTATCAAAAGGATTCCCTTTTGACATCTGTTTAAAAGTTAACTCAAACCGGTCCCAACATTCTACCTTATCCTGACCGCTTACTTTTCCTATAAAACACAATAGCATCCAAACAACTACTACATAAGATTTTGCACCCATTCTATTCATACATTTAAAATTTATACTTAAAAACGACTTCTCCTGATAGAGTTTATCACTCTGTATCAATAAGTGCAAAAATAAATTTTACCTTCGGAAATAAAGGGTAAATTCTTATGTTAATAAGGTATTTTCTTACTATTCGCATCCATAAGCAGCACATTACGAAGATTAATTATTATTTTTATATTCAGTCAAGGTCTGATTGAATTCTTTTTTAAATGCCTTACCAAAATAGCCGGGGTCAGAGAAACCGACAGCAAAAGCCACTTCAGAGAAAGACATACCGCTTTGTATAAATCCTTTCGCTTTATTCAACCTATAATTCTTTATATATTCTATCGGAGAAATGCCAAGGATGCCATTTACTTTCCGATTAAAAACAGAACGGCTCATATTCATAAACTCCGCCATGTCATTGACCCGTAAACTTGGATTGCTGTAATTCTCTTCCATAAATTCGACCAGTTTTTGCATAAACTGTTCATCTAAAGGAACAATTTGCGTGACAGGGTAAACTATCTGCTCTATATCCCTATTGTTTTTCTCCGGTTGAGCATTATGCTTAGAAAGGAAAGCTGTTTGTAGCACCTTCCTTTGCACTATCAGATTTTCAATTCTCGATTTCAGGTAATCACTGCTAAAAGGTTTGGGAATGTAATCATCAATACCCAATTGCAATCCGCGAATGCGATCCTCGACAGATGATTTTGCAGAAAGAATAATGACAGGAATATCACAAGTCCTGACATTTTCCTTTACGTGTTTTATCAATTCAATGCCATCCATACGTGGCATCATGATATCGGTTATAATAAAATCCGGAGCTTCTTTCTCTATGCTTTCCATTGCCATCAAACCATCTATAGCACCAATAACATGATAAGTTCCCGATAAAATCTCGCAGATAAAATGACGTAACTCGGCATTATCTTCCACTACCAATACTTTAATGGAAACCTCTTTTGACTCTACAACCTCATCCGGTAGCGGTATCTTATCTACCTTTTCCGGTCCAACAAGAACTGTTTCCGGTTCATCGGGCGCATCATTCAATATATATTCAATATTTGTATCTTGAGCATATATATCTTTCCCTTTATGTAAAACCAATTTAAACACGCTGCCTTTCTTTACTTCGCTCTCAACCTGTATCTCCCCATGCAATATTTTGACCAATTCATTAACCAGTGAAAGTCCTATACCCGATGAAGGCTGCATTTCATTTTCCTTAGATATGGTAGTGAAGCGTTCGAATATATACGGAACCTTATCTCGCTGAATGCCAACCCCCTCATCTTTTACAGAAATGCTAACCACTTGTCCGTTATCCGTCACTATCACCGTTATTGCCTTATGATCCGATGTATATTTAAAAGCATTGGAAAGCAAGTTAAAGATTATCTTCTCAAATTTGTCACTGTCTATCCATAAATAGACGGAAGGCAAATCTGTTTGAAGAGTGAAATTTATATTCTTTTCAGTGGCCAGCAACCGGAAATTATCCATAATACTATGTAGTAAGGAAATGATATCCTTATGTTCAATGGTCAAGCCCATCTTTTTATTTTGTATTTTTCTAAAATCCAGCACTTGATTAATCAGCAACAGCATACGATTGATATTTTTCTGAACCAACTGAAGATGCTGCTGCGCACGGGAAGTCAAAGGTTCCTGCGACAACACTTCGGATACGGGACCGGCTATAAGGGTCAAAGGGGTACGCAACTCATGCGAAATATCAATAAAGGAACGTACTTTGATTTCTGCCAGTTTTTGCTCCATATTTACCTTATGCTTTAAGTAGTAAATATAGAAAAAGATATATCCCACAGCCAAAGATATTGCGAGAATAATCAAAATATAAAGAACTTTCGCCCAGCCGGTTTCCCAAAATGTAGGCAATACCTGCAACAGAACGGTTTTGACGGAAGTCATCCAAACACCATCACCGTTAGTCGCCTTTATTTGAAATTGATATTTCCCAGCCGGAAGATTTACGAAACTAACGGAATTCTTCTTACCTATATAATACCATTGATTGTCATCCAGCTTATAGGCATACTCAATGTCCGTGGAATTAGTATAGTCCAGCGCCGCAAATGAAATCGTAAAATTCCTTCGTTGAGTCGGGATTTCCAAGTCCCCCGCATCATTCAATATATGAGATGAATTATCTCCGGAATATTTTATGCCTGTCACCACAATGGGACATTCACGAGTCTGCTTCACTATACTATCCGGAGAAAAGACAAGCATTCCCCCCTCCGTACCAATGAATATATTTCCCAAACTATCCGTTACCGGAAAACATTCACTATAGTTAAAGGAACGATTGAAATAAGTTTCTCCGAAAGATTCAAAAGTATGATTATGGACATTAAAAAGGGTTATATCCGTTTCTGAACAGATCCAGATATTGTGATTTTTATCTTCCACCAAGGCTCTTGCCAAAGGAGAAGTATTCTTACTGAATGACTGAAATTTAAGTTCATCAGACAATAGTTCTGATGAAACCAGTTTACAAAGTCCTCCTCCGTAACAATAACAATAAATAGCTCCGTCAGCAGCCTGCAAAACTGACATGATGTCAGCACTACACAATCCGTCAGCTATCTGGGGACGAGGCAAGTTAAGATAAAAGCGGATGTTCTCATATTCCGAAAAGTCAGATGAAAAAGTGATCAATCCCTCTACAGTACCTACCAGCAGGGTATTTTCAGGCCCTTCCATCATACAACGGACACTATTGGTACGGCTGATAGGGAAATTGGACAATTTGTTCTCTGCATGGATAAAGCGCACCGTTCCATTTTGATTGGGTTCCACTAAATTCAATCCGCCACCATAGGTACCAATCCAGATGTGTCCCTTATGGTCTTCGTTGATGCATGAAATTTTATTATCACTGATGGAATAAGGATCGGACGGATTGTTCTTGTAATGATGCACTTCATAATGATAAGGTTTATTTTTCGGAACAAGTCTGAACAATCCATTTTCCCTGCTGCCAATCCATATAGTCTGGCTTTTATCCTTCAACATTACATATATTCCCCCCTCGGTAAAAGCGGTTTCGGCTTTAGTCAGTTCTCCGTCAGCGGACAGATACCCCACCCTCTTTTTCTGTGAGTCCATCACACGTATCGTCCCTTTTTTAGTCGCAATCCACAGATTTCCATTTTCATCGGAAAGGAATGATTTCGTATCAAAATAATCATCCAGTTCCAAATAGGTGTACGGACTTTTTGGAAAGAACATTTTAATAAACGAACGCTGGGATTTGATCCATAAATTATTTTGCCTGTCCACATAAGTTGTTTTAATAATAGGAGAATAAGGCATATTGTTTCTTTCCGATGTAAAATAAACCTTCAGCATCCGGCTTTTTTCATCATAATAACTGAATATTCCTTTATTGGGAATAGTCCAGATAACTCCATTAGGATCTTCATAAATAAAAAGCTCGTTTTCAGGAGAAGAGGCCTCATATTCGGAAGGAGTATTGAGAAATTGCTTCGCGCCGGTTTCCAAATCAAGCCGTACGATTCCCGGTAATTCGGTAAATCCCCATATAAATCCTTTGGAATCCTGATAGATTTTCTTCACAGCGGCATCCATATGTCCGGGCAGAGATAAATCATACTTCCTTATTGCCAAATCCGGAAACCTGCATACATACAAACCTTTATCGGACCAAATAGCCAATTGATGATTTTGCAATATCTTAATTCCATTGATCTGCCGAATCTCTTCTTGAAAGGGCACGATATTGAATTGTCCGGTATTCATGTCATAATAAGCCAGCCTTCCATTCTCTGACGCAAGAAACACCATACTATCCATGGTTTCGAACATGGAAAACGGATAGGCACTGATGGTTCGTTTACCAAATATACTGACCCCTTTGTCACTAAAAACCCATTCATCTCCCTGTTTATCCTCAAAAACTTTGCTGACCTTTCCCAATTCCACCTCATCAATAGCCGTTATATACTGAATACCAGAAGGATCAGTGCATTCTTTATCGGATATTCTGAAACATCCTCCATTATTTAAAGTCACCCAAGTTATCCCTTTGGATAAGGGATAGAGATTTTCTATTTGCAGAGAAGTATTGAATTGGTGTTCATACTGTTTCAAAATATTAATCAACTTGTCCTCATGGATATCATATAAAAACAAGCTATGACGATCATAGGCAATCATCCATAAATTCCCATCAATGGTATTCTCTAGGCGCTGCATATGTTGGTTTGAGAGAGAATCAAACTGAAAAGTCTCGAAATCACGTCCGTCAAACCGGCTCACGCCATTCCAGGTACTGATCCAAATAAATCCATTACGACCTTGAAGTATCTGCGCCGGATTGCTTTGAATCAATCCATCCCTTACTGTATATTGACGGGCCACACAGACGGGTTGCCCTTTGGCAAACACCAAATGAAGAGCTAATAACAAGATGCCCAATGTGTATTTCAACTTTTGTGTGTTTCTCATTTTACATCGATTTATCAAACAAGTACAAAGATAACCAAATGTAGATTCCCTCCTAGAATAATTTGTCTATTAGACATAAAAGACCGAGTTAAAATAGAGAAAAAACGGCAACTTTGGTATAAAAACCAACAGTTGCCATTTTTCCTGACTACCTTTTCACCCTACTTCCTACGAATTTATTTATATCCCTCATTTTGCAAAAATTCATCTTTATTCGTTATGGCATCCAGTAAAGTTTGCGGGAACGGACGCAACATATGATAAGCTTCCACGTTTTTACCGGCATCAGGATTTCCAGCTTTTATGCGGCGGATAAATATTTCACTTCCCATTCGTTTCAAATCAAACCAACGTAATTGTTCTCCGACCAATTCCCGGGCACGTTCATCCAATATGAAATCAATATCCTCAATGTCACTTTGAGCAACTTTCATAGCCTCCTCTTTGCCAGCCTTAGCTCTTTGGGCACGAAGAATATTCATATAAGCCAATGCATCCGTTTTGCCGGCTTTTGCTCCTGCTTCTGCTACAATCAGATACATTTCCGCCACACGAATCATAAAAGCATCCCGTGTTCCACGATCCTCATTCACCGTAGCACGGGCAGGATCTTCAAATTTAGAAATGGGCATACATTGTTTCTGACTTTTCACTGAACCGTCTTCATGATAAATATCTGTCCGGTCAAGTATCTGGTAACGCCCTTTGGCCCACTGGCGTTTCACCTGAGGTACAACATCTTTTGTCACCCATATAGCAGTATCTCCCTGTACCATATAGGGATAATTATCTCCGGTTTTCCCTCCATTAGCCCTCCATAAAGAACGGAAAGTCGCTTCAAAACGCTGGTCTATATCCTCGTCATAGCAATCCAGCAAATAACGCGTCGGCATATAATGATTAAAAGGACGACCATATTCTATGCTTCTGACCATACCGGGCTGATCATCATACTTCATACAGAAAATCAAATGAGTATGGTTACCCCCCGAACGGATGATATCATTATCCATCTCCTTATTGTACAACTGATTGGTAGAAGAATAGTCAACATACCAGATCACTTCCTTATTGCCATTCCCATCAGAATTTTCCACATCAAAGACTGAGGCAAAATCCTTTGACAACTCGAAAGGACCGTTATCAATCACTTCCTTTGCCAAGGCATAAGCTTGTTCATACAATGTTTTATCATTCAATTCACTTGCCCTAGTCAATGACAAACGGGCCTTCAAGGCTTTGGCAGCCCACATGGTAACACGCCCTCCATCAGCTTGCGCAACAGACAACCGGCTATCCATACAGAAATCCAAATCTTCAAAAATATGAGTATAAATCTCTGCCACCGAGGTTTTCTTAGGCGCCATAACAATAGACTCCGACGGCTGATCCGTATAATAAGTATCCCCAAAGGTTTCCACCAGAATCCAATAATAATATGCCCGCAGGAAACGCACCTCTGCTTCGCGTTTGCTGGTGAGGGTCTTATCACCGAACGGCACATTCTTCACATGATAGATGGCCGTATTACAAAAATTGATTGCCTTGTAAAAACGGTCATAATACTCTTTACTGATAGGATTGGTTCCATCAAAATCATTCTGGTAAGAAACAATGGCGGGATAATCACAACCACCGCCCGGAGCCAGCACATCCGTTCCCGTTTCACTGAATGCCATGGCAGCGGACTTGCCACCCCAGAAACGCAAAGGAGTATAACAAGAGTTGATCAAAGATTCAAAACCTTTTTCAGTATCATAATAACCGCCTTCGGTAGTAACCGCACTACGATTGTGTTCTTCCAAAAAATCAGAGCAGCCCGGACATACCAGAAGAGTAGCTGCCAATGCATATAATAATGTAATTCGTTTCATAATTTCTATTCTTCACTAATTAAAATTCCACATTCAAACCAAATACAAGCTGTTTCGTCATAGGGAAAGAAATGCTTCCTCCCTGTTCGGGATCATAATTATCAATCTTGCTGAAAGTAAAGAAATTCTTTGCAGTAGCATATACACGGAGTCTGGATAGCTTAAGATGTTTCAGCAGTTCCGGTTTGAAAGTATATCCCAACGTGATATCGCGTATTTTAAAGAAAGAACCATCCTCATATTTCAAAGTCGAATAGTAAGTAACCTGTGTATAGCTCTTGCTTTTATTAGGACGCGGGAAAGCATTAGTAGGGTTCTCGGGAGTCCAGTAATCTACATTTCCACCGTTTTCCAGCGCATTGATACGATACGTAGTATTATAATCATACCCGATCCACTGACCTAAACGGGCATACAAGAATACAGACAAATCAAAGCCCTTATAATTAAAGGTATTGTTGAGACCAAAAGTCACATCCGGACGTTGGCTGTAAATAATGCGGTCATCCGTCGTAATAACACCGTTGCCATCCGTATCCTGCACCTTGATATCACCCGGTTCCTGTCCATTGGCAGCAGCGGCAGCCTCTTCACCCAATTGCCAGATACCCGCTTTCTTATAATCATAAAACACTTTGAACGGTTCGCCTACAAACCAAGCATTCGCCTCATCCTTCAATTGCCCCGATGCAAGTTCTTTTATTTTTTCCCTATTGTGTGACAGTGAGAAATCAGAGAACCAGGAGAAATTCTTGTTTTGGATATTCACCGTACTCAATGTTAAATCGACACCTGTACTTTCAGTCTTGCCAATATTTTCCATCACCGAAGCATAACCGTTAATAGACGGAATGACGCGATCCATCAAAATATCCCGGGTCTCTGCCTTATAAACATCCATACTACCTGAAATGCGATTATTAAAAAATCCGAAGTCCAGACCAAGGTTGTATTGCGTGGTTGTTTCCCAAGTCAATTCCTTATTTGACATCGTTTTAGGATAGAATCCATAAGCTCCCTCATTATTGAACGAATAAGTGGAGTTACCCAGCAAGCCAACGGTCTGGTAGGGATCAATGGCACATTGACCGGACTGTCCCCAACTCAACCGGAGTTTTAAATTTGAAACAGCATCCACATTTTTCAGGAAATTCTCTTCATTGATACGCCACGCCAGTGCTACAGACGGAAAGTATCCCCATTTCTTACCCGGTGCGAAAACAGAAGAACCATCGGCACGCAAAGAAGCAGTCAGCATATAGCGATCCATCAATTTATAATTGACACGTCCAAAGAAGGAAGCCAGGTTTTGATCGACCAACGAACTCCTTATGGTAATTTCTTTTTCATTGGAATACAAATTATGAAACCAGTTATCAGCATATACTTGTCCCTTTCCACCTGCATACGTGTATTCCTTAGAATTGATAATTGTACTGGTTCCCACCATAGCCTGCAAACTGTGGATATCACAGAAATCCTTCGAATAAGTCAAGACATTCTCCCATGTCAGATTACGAGTCATGGTATGCTCCTTATAGGATTGTGAATCTTTGCCGCTTCCCTGCAACGAGTTTTTGTCACAGAAAAAACCTCTACGCTCATTCACCGAGTTCAACCCCAGCGTTGTACGGAACAAAATATCTTTGGTGATATTCCAATTCAGGTACAGACTGCCGAAGAAACGCTCCTGGATGGTATTATCCACACGCATCCCCTCTTGGTCATCAATCAATGGATTCATCTGAGTATTATAGCCGGGAGACGGATACATCACCAAATTTCCCTCCTCATCATAAGGTTTCGAAATAGGAACAATCTTATTAGCCATATTCAACGGACTATAGCGATTATTCTTATCTACATAGGCATAGATAATGTTCGTACCTATCTGCACATTGTCAAACAGTTGATGATCCAGCGCTACACGGGCATTATACCGTTTATAATTATCATCCTTAAACAGGCCCTCTTCGCTTCGGTAACCTAAAGATATGTTATGTTTGGTTTTCGTATTACCCCCGGATACAGACACCTCATAATTCTGGTTGAATCCATTGTGCATCAACATGTCACGATAGTTTGTATCATATCCTTTCTCCAGGTAAGTCAGTTCTTCGGGAGCAAATACGGCAGCATCATCCGCATATTTACCTGTTGTTCTGTCCCGATATGCCTCTCTTTTGTATCGCGCATATTCATCGGCATTCATTATGTCGGGATAATCAGTGATCATGGTGGAAGAAACAAAAGCATTGAAGGATACTTTTGATTTTCCCTCTTTCCCCTTTTTAGTCGTAATCATGATAATACCATTCGCACCGCGTGTTCCATAGATCGCTGTAGAAGAAGCGTCTTTCAACACTTCAATGGATTCTATATCGGTGGGGTTTATATCCAGCGAAGTACCATAATCAATACCATCCACAAGAATCAACGGAGCATTACTAGCCGTCAGTGAACGCTCTCCGCGGATGGTGAAATTGGGTGTACTGCCCGCCTGCCCCGAAGAATTAGTAAGATCAAGCCCGGCTACTTTCCCCTGTAATGCCTCCAAAGCGTTGGTGGTGGGAATAGCTGTGATATCCTTACTTTTAATGGAAGCAATGGAACCGGTCATATCCCTTTTCTTTTGCACACCATAGCCTATTACTACCACTTCTTCCAAAGTCTGGTTGTCTTCTTTCATTTGTACATTCAGCGTTTGCTGATTTCCGACTACTATTTTCTGTGAAACGTAACCTATATAAGAGAAAACCAAAGTGGCACCGGCATCCACCTCATCCAAAGTATAACGTCCGTCAATATCTGTTATAGTCCCTCCGCTATTTCCTTGGATAACTATACTTACCCCAATCAGCGGTTCATTATTGGCATCGGTTACCCTACCGGTGACTCTATGCTTGGAAGCCTGCACTTTACCGGAAGATGCCAGTACTTGTCTGGCCAAGCTGACCACAATAGTATTGTTTACCTTGCTCAATTGCAGATGGGTTTGTTTCTTGATTTGCTCCAAAGCCTGATCGAAACTGACATGATCCAAATCAACATCAATCGTGTTATACTTTTGGACAACACTCTCATCATAGAAAAACTCATAACCGGAAAGATTACTCAGTTTCTTAAACACATCAGCCAATTTTGCTTTACGCATCTGCAATGTAACTGTCTGATTCAATTCAACTTGTGCTGCATGCACAGGGAAAGCAGCCATGGACGCCGAACCTAGCAATAAGGTCGGTACAAGCAGCATTCGGGCCCACGAAGCCCTCTTCGCATGTTGTTTCATAGATCTTGATTATTTAATTAGTAAGGTATTATTTATATAGAATATACAAATCGTTTTCTTTCTTGTATTTAATTCCCGTAGCCAGACGGATGGACTTTAAAACCGCCTCCAGGCTCTTATTATCATGCGTACCAGAGAGGAAATTGTTAAAGACAAAGTTGGGGTCCAGTTGGATAGTACAGTTATACACCCTTTCCAGCCTCCTTATCACTTCCTGTATCGGGGTACGGTTAAAGTACAGCTTGTTCTGCATCCACAACATATAGTTTTGAGTATTCACATGTTCACGCTCCAGATGCATATTGGTTTTGTCCAATACCAATTGCTCGCCGGGAGCCAGTTTCAATTGTTCCTCGCCGAAATTCATCAGCACCTTTCCTGTACACAGAGTCAGTTGCAATTCCTCACTATCCTCATAATTATTCAGGTTAAAAGTAGTACCCAGGACACGCACCTTATAATCCTGACTTTGAATAATGAAAGGACAGTCTTTATTTTTAGCCACATCAAAATAAGCCTCTCCCTTGAAATTAACGCAGCGGTCTTCTTTTCCAAACTGTCCCGGATATTTCAAATAAGAGCCTGCATTCAGGATTACTTTTGTTCCGTCGGGGAGTACCACTTTTTGTCTTTTACCATAAGGGACGTGTATTTCATATTGGGCGACCTGCACATCTGCCGGGTTAGCAAAATAAGCCACGCTCAAAACGATGCAAAGCAATACAGCCGCAGCGATGCTTCCCCATTTTTTCATTAAATGGATAGAGTGACTCCGGCGCCTGTTCTCGTAATTGCAGACTAATTGAAATGCCTGTCGCTCATTGGAAATCCATTCTTCCCATGAGGATGAAGACTCTTCCTCACCGGTTTTCCATAAATGAGCAGAAGCTTCGTCAAAACCGTTGGACCGGTCTGTCTTTTTGTCCGCCAGCAATTCCTCTATATCCTTGCAGGTATAAATGCCGTCAACAAGTCTTTTCCAAACCGAATAATCTATTTTTTGTTTTTCTTTCATTATGCATTTCTTTCGTTTCTCTATAAAGGATACGAATCAAAAGCAAAAGGCAGGGATAGGGATTCTATGGTTTAACGTATTTTAATACGATTAGACTCACAAGTATCGGACAGGTACTTATGAAAGGAATCAAATAGGTACGGATTTTCTCTAATGCATTTTTTATATGGTCCTGCACGGTATAAACAGACAAGCCCAACCGTTCAGCTATTTCTTTATGAGAGAGCCCTTTACTCCGGCTCAATTCGAATATTTCGCGCTGGCGCGGACTCAGTTGTTCCAAAGCCTGTGCAATCAATTCCTGAATGTTCTTTTCTTCCAGGCTCTTCTCTACATCGTCCACATAATCAATAGCCTGCTCCATCAGTTTTTCGTATAGCACAGACCGGGCGGACAGGGAACGAAACATATCGTAAATACGATTTCTTGCTATCGTATAAAGAAAAGCGGAGAAGGACTGTTCAACCTGAATATCTTCCTTTTTTTCCCATACGGTCAGAAAGATATCCTGCGTTATATCCTCAGCTATTTCTTTATCTTTGACGAAATGGATACAATAATAAAGTACCTGAGACTTATAAAAGGAGAAAAGATGGCTGAAAGCAATCTTATCCCCATTGATAAGTTTCCGGATTAATTCCCGCTCTATGTCAGGAGGCAGTTTCATATCTAAAATTCAGTAACGAAGGGTTTACCATCCAACCATGCGGCCATATTCAGCACCAATAAATTCCAGTTCTGAAAGCCTTTGTTCAATACCGGCTCACCATTATCAGGCAGATAATATTCATGCAATGCCCCGAAGCGTTCATAATCCCGGCCCAAAAGCAAAATTGTTTTTTCCGCCATTTCCCGGGCCTCTTCCGTAAATCCATATTTCACCAATCCACGAAAGACCAGGTAGTTCACATTGATCCAGACAGGTCCCTGCCAGGAAGACGGATTCCCACTGGCGCGTACATTATACATTTTTTCCAGAGGGGATAAAGTGCGGATTCCCGCAGGAGCATTAAAGGAACACGTATCACGGAAATGTATCTGCACCATCTCTTTTGCCTGCTCCTGAGTAGCTATCCCAGCCCACATAGCCATAAATCCGCTCCACACACTGAGGCGCTGAATCAAGCAGTCATAATCACGCGGCTGTCCTACGTGCAGGAAGAGTTGTCCCGGCTGTAATCCTTTCACATCCGGTTTTTCCACCGGAAGCAGATTCAGGTCTACACTATAATAGAAACGATCACGCGGATCCCAGCAATGTTCCTGCACCTTTCCCTTCAGCGTCCCCGCTTCTTTCTCAAAAAAAGCGGCAATATCTGTCAATTTCAGACAAGCAGCCAGGTAGGACATAGCCTGCAACTCACGATACATCAAGGCATTCAGGAAAATGGAACCCGAACTCCCCTGCGGACGATAAAAAGTACTGGGATCATTATCCACCCCGATAGCCTCATCCGTTTCCCAGTAGCACAATCCCGTAGCCTTATGGCGATGAAAATTCAGATATTTGCTGACGAATGCCTGCAAAGTATAAAAATCATCACGCAGCCACTCTGCATCTCCATTCATATTGCGGACAATAAAGGCGGCATGTTGCGCCAATGTAGGTTTATGCATATTGCTCTTCCAAGGATTCCTTGTTTTCAACATCTCCTCACGGCTAGGCGCATTCCGTTCTATCCAAATAGGAATCCACCCGTCCATCCCTCCGTAATGCAAGGAATTGAGTACACATCCCTGTTCATACTTCAGCGCCTCCTGCCTGTCCTTTTCCGTACCATTCTCCAACAAGATTTGCCGCAGGGCAATATTGCTCAACCAGGAATCCCAGTCCCACAGCATATCCAGATATTGATTACTTCCCGGAGCAAGAAATGGAAAAACCAAAGCCCCTCCGGCTTCACGATACATGCCTTTCATATCTTTATAAATATGAGCACGGCATAACTCCTTGTATTTCGTAACATTCCCGGATGTACGTTCCGGCATTTGTGCATGCAGCATAAACGGGGAGCAGCAAGCAGTTAAAAAGATTAGCAATTGTTTTTTCATAGGTATTATCTTATTTTGCTGATGGGGCAAAAATACAAATTAAAACGAAAAGAAAAAGAGAATAAAACAAAATTATTCCGAAACAAACCAAAACATAAAAAGAAAAGGCCGCCGAATGGCAGCCTTCACAATAAAATAGATCCTTGGGAAGCTATCTTAATCGCGACGTCCCATATAGATCATGACGTAATAAATCAGCGTGGCCAATGAACCAAGCGCCGCAACCACATAGGTATAAGCAGCCGAGCGCAAAGCATCTTCCGCCGCATGATGATTATATGAATTGGTAATCCCGGCTTTGCTCAACCACACCAAGGCACGCTGGCTGGCATTGATTTCTACCGGCAACGTGATAAAACTGAAAAGAGTAGTCATGGCAAAAAGACAGATACCAGCCAATAACAGCTGTGGAAATGTATTCACCATCAAGATACCTGCCAGCAACACCCAGGTCATGATGGACGATGAAAACTGTACTACGGGAACCAGAGCCGAACGCATCTTAAGCGGAGCATAAGCCCGTGCATGCTGTACGGCATGTCCGCATTCATGGGCGGCAACGGCAGCAGCGGCTACACTGTTACTTCCATATACTCCCTCACTAAGGTTCACCGTCTTGTTGGCCGGATTATAGTGGTCGGTCAGCATACCCGGAGTGCTGGTTACGCGTACATCATAGATGCCGTTATCATGCAACATTTTCTCAGCCACATCTTTTCCTGTCATGCCACTGGCCAAAGGCATCTTAGAGTATTTTTTAAACTTACTCTGCAAACTGGCCTGCACAATATAGCTGATTACCGCAATTCCAATAAATAATATCCAATACATTGACATAGTTTTGTTCTTTATTAATTTGATTGTTAAATATACATGTTATTGTGTACAAATAGTTTGCCAGCCTTCCCCTTTTAAATAGAATTAAGAAATTCTGCCATTTACCTCTTCCTAATTCACATCCGTCAATTTCAATTAAAAATTAATATTATGAGAAAAAAAGAGTGTATTATTGACTTTTGATTTATACATTTGGGGCAAAATCAGGAAATATGGAACACGAAATAGGAAACATATCCATCGCCCTTATCCGACAGATGAACCCGAATTTGAAAGGGATTAATAATGATTTTGTAATGGATAGAAGCGAACATTACATACCGGAGAACATAAATCCCCTCTTCAAATACCCGCTACGGCTGGATGGGATCATTATCTCCATCCGTGAAAAGGGGACTGCCAAAGTCAACATTAATTTACGGGAATACAACATAGGAAAAAACGATTTGATACTGTGTGCCTCCGGTGATATCTTACAATCCAGCCTGTCACCGGGTATCCACCAGTCACAAATGTTTCTTATTTCTTCCGATTTCCTCAAAGAGATGTATATCAACCTGAACAGTTTTATGCCCTTTTTCATCTCACTGAAAGAGAATCCCAAATTCCATCTGACGGATGAAGAGGTGGAGGAACTGAAATCATTCTACCAACTGATAGAAGAAACAGTAAGCCGGAACGACAACTTCCGCACGGAAATTGTACGCAGATTAATGGGAGCTTACTTATACAAGATAGGTTCTATCCTCCACAGGAAACAACCGGAATTTCTTTCCGAGAACCCTAAATCGCTGAAAAGAGAAGAAGTGCTGTTCAATCAATTCATCAACCTATTGACCGAACACCATCGTAAGGAAAGGCGGGTGGACTTTTATGCAGAACAACTGTTCCTGAGCCCCAAACATTTTTCCACCGTTGTAAAAAAAGTCAGCGGAAAGACTGCCGGAGAGTGGATTGATGAATATGTGGTATTGGAGGCTAAAGCTTTACTGAAATACTCGGTCATGTCCATTCAGGAAGTGGCCTATTTTATGAATTTCCCCAATCCGTCCTTCTTTGGCAAATACTTCAAGCACCACACGGGGATGTCACCCAGTGAATACAAGATGCAATAAAAAAAGGCGAGATGTGCAGACAAAGCGTAAAAAGGTAAGGGTATCTTGATTCTTGATACCCTCACCGTATGACTAACTCACCTTAGAACAGTTTGGCAGGATATTCACCGGCATCCACCAATGCCTGGATTTTATCAACTACACTTTGACGGTCTTCAGGGTAAGTTACGCCGAACCACTTGCTGGTAGTATCCAGTACCTCAACCGTAGCCGTACCGTCATTTATCAATTTATCCACCATCAACGGAATGAAAAATTCACTCTTCAGGTTCTCCATATTCTTGGGATCGCTCAGGAAAGTTTTGAAAAATTCATTGCTGTAAGCAAAGTAATCAGGGGTAAAGCCCCAGAAATTCATACTGACCGGAGTGGTATCAGGAGTAGCTGTCCATTCGCCATCATCGCCGATGTATTTCACTTCACCGTCCATACGCTGAATTTTGGTACGTTCTACAACGGAAGTCAACAAGTTATCTGCATTTGTTCCACAAATACCACGAGACACCGTACCGCTTTCACTCAATGTATTGCCTACACGGAAACCTACCATAGAATAAACATTCTTGGAACCTTCGGGCAATGCAGAAAGGAACTTGCCCATTACCTGAAATGAATCGCGGCCATAGAAGTCATCACAGTTGATTACCGCAAACGGTTCCTGAATAACGTCTGCTCCCATCATGACAGCATGATTGGTTCCCCAAGGTTTTGTACGGTCTGCAGGGCAAGTAAAACCTTCCGGCAGATTGTCTAAAGCTTGGAACACCAGCTCACAAGGAATATGACCTTCATATTTAGAGATAATCTTTTCACGAAAATCTTGCTCAAAATCTTTACGGATAACAAAGACTAATTTTCCAAAACCGGCATTGATAGCGTCATAAATAGAATAATCCATAATAGTTTCGCCATTAGGGCCCAGACCATCTAACTGTTTCAAGCCTCCGTAACGACTGCCCATACCAGCCGCTAATAAAAATAAAGTTGGTTTCATAGTTTATATATTTATTTAAAATTGAATGTTTGATGCCACAAAGCTACAAAATAATATGGAGGAAAATGAAAGAAAAGGTGGGAATTATCAATAAAAATGATACCTTTGCGTCACTGGAATATAGATAGAAATTTGATCATTAATAAAGAATATATCCCTCAATGATTGTGGAGGACATTACGATGTGATATCGGGATGTCCTCATTTTTAGAACCCAATCCTTAAAAAGGATACCCAATGGCAAAGTGTAATCCCAGTCCGTCTTTAAACTTAGGAATGTTATAATATCCTTTCTTGCCTGTGTCATACGGATCATGAAGGGCGATACCCAAATCCAGACGGATCACCAAGAAAGTAAGGTCATAACGCAGACCGACACCAGTGCCCAAAGCTATGCTTTTACCGAAATTGCGCAGGGTAAGCAAGCCACCGGGACGTATATTCTGCCCTTCCTCGTTTCTTTGTTCACGCAACAACCATACGTTTCCCGCATCCAGAAAAGCAGCGCCATACAAATCACCCAAAATAGGGAAACGGTATTCCACATTCGCTTCCAGCTTTACATCTCCGGTTTCATCCAGATAACCATACTGTTTATCCTCCGGACGATAGGAACCGGGACCTATAGAACGCACAGTAAATGCACGGATACTGTTAGCACCACCTATATAGAACTGTTCGCTGTAAGGCGCCACGGTCTGATTGCCATAAGCATATAAAATGCCTCCCATCAAACGGGTGGCAACATGCTGCTTCTCTCCCACCTTGAACAAACAGCGTACTTCCGAGGTCATCTTCAGGAATTGCGCATAAGGGCTGTTCAATAGCTTTTTATCCGTTTCCTTGAATCCTTTCCCGAAAGCGGCATATACCAACGAAGTCAGATTACCCGCCGAAGTAAAGGAAGTTTCCCACCATAAATTATTTCGTTTCCTCAGCGGTGCATTGTCATAAGTAAAGGTATAACTCATAGCCGGAATAAACTGATTGCCCAAACTGATTGCCAAACTGGGATTCTTGTCCACTATCGTATCGAAACGGGTAGTGGTATGTTGCAGCGTATTAAATGCAAGTCTGAAAGGAGTCACCGTATGCTTCCAGACTCTGGAGGGTTGGAAATCGTATGACACCGTTCCACCGAAAGAAAGCATTTTAAAGAAACGAGCTCGATTCAATTGGTTCGCATACAGTTTGAATGAGGTATGCTGCGGAAAGCGTGAACGCATCAGTTTTTTATTCATCCAGGGCAATACCAAACGGGGATACTCTAACGAGAAAGAAGTTCCCAATTCATAAGAATTCAATTTGGAGCTGTTGCCATCTGCTGTAGAGTTGGTCTGCCATTCATAAGATCCCTTCAACTGGAAAGAAAGAGTGGCTGCCGTACGCATAAAGTTCTTACGCGAAAGGCTGAAGATAGCGCCGGGACCCGTCTGATCCGTACTCTTGGTAGTCACATTGAATTCCAGTTCACCGTCATAGGGCAGATCGAAGGTAGCGTTCATCCGTACATTCAGCGTATCACAAGCAGGCAAAGTATCCTGCGGAGTATAACGGAACTCGGCAAATTTGAAAATACCCAGACGAGCCAAAGCCTCCTGCGTATAGCTCTGCCGTGCCTGTGAATAAAGCTGTCCTTTCTGATAAAAGAACCGTTTTGCCAGCACTCCCGGACGGATACCGGGTTTCTTTCCGCTATAGTGCAGGGTCATTCCCGGAAAGACAAGGGAATCTGTAGGCTCTTCACCTTTATAGCCGGTGAGGTATACGGAAGTAGTTCCTATATAATAAGGTCTTTTCGCATCGGCAGGCACTCCGGCTTTAGGAATGACCTGCAAACTGACCATTCCCGGTTTACGCAAGGTATCTGCACGGAAGGTAATAAATTCGGGACGGAAATAATAATAGCCGTTGTTACGGAAAAGGGTACTCAAGCGCTGGCGCTCCTCTTCCAACTTCAACACACTGAAGTTATCTCCCTTGCGCAACACTCTCTGATTATAAGTGGCATGTATCAAGCTATCGGCGCGGGGAGGGTATTTCAGATACATGATAGAATCCAGATAGTAAGGATTCGCCATATCAATCTTGTAACTTAACTTGGCTTTACGCGGATTCTTCAAAGAGTCTACAGAATAAGAAACGGCACCATTGAAAAAGCCATAATCGCGCAAAAGATTGGTTGCCACTTTCACACGGGTTTCCGGATTCACTGTGGACAAATAGACCGGAGTAGACCCCAGCTTGTTGAATATCCAATGTCCCAGCCCCTTTTTATCTTGATATTTCACAAAGTCATTATAGATCCATAAACCGAAGGGAATAGGAAAACGTAGGGAATTACTTCCCAAAATGGCATTATTAGGAGGGTATGACAAGGCTGCTTCCACTTCTTCCAGGGTCTGGATACCCGCAGGAGTCTTGTCTTCGTTCACAATCTCCATATTCTTCACACCGACATATAATGTTTCGTCTTCCGGTAAGTTCTTGGTGGTAGAGCAAGCTGCCGCCACCCACATCACTCCCCCTAGCAAAAGCAGGTTTATGCTATGTTTTATCTTCATATTTCCGACTCTCATTTCTTCTTTTTAGACTTGAAAATAAACAGTTCACCCAGGTGGCTCATCTTCTTGCGAAGCACAATACCCACACCGGTTTCTATAATCTCACCTTCCAGCACGCTTTCATAGTTCTTGTCGTGGAAAAGCTTGACATACCGGGTACCGCTGTTGTCCAGACGGTACTCTATAGAAACATTATCAATAAATGTTTCATCCTGCTGCACGGTGCTTCCGGTAGAAACCTTGCCTCCCACCACTATACGGAAGCGGTTGTTCCAGAAGCGCTTGGCAAACTGGAAATTATAATCCGTGCGTTTGCCGCCATTATCGGCATCATCTACGGTTTCCATGCCTACATTAATATCAAGCGCTTTTCCGGCAATATTCGAGATCTCACTCTGCAAGAATGAGTTCAACGCATTATTCACATTGAATCCTCCCGTAGAGTTTCCTTCGGCCATGTACATTCCGGTCACCAACATAGTGACAGCCAGTTTTCCACGCTCCTCTACGGACATGGCATTCAATTGATCCTGTACGGAGGCATCCTCCGGAGCCGAAAGTGTAAATGCCAGTCCCAGATTCTCCAGACTCTGGCTCAACGCAATCCCTACATCAAAACCGACTATGCGCGAAGTCTTTCCATCCTCACCCACCGAAGCACGGACACGCTCGGTGGCAATAATGTTCAGTTGCGGATTCATGATATTTCCCGTCCACTCCACATAACTGCCGTTCTGGATGTTGAAAGTCTTTAACGGAATAATCGGAATCTGATATTTCATCTCCCCGCTCATCAGGGAATAACGCCCTGTCAGCAACATATCTCCCTGAGGGGTATATTGGAAGGACAAGTCTCCGCCGCCTTCCAGCAACATATAGTTGGAGCCGTCAGGTACCAGGTCCACACGCGCCTGCACCGCCTGGTCTATGTGCATGGTCATGGCGACATCCATTCCTCCCAGTGAGATCTGCTGGACGGAAGATTCCTCCACAGAGGTGGTATCATTGAAGTTGACAAATGTCACCATATCCCCCAGACGGTCGTTGACCGTCAAGGGCGAATCTTTCAAGACATAAGTGACATTGGTCTTGCCCAGTATGTTCATATTGCCACGCATCACCAGTTCCTCTACCGGGCCGCGCAAGGTCGCATTAAAGTCTACATACATTTTGCCGTACACCGTCGCACGCTTGGTACGGGGGGCATTCAGCAGTTCGTAATTCTCGGCATGCATTTTAAGGTTTACCGTGGTCCGTTCCAAATCCGAGAGATCCACCTCCCCATTGATGGTGAAAGGAGCTTTGCCTTTGGTAAAGATATCAAAATCCTTGAACATCATCTTACTGTTCACCACCTGTACCGGCTCATTGTCAAAACGGAACATGGCAGACATCTCCGGCATAAAGAACGTGACGGAATCCAAGGCAAGCTCACCGTTCAGCAACGGTTGGGCAGGATCACCTTTCATGGCCAGCGTTCCGTCAATATCGCCATCCAGTTCCACCATTCGGTCGGGCACAAACGGATTGACCACATTCAGGGGGAAATGCTCGAAAGCGATATCCGCACTGAGACTTCCCGTTCCGTCCGCCGTCGGCAGATAAATACCTCCCAAATGCGCTATTTCTTTACCATCGTGACGTATATAGGCATCCAGATGATGGTCTTTCTCTTCACCCGGCAGATAAACGCCGCTAAACTCCCAGTTGCCCAGTTCACTGCCTTCATACTTGAATGCGTCCACACGCAGGTCGCTGCTCACCATCATATACGGCCCGGAGTCTATATAATGCGCTTCCGCGCCTATCCAGCCCTCTATATCGGGCATATAAGGAAGGATACGGCGAAATTCTTTCAGGTTGATGCGTGAAAGTTCAAAAGTCATATCCTGTTTGGCAATGGTATCTTCACGGTTGGTATAGAAACTGAGCCCCGTTCCCTGGTCGTCATGCACATTCAGGTTGGCATGAATGCGTCCGTTATCTGCCAGATAAATGTAATTGTCTTTATTCACCGTGAAAGGACGATATACCAACGTAGGATGTTCCGGAAAGACCCTCATGCGGATACCATGACGGCGCAAGT
Organism: Bacteroidaceae bacterium; assembly: GCA_963651205.1. Taxonomy (GTDB): domain Bacteria; phylum Bacteroidota; class Bacteroidia; order Bacteroidales; family Bacteroidaceae; genus Phocaeicola. Next base: position 40,222 of record CAVJPC010000022.1, read on the forward strand.
CGGCCATTACCCCCATATACACGCCCTGCTGTTTACGGGCGTTGAGGTACTGCACCAGCAATTGGGCATTGTTATTTCCCACATTTCCTTCCAAAGTCACGTCAAATGCTTCTTGTCCCGGTTTGGGACCGTTTACGACTCCACTCAGAATGTTTATCCCATTCAGGTCCTGCTGTACGTCCAGATAGATGGTATCCAATACCAGACTGTCCGTTCGCAATCCATACAAATAGGCTTCACCGTTCAATCCCTCTACAGGAGATGAGTCCATGTCCATAAACAAATGTTTATAGGATAATCCCATCATGGAAAGATATCCCGCCACCGGATTATCGGGACCGGACGATATCTTCAGACAAAGCCCCGGAAGAAACTCCCGGAGTTCTTCCTGTTCAATATGTTTGCTTTCCCATTGCTCCGCCAGTTTTTTCATCAGCATCTCTGCTCTACCGGAAATATAGTCCATATGCCCCTCTCCTTCCAGACTCAAATCAAGGTCACCTGCACGCAGATAGGCTGAAGTAGAATCCCTGGAAGTGCTGAATCCGGCAAACAAATCTTTGGAATGGGACGTTCGTTTGGAAGTAATAATCGTGGCATTCGTCATTTCAGCCTCTACCGCATACCGTTTTCGGAGGTCACTGCTGAAACGGACACCGATATACTGCGAAGTCTGGAAGCGGGTATTCATCAGGTGAAGCGCCTGCCAGTCCAGGTGAGCAACCTCCATTTTCAAATCACCGGATACATCATTGGACTTCAATATACCATCCAGATGAGCCTTGATATCCATTGTCCAGTTCTTCACCACCAGGGAAGCATTGACTTTTGAATGTTCCAAACCCGCGGATAGGGTGATGCCTGTCAGATTATAACTGCCGTAATGAAAACGGTCTATACTCCCCTCGGCATTGAAAGAAGTGCGGGGAGAGAAAAAGTCGAGTCCTTCTCCTTCCACTTTCAGACGGGTGGACAAGGTATATAACGAATCTGCCGGCATAAACTGGTGCAAGTCAAAGTGGTTGACAGCCAGATCCGCTTCATACCGGTCACGTGACAAATCATATTTGGCATACAGGCGGGCGGCCCGTTCCATCTTGAAATCATCGGCTACCGAGACGCTGTCATTATAGACCGTTATCGGGATGGTATCCGCTTCAGTCATTGCCTTGGCTTCGGGCTGCATCAGCAACATATCGGTTCCCATCCTGGGACCCGCCATCGTAAATTTACCTTCCAGTTTCGTGCCGTAAGGAATTTCTATTCCTTCGGCCAGAGTGGAAACAAACTTCAAATCTTTTGTTTCAGCATCCAGTGTTATATCCCCTCCGCGCAGCAAGCTGTCGGTCAGGTTCGTCAGTTCACCTTTGGCAAACAGTTCCAGCGCACCGGGCAGTTCTGCGGTAAGAGTCGTCAGTTTCAATTGATTCAAGTTTCCATCAATGCCTGTACGGATGCGCAAGGGTTCGGACGGATATTGCCGGATGAACTTTTCATCCATATTTCCCATAAATCTCACCACATCGGGTTTTCCGATATCTGCCATCAGACGTGCCGTGACACCTCCTTCACCCTTAAACTCCAGTGCATCCCAGTCCATCGAGGCGTTCAGTTCCAGATAAGAATCACGGGTTTCCAGTTTCAGGGAAGGCACGCGCAACACCTTATTGTTGGAAACCAGCCGCCCTTCGGTAGAAACAATTTCCAGTCCCGAACGCTCTTTCAGCACAAACTGACGGATGACAGCTTTCATATTCCGGCCTTCATAGTGCAGGGAATCCAGTTTCACACCGATATCGGTCAATGAAATATGCGACGGATCAAGTCCTCCGTTCAGACTGTCGGCAGGCGCGGCAACTGTCGGTTGTCCGCTGTCATAGCGCACACGTCCGTTCTTTATCTGGAAAGTTTGCAGAGAATAAGCCGATTTATGCAGGTCTATCAATCCGTTGCGCAGCGTGGCCTTATCCAGCGAGGTTGCCAGTGACAAACTATCCATAGGCATATCCAACGCAAAGGAAACATTCTGCAAATCAATATCCTGTAATATTATTTTCCAATAAGTGGTATCACTTTTAGTCGTATCGGCAGCGGTGGTATCATTCAGGCAGAGGGACAAATCCGTATCTTTCAGTAAGACTTTATTAACAATGGCGGTTTCAGGGTCCAGTGCCACGCCATGGCTGGAGATAAACAGTTCCCCCAGCGTACCGTTCAGCCTCATACCATGTATCAGGTCATTGGAGTTTACTGTAGCTCTTTGCAGGGATATACCATCTACTTCCACCTGTTTTTTCAACAACGGAAGCAACTGTATATTTACTTGCAGACGGCGCACACTGAGCAAAGTATCGTTATGCCGGGAAGCGGCTTTCACATCGTTAATGACCAGATTCAAGGGAAAAGATAAAGAGATACGCCCCACAGAGATCTTCATTCCGGTTGCTTCTGAGGCATATACAGCAGCTTTGTCCACCAAAAAATTCTGAATGGGTGGCAAATAGATTAATATACATAAAATGATGAACAGAATGAACGGAGATGCTATCGCCCACAATGTCCAACGAATCTGTTTTTTCTTCATTGAGTGTTTGTACAAACGTTTCTGCAAATTTAAACAATTTTATCGGCATAATGGTTGAGGGGACTCCGCTTTTATCTTTTGTTTTCTATAAATTTATAAAATAGAAACAGCCATCCGTCAACCTTACCAAGGTCAACAGATGGCTTGACTTAAAAAAAACGACTAAAAGTCAGGGTGCTTTATACAAATGATCTCACCTCTTATTCCCTATTCTGAAAATAATCCGGATAGCCCCATTTAAAATCAGGCTGCATATAATCAACCTCTTTTCTCAATATAGCCTTCACTTCCTCATTGATGGCTTTCAAAAGTTCCGGCTTCCTGATAGGATCATCCGTATCTTCCTGCCATTGCGACAATGCACTCTTCATTCTGTTCAGCACAGCCTTGTATTCCCTTTGATCAGAAAGATTATGAAATTCGTGCGGATCTCTCCACAAGTCATACAATTCATAGAGAGGCGGTCTTTTCCAAGTTTGAAAAACAGGCTTCATCGAATCCGGGGCCATAGCCAGTTCCTCTGCTGATAATCCTCCTGCAAAGTGCCCTTCCTGATGAAGATACAAGTTATAATGCGGATTATCTGACGAATGATTATAATTCACAATTAGTTTGTATCTATAATCCCTGACACTTCTCCGGGGATAGTGCATGATGGGTGCGCTCCCCATTCCGCCGGCAAAAATATACGAATGAATGCTGTCCTTTTCTGCAGCAAACAAAGGCAACAGACTCTTGCCGGGAAGTCGTGCAGGAACGGTTCCACCTGCCATTTCTATGAAAGTCGGCAACAAATCAACGGTAGAGATTAACGCATTGCAGGCCGTGGAGGGAGCTACATGTCCGGGCCATTTCACCATAAAGGGGATATGCAGCCCCGCTTCATAATTACTACATTTGGCGCGAGGAAACTGCTCACCATGATCTGACATATAGATAACAACCGTATTATCAAGCAATCCGTTAGCAGACATTTCATCAAGCAGCATTCCCACCGATTCATCCAAACGGTTCATGCAATCATAGTAACTCGCTACAAAGTCCCGGTGTCGGGGTGAGTCAACATTCAGATAGGGCAAGGGAGCTATCTGCGACTCATCCACCAAACGATGGGGCAGTCCCTCCACCTGCCGCTGAAGCGGGAAATGGGCATCCGGGAAATTCACCATCAGAAAAAAAGGCTTTCCGGACGAACGCTTACCGAACGCCACCGCTTTATCCGCATAAGATTTCAGATTCTTCTTGCCAAAATTAGCATCCCGGTTATCCCAGTAATCAAAGGATATTTCCGTTTCGGGGTTTACATGGATTTTTCCGATACATCCCGACAGGTATCCCAGTTCTCTCATATATACGGGCAGAGTTTTAATCCCTTCGTACATGCTGTACTTGTGGGTTGCCAGACCTATTTGTCCATTTTGATGCGGATATAGCCCTGTGAAAATAGAACTTCTTGAAGGACTGCTTACCGAATAGGTGACATAAGCATTCATGAATTGCATCCCCTGACGGGATAATCCATCTAAATTCGGAGTATATACCTGCCGATTGCCATAACATCCCAGGTCACATCCGTTATCTTCCGAAACGATCAACAGGATATTGGAAGCCTGCTGCGCTGTCAGAGTCTGCACCGGCAACAAGCCTCCCATGCAGAAACAAAGTAACTTTGAATATCTATTTTTCATAAAAGTATTTTTCTTACATCCGTTTATGTGATTCCAGCTCATTGCTCGTATCCGGGCGTTTGCTTGAGTTCAGGATCTCTGTCCATCAGTGTCTTCTCAATGGGCCAAAGTAATTTATAAGACTCCTCCCCCTTGTTCAATATGGGAAGGGCGTGTCCGCCATATACGGTAGAGTATGCGGCATCTGTCGAAAACACCAGCGGTTCCTTGTTGCCGTCATGCAGCCTGATCACATCAAACCAGCGTTTCCCTTCGGATACGAACTCCTTGTCCCTTTCTTTCAATATAGCCAGCTCATTGTCGGCATAACTGCCATCTTTATACTCAAAGTCCGGCCCGTAATATTGTCCGAAAGCCCGTTTACGCACCTCGTTTATATAGCTGGCACAATGTCCCGACAAACCGTTTTCCACCTCCGCCATCAGCAACAAGGCATCTGCATAACGATAAACAGGTATGTCCGATTCATAATAACGCTTTCCGCTATCAGCCGTCCCCAGCAATTTCTTCAGAGAGGCTCCGAAAATAGTCAGTTCCGGATTCCTGTAATATTCCAAAAAGGTAGCGAAGCGGCGCGAATCTTTTTCATCAAATGATTTCACAAAAGACTCTTTGTATTCATTACGCATAATTCCGGTTCCGCAAAGGTCCAGCGGGTCCTGATACAAATTGCCGTCTTTATCCCAGGACTGACCGATGAACTGTGCCGAAGAATAGACAAAGCCATCTCCCCAATTGGTAGCTTCCCTTTTGTCGAAACACAAGGAAAAGATGATTTCCTTTTCCGCTGCCGGTTTATTATTCGCATCAAATAAATCAGCATAATGACCGACTAATGAAAATTGTCCGATCACCTTGTCCAGCGCTTCTTTCGCCACTTGCAAATCACTGGTGCCGGTAGCTATGTGATTTCCGGTTGTTACCTTTGCAGACCATACATAAACATCGGCCTTCAATATCTGAGTGGCATATTCGGACCAGAAATAACCATTGGGAGAGGTATTCCGGGTACTGCTAAAACCTGCTTCCGACTTTTGCAGGTCTTCTTTTATCTGCTGCAAGATTGTTTCGGCCGGCGCCCGTTCCAAATACAAGTCCGTGACATCAAATGATCCGTCGGCTACCTTTACCTCCGTTTCAAGCGGCACGCCTCCATAACTTCTATACAACCAAAAGTAATAGAAAGCTCTCAGCCCGTAAACCTGACCCTTATAAAAGTCCAGATCCGACTGGGACAGGAAAGCACAATGATTCTCCAGATTATCCAGAGCATGATTCACTTGCAGCAAATAGGTATAAAACTCCCCCCAGTTGCCTATGCCATACGTATCCTGGGACAAGTGATTCAACTTGATCACTTCGTAATCCAACGAAGTGCCTACACTGGACACTCCCGTCAGCAATGTGCCTCCACGTGCCTCACCATAAAGAAAGTAGTTCTTGTAATTTTCTCTCACATCCCTGTGTAGCCCCACTATGAAAGCCTCCACCTGCCCTTTCTCTTTCCAGAAATTGCCGGCGCCATAAAAGTCTTCAGGATTCAAATCCAAATTATCACAAGCATTTATCAGCAAGCTTGCCACAAACAATAAGGTATAAATATATTTCTTCATATTCATCTGGTTTTAGAAACTAACATTCAATCCAACTATCACCGAACGGGGCAATGAATATCCTCCTTGCGAATCTGCCCCGTATTCCGGAGAAAACATCGTTTTCGATCCCGCCCATAAATATCCCAGATTCTGGGCGGTAACGGAAAGTTCCGCACTTTGTATAAAGACCTTCTTCAGCCAGGGGGCAGGAAGTTTATACAACAGTGTCACATCTCTGAAGGCCAGATAATCCCCTTTATACATAAACATGGAGGTGGTACGTGCATAATTGCGTTTTCCCAACTGGTCGGCACGTGTATAAACAGGGTAGCGGGCATCCGCATTCTCTTCAGACCAGGTATCTTTGACCAAATCCACACTGTTGTATGCCCCCTGCATATCGCCCAACATCCAGGGTGTACGCGTATCGGTTACTATATGCCCCAATGCATAATCCATCCGGGCAGACAAGGTGAACTCTTTCCATGAAAGAATCAGGTTGATACCTCCTGTCCACTTGGGCACTCTGTTTCCAATCTTCACTTGGTCATATTGGTCTATCACACCATCCCCATTCACATCCTTCCACTTCACATCACCCGGCTGGATAGGAAGGGCCCCCTTTTTCTGCTCATCGGTCAACCTTTCCCATGCATCGGGACCATAGAGGAATTTATTATTGGAGCCGTTATTTCCTACTGACTTATCAATCAAATTACCGGGTATTTCATTCTGACTTTTGTAGATTCCTTCGGCCTTATAAGCATAAACATCTCCCCACGACTGTCCTTCCTGATAACCACCAACCCAGATTTTCTCATTGCCATTACCCGAATAGACTTCGAACGATTCCTGACGGTTTAACGGCGTGCCATTGTTGGGCAGAGATACAATCTTGTTTTTATTATAAGCTATGTTCCAATTGACATTGAATTTCCAGTCTTCAGCATCAATGATTCTTGTATTAAAATCCAATTCCATACCTTGATTCTGTATTTCTCCGTTATTGGTTTTAAACGAATACAGCCCGGAATGCGAAGGCAGTTTGATATCCGCAAACTTGTCGGTAGTATGACGGTTATAGTAGGTCAGATTCAAATTGTATTTATTGGCAAGGAAACTCAGATCCAGCCCGATCTCGAAAGTACTCGATTTCTCCCACCTCAAATTAGAGTTAGCCAGTCCCGTAATATCATATCTTGCCGTTTCCTTATTATAGGTGTAGTTCAATAAGAAACCATTGTATCCGCCATAAGAGTAACCGGAATAACCTCCCTGCAAGTCATAAGGACCGATGCCCGACACGTTACCATTGAGACCATAGCTGGCCCTGAGCTTGGCAAAAGATATGACCTCTTGCAAAGGTTGCATGAATTTCTCTTTACTGAACACCCATCCGGCAGATACCCCCGGAAAGACACCCCACCGGTTACTTCCCAGCAGCTTGGAATAACCATCCCTGCGGATAACAAACGAGAGAAGATACTTATTCCTGAAATCATAGTTAAGACGCCCGAAGAAAGACATGATACGCTCTTTTTCATGCCAGGAATCCATAGTACGCCCTTCCTGCTGCGTCAGGTTCAAATCCTGAAAATCATCGGTCGGTGCCCCGTACCCATAGGCATCAAATCCTTTCCTGTAAGATTCGTAATATTCGAAACCTGCCATTGCCGATACAAAATGGTCTTTGAAAAGCTGCCTCTCATAATTCAATACCGCATTGTAGGTCTGATTCAGATAACGGTCGTAGTTATCATAAGATTCATGTTTGGTATCCACCACATTCACACCTGTAATCAGATTCTTATTAAAAGCCTCCCTCTTGAATTCATTGACATACCAGCTTCCTGTCACTTTCAGGTTCAGCCCCTTCCATAGATCTATCACAAAAGCCTGGCTGATATTCAGCCGATTCCTGTTATTATCGCGTATGCGTTGCTTCCAGTTTATCAGATAGTTGGAATCTTCCAGCCCGCGTACACCGATAAGGTATTCGCCATCCTCGTTCACTCCCCGGAAAGTGGGAGGGACACTTAACACACGGCTGAAATAATTGGCAATATCCTGCTCTTCTTTTACACTGGACTGATAGACCCCATAACCTTTTGAATCGACAAAGGACAATGTGGACTGGGAGGTCAGCCATTTACGTATCTTGTAATCTGCATTCAACGTAAATGAAAACCTCTTATAATAATTACCTATTGCATTTCCCTCACTATCATTATAACCAAAACTCGCATAATAATTTCCTTTTTCATTTCCTCCCGATATACTCATATTGTAATCTTGGGTAATGGCACAATCCTTGATGTTCGTATCCCTTAAATTAAATTCCTTATAAATAATCTTGTCCCCATACACCGGGTCAATCATAGTTTTCCACCCTTTATCCAGCAGGAATGCCAGATTGTCGGCATAAATCATAGGACTCCAGTTAGCATTGCTCACCTTGTTTCCGTCTGCTACAGACCCGTCACTATTAAAATAAATATTTCCCGTACCGTAAGGCTGTGCATTTTTCAGGTTCGCCATGCTAGCCGTACCCAGCCAGGAGCCGTCACTCAACTGAAATACCTGCCCCGCCCGCTGCCAGGCGAGCCGCTGATAATACAAATAGTCCTCCCCGTTCAGAAAATTCCAGGTATCCTGAAAATAGTTCAGCCCCACCTTTGCCTTGAATCTGATTTCCGAATGCCCTTCCCTGCCTCGTTTGGTAGTCACCAGTATCACGCCATTATTAGCACGCGCTCCGTAGATGGCAGTCGCACCGGCATCTTTCATCACTTCCATCGACTGGATATCCTCCGGATTAATGTCTCCCAAATCTTCACGTACCTGTCCATCCACAACGATCAGGGGGGAACCCGTGCCGTCAAGGTTTGTTCCGCCTCTCAGGACCATCGTCGGGACATCCCCGGGGTTGCCGCTGGTTTGCTGCACACGCAAACCGGATACTGCACCGGATAATGCCTGGGCAGGATTGGCATGCAGCCCCGTGGTCAATACATCCTCTTTCACTTTAGAGATGGAATTGGTTACTTTGCTGCGAAGCTGCCTCCCTCCATAAGCAGTCACCAGCACTTCATCCAAAGCCTGGGCATCTTCCTTTAAAATGATGGAAAAAGAGGGTTTGCCGGCTGTCTTCACCTCTCGCGTAGTATATCCTATAAAGGAGATCACGAGCAGATCACGGTCGGACACTTCCAAAGAGAAATGACCGTTCAGATCGGTTATGGTTCCGTTGGCCGTCCCTTTCACCGTGACGTTGGCGCCGATTATCGGTTCGCCGCCGGCATCCGTTACAATCCCTGTCTTCCTTTTGGGGCGGGGTTGTTCCTGAACCTTCTGCCCGACAGGGAATAAAGCGATCTGGGTATTCGTTACCTCAAATTTCAGTTTGGAATTTCGCAGCAAAGCATCCATGACTTTATCTATGGATAGATTGTCCGCCTTCAAACTCACTTTCCGGCTTACATCTACCTGGTTTGCATCGTAAAAGAATGTATATCCGCTGACCTTCTCTATGCGGGTTATTGCCTCAGAAAGCGTCACATCCGAAAAACTGATGGTGATGAGCTTGCTCTTTATCTGTGCAATAGATGGAAGACACAATAATAATAGCAAAAAAATTGCCAGATGTTTTTTTAATTTCATATCTTTGTGTGTTAAAGTTAATCAAGGTTTTATAGTTCCGGTTGCTGATTGCCAGATCGGCATCGGAATCCTTGGGTTAATTAATTTGTGATTTCGAGAGTGTGCACCTGGTGCACACTCTTTCTTCTTGATTCTAAGTTTCATTTTTTCATAGGCATTCTCTATTTATAAGGTTGATACTATTTTTTATCTTGTAAAGGAGTGAGGTGCAAAACATTATTCTCATCAAACTGACAGGCAAGCGGATGGATTCTGGACATCAGCCTCAAGATCTCTTCCAGCGGCTCATTGCGCAAGGTAAATGTATAATTATATTGTCCGGCCAAAGACGGATGTACTATAATTTTCACCCGATACCATTTTGACAGAAAACGGCAAATATCCCCTAACGGACGACGATTAAATTCGAGTTTGTCCTGCGCCCATGACATGGTAAAATCCACATCTGCGCCGACAACTGTCATTGTCCCGTTTTTTTTATGATAAACACCTCTTTCCCCCGGTTTCAATGAACGTGATTCATGCTTGCTCTGCATGGAAACCGCTCCTTGCAGCAGACTGACCTGCACAGAATCATCCTCGTCAAAAGATTCTACATCAAACTTTGTCCCATGTACTTTGATATCTACTCCGCCGGCCTTCACCACAAAGGGCAGGTCTTCTTTATGAACCACATCAAAACAGGCTTCACCACTTAATTTTACTACGCGCCTGTCTTTCAGGAAATCACTGCCATAGGAAAGTGAAGAATGAGCATTGAGCCATACCTGGGAACCGTCAGGAAGAATAATTTTAGATTTCCCCCCCAGACTGGCGTACTCCTGACTGAAAGGCTCAGGCTGATAGATACTTGAGCCTATATAAAAGGACATTCCCATCAACAATGCGGCACAAGCAACCGCTATATATTGGTAAAACCGCCTGCTATTTTGTCTGCGGTCAAGGACCGGTGCAGGTTTTTCTTTCCGGGATGCCTCTATGTGCTGTGATAGTTTCTTCCAATAATATTCTTTATCCGGAGTATAGGTACTGCAATGATTCCGGATATTGGTCCAAAGTATTTCGATCTCCTCAAACAGGGCAGCGTTTCCGGGAGCAGCCGACCACTGTTTAAACCGGTCCGATTCGTCTTCAGTCAGTTCATGCTTCAACCGGCCGATGATTAAATCCCAGGGTATGATATTCGTGTTTTTTTCCATAATCAAATATGTCTTTACTAGTAAGACACCACAGATTCTTCTTACCCTTATTGCATTCCCGAAAATATGGCCTTGATACTAAAAAAAGAAGTCTGGACCTGTATTATTGGAGGAATTCAAAGGGATTTTATTTGCTAATTTGAACTTTAAAAGGTATCATTGCACAATGAAAACACCCCAAAGAGTAGTTATCCGCGCCTAATACACCAGTGAATGAGCACAAATGATGACATATTGTTAATAAGACTGATCCAGTATGGAGATGAAAAAGCCTTTAATTATATATTTGACACCTACTTTGTACCGATGTGCCGTTATGGTTATATCTATTTAAACAGCCGGGAGGAAGCGGAGGAAGTGGCACTGGACATTTTCATCCATTTATGGGAGAAAAGGCTGGAACTGAATATCCGGCTTTCTTTAAAATCCTACCTGTTCCAATCCATGCGCAACCGCTGCCTGAATGCCCTACGCGATAAAAAACAAACTTGTCCGTTAGAAACCATAGGAGAGTTGAAACAGGAGGAATACCCTTTTCTTGAAATGCAAGAATTGAACCGGCTGATAGAAGAAGCCGTCCTCTCCCTGCCGGAGAAATGCCGCGAGGTATTTCAGAGAAGCCGCGAGGAACAGCAGACTTATCAGGAGATTGCCACAGAAATGCATATTTCCACCAAAACCGTTGAAGCCCAAATATCTAAAGCATTAAAAAGGATAAAGGAGCATTTGGGGAACAAATATATCTTTCTATTTTAAATTCAAAAAAACGGAAAAAGAAAGGAACGGGTAAAAACTTTCCGGAAACCGTCTTTCATCCGGCGAAAGCGGCAGGGGGGGGGAAAATGGACAAGAAACTTGCAAACTTGCAAAACTTGCAGCCTCTCCACACCCGCACACGCACACGCGTACCCTATAATGCCACTCCGAATGCTAAGGATGAAAATTCCCTTGATGCTGCCTCTACGAACACTGCCGGCACCCTGTCCCACCCTGTTGCAGAGAAAGCCGTCCCCGTCAGCCTACCCCTCTTCCCCGACTACAGCCGGCCTGTCTTCCTGCAAAAAATGATAGACTGCGGCAACTCGCCCGCCCAACACCTACCGTCTGGAAAAAGCGAAATGGAACATCCTTGGGAAAGGAAAAGGCAAACACCGCCGAACGCGGAAAACTGGTGAAACCGGGCCGTGGCGAATACGTAGTCCACCGCTCGCGCGCACATACGTACGCACGTGTGTGGGTGTGTGAGAGACTGCAAGTTCTGCAAGTTTGCAAGTTTTATGAATTTAAACAGTATAAATATAAAAGATTCTCTTTATTTCCCATCCATGACGAAGGACACTCTGACCGTCCTCCATTTTCCCGATTCGGAATCCAAGGCAGCCACCTGGTGTGATGAAAGAGCACTTCGGAGTTCCGGCTTAGGGGTGCAAGCGGTAGAGCGTCAAAAGGAACAAGCCGCCACCCGGCACAAGATTACGGAAATCTTGGTACAAGATTCCGCGGATGTTGTACCAAGTTTCACCGGATGTTGTAGCAGTGTGCGCCTTACTCCTTCCAGCCTTTTATTTCATAATAATAACTCTTAAAAAAACACCTTGGCCGTAACCAGTTGCACCACATTCTTCTAAAGAGCATATGCCCTGAGAAAATAAGATTCCAACCATTCGTGAAGTGATTAAATTATACTACCTTTTCTGACGGAACACTTTCTATCGCAAATAGAAAAACAGAGCAGGTAACAACTACACATAATTTAACAACAACAAATTTCATAGTAATAAAAGAAATAAGTATCTTTGAATGCAAAATAATAATTGTATGAAAGTTGGAGATAAAGTTTTGATTTCCCCCGACCTTACCAAACTACCTAATTGGATCAGCGGGACAGTGATAGAGGTTGAAAAAAACCCCTTTGTAGGTATCGTTATATCAGCCGAGACGGAAGATAAAGATGTATTTTTCGGACAGGAAGATTTGTTTAAGCCTCAAACAGAAGAAATATGTTTGCCATAAGTTTTGACATGATTATATCAGCCCTTGAAAAGCACTACGGAAAGCCGTACAATCGTGCCTATTTCGATATTAAGGAAGTTCTAAAGAAGAACGGATTTAATTGGATACAGGGTAGCACATACCTAAATGAAAGTAATGATATGGGGAATGTGGTGAAAGCCATCATGGATTTATCTAAAATCGAATGGTTTAAGAAGTCCGTCCGAGATATAAGGGGCTATAAAGTTGAGGATTGGTCTAATTTCACTGATATAGTAAAGAACGCATAAATAAAAATTTATTCAATAAAAGCCTGTTTTAATTTTCATCAGCATTGTCATTAGCTTCGCTGACCTCTACTGAAGGAGACTTCCACCTCAACTTACGCAAAAGCCTACCAAGTAACTACCTATTTTTTATCCATACTACCACACTATTGCTGATGTGCTTTTCAAGACTACTTTCCTTGAGAACTGGGATTCAAGTGCCGTACGTAGCATTGATATTTGCAAGGGTCAAAATGTGGAGGAACTCGCATGAAGGACACAAGGTGGATTTATGATTGCAACTTTCAAGAGACAAAAACAACTTTATCTCCCAATCGTTATGGAAAAAGTTATTATTTATGATGCCGTTTATCAAAAGAATACATATCTTTGCAACGCATTATAATCGTTATCAAGCGGAAGTTTGATAACTTTCTAGCTACGAGGGCTCAAAAGTGAGTTCTCGCAGCTTCAACATAACGGTCCTACTCCCGTGTGATGGCTTTAATGGCTTTCACTATATTTTGCTTGATAGCGATTATAATGCAGCGGGTCAGTGGGACCGTTTTCTCTTCCCGCTCCTTTTAAAGCCTTATGGTCATGAACAAAATTGTAGAGATCGAGCAATGCAACCGTCTTTCTTCCAAACACAAAGAAAAGCAGTTCATAATCACTTACGTCCTTAAAATCGGCAATAAAAAAAGATGTACCTACATTCTTAACACCAACGATTTTGAAATGACCGAGCCACTAACTTCCAGTTGCAAACAGGAGAGGGAAGAAACCATAATAGATATAGCAAAATATATTCTCGCAAAGAAGAAACGAAGATATAAAGAATATATCTTGCATTTGAAACATTATCATTCCCGATGCACACGCCCCTCTTGTTTTATAAGCAACTACCTGCATGAAAGAATTATCGGGCTATACTCTTCCAGAAATACGTCCCGAACACATTTTTCAACCGTTAACCCATAAATACGTTTAAATTATGACTTCCATAAAAAGAAAATCCAGCTTGTTAAGAATGAAAAAGCATAGATACTTCTTAAATAAATACGGGGTATATCGTGCATACAGGGATTTAAAAGCCGAATGGAAATCCAGTGATTCATCCAACCGTATATTACTATTCCTTATAGCCGTATGCGTTATGGCCCTGATCGCATTACCCATTTACATGGTACACATAAATATGGAATACAAAGAAAATATGAAACAATATAATCACCCCTCCAAAGAAATAACACAGCCCCAGGATCTCTACTATTATGAACTCCACAAATACGATGAAATGAATGAAATAAGACTGATAAGAAGAAAATAGAAAAACAGAGCCTCAAAAAGTCAGCAATGCTGCCACATTATCTCCCTAAGCGAAGGAAATGAAGAACCCGGATACATCTACCCATGGTTTACAAATCCACTTCCTTTCAAACCACTCGTGCGCTCCTTTCTTTCCCTTTCTGCTCCTATTCTCATTTTTATTTTCTATCTTTGTAAAATGATTAAAAGCTATATCCATGAAAACGAACAGAAGTTTAATTATATGTCTGGCTTTCATTGCATTGACGGCATGTAGCGCAGGCTCAAAAAAACAAACGAATCATATGGAAAATGAAAATCGTACAATGGTGAAACTGGAAACCACCATGGGAAATATTACGGTCGCTCTGTATAATGAAACGCCGAAACACCGTGATAACTTTATCAAACTGGTAAAGGAAGGAGTATATGACAGCACGTTGTTCCACCGGGTCATCAAGCAGTTTATGATTCAGGCCGGAGATCCGGAAAGTAAAAACGCATCGGATACCGCCATGCTGGGCAATGGCGATGTGGGCTACACCATTCCTGCCGAATTCAATCCGAAGTTTTTCCATAAAAAAGGGGTATTGGCAGCAGCACGCCAGGGAGATGATGTGAATCCCGAAAAGGCTTCATCGGGCTGCCAGTTCTATATTGTAACCGGACGCAAATTCACCGAACCGCAATTGCTGGGCATGGAGAACAAAATGAACGAACAACGCGAAGAGGCCATATTCGATACCTTGGCACGCCAGCACATGAAAGAAATCTACAAAATGCGCAAAGCCGGCGATAATGCCGGATTACTGGAATTGCAGGATTCACTGGAAGCCCAAGCACGCGAACTGGCGGATAAAGAAGAGAAATTCCATTTCACCCCCGAACAGGTCAAGGCTTACAGCACGATAGGCGGCGCACCTCATTTGGACGGATCATACACCGTGTTCGGTGAAGTAACCGAAGGCATGGATGTAGTGGATAAAATTGAAATGGCAAAAACGAACCGCGCAGACCGTCCGGTAGAAAATATACGGATTCTCAAAGCAAGTATTGAGTAAATGGCAAATGCTTTTGTCCAGTAATTTATAAATCAAATGATTAATATCAACCGATATACCTTGTCCAACGGTCTGCGTGTGATACACAATGAGGATAATACCACCCAGATGGTAGCACTGAACCTGCTGTATGATGTGGGCGCACGCGATGAAGACCCTGAACATACCGGATTTGCCCATCTGTTTGAGCATCTGATGTTCGGAGGCTCTGTCCATATCCCCGATTATGACACCCCCGTACAAAATGCCGGAGGCGAGAACAACGCATGGACCAACAATGACATTACCAATTACTACATCACGCTGCCCCGACAGAATGTGGAAACCGGATTCTGGCTGGAAAGTGACCGTATGTTGTCCCTCGACTTCAATCCGCGTAGTCTGGAAATACAACGGCAGGTGGTGATTGAAGAATTCAAGCAACGGAACCTGAACCAGCCCTATGGGGACTCTTCGCATCTGCTGCGTGCACTGGCATATAAGGTGCATCCTTACCAGTGGCCTACTATCGGCAAGGAAATAAGCCATATAGCCAATGCTACTCCTGAAGAGGTACAGGCTTTTTTCTTTAAATATTATGCGCCGGACAATGCCATTCTAGCTGTAACGGGGCATATCACTTTTGAAGAAACGGTGGCGCTGGCCGAGAAATGGTTCGGCCCTATCCCCCGCCGCAATGTAGTTCCCCGTTTACTGCCGGCAGAGCCCCGACAGACGGAAGAACGCCGGCTGACGGTAGAGCGCAATGTGCCTGTAGACGCACTTTTCATGGCCTTTCATATCTGCAACCGCCGCCATCCCGACTACTATGCTTTCGATATGTTGAGCGACTTGTTGAGCAGCGGACGGTCTTGCCGCCTGGTACAGCATCTGGTACAGGAGAAACAGATATTCAACAACATAGATGCTTATATTTCGGGCAGTATTGATGAGGGATTGTTCCATATCACCGGAAAACCCGCTCCGGGCGTGACCTTGGAAGAAGCGGAAGCTGCCGTGTGGCAGGAACTGCAAGCCTTGACGGAAGAGAGCGTGGACGAAGACGAACTGGAAAAAGTAAAGAACCGCTATGAAAGCGAACAGATATTCAATAACCTGAATTACCTGAACGTAGCTACGAACCTGGCCTATTTTGAATTGATAGGCAAAGCGGAAGATATTAATAATGAAGTAAGTAAATATCGTTCGGTCACTGCCGGACAAATAAAGGAGGCGGCACAAAAAACATTTGTGCGGGAAAATTGTTCCACACTTTACTATAAAGCAGGAAATAATGTGACGGAGGTGTGCCAAAAGTAATTTTTGCCATCCTTTTGTTGTAGGGGAGGATTGAATCCGCCCGAACCATCGGTCACGACCTTGGGAGTATATACACCTTCCGGAGTGTTATCGGGCAGATTCAATCTGCCCCTACAGTGGGTGGGAACACCATTTGACATCTGGCTGATAACACAAAAACAGGCTTTTAGCCATTAAACTTATTTTTAATCAGGATTTATGAATAGACTGTACACGCAACATTACAAAGCACTTTTCACGTTAGGAATTCCCATTGTTATAGGTCAGATAGGCGTTATTATCCTCGGTTTTGCCGATACGCTGATGATAGGGCATCATAGCACCAACGAACTGGCCGCTGCCAGCTTTGTAAACAATATGTTTACCCTGGCCATTATTTTCGCTACCGGATTCTCTTACGGTCTTACTCCTATTGTGGGAAGCCTGTTCGGACGGGGAGAAACCCAGGTGGTAGGGCGGATGCTGAAGAACAGCCTGTTTGCCAACACACTGCTGGCGGCACTACTCACTTTCATCATGTGGATACTCTATCTGAACATCCACCGGCTGGGGCAACCGGAGGAGTTGCTGCCACTAATGCGCCCCTACTTTATCGTTTTGCTGATATCATTGCTGTTTGTATTGCTTTTCAACGGCTTCAAGCAATTTGCCGACGGCATTACGGACACCCGCGTTTCCATGTGGATACTGCTGGCAGGAAATGTAATGAACATCATCGGAAACTACATTCTGATTTACGGCAAAATGGGAATGCCCGAAATGGGCTTGCTGGGTGCAGGCATCTCCACACTGGCCTCCCGTATCATGATGGTCATCGTATTTGTTATCATCTTTTTCTGTACCCGCCGTTACCATATTTATAAGGAAGGCTTTCTGCACGGCGTACTCAACCGGGCGGATTTCCGCTACCTGAACAAGCTGGGATGGCCCATTGCCATGCAGATGGGTATGGAAACCGCTTCGTTCAGCCTTAGCGCCATTATGGTGGGATGGATTGGAACCACCGCCCTTGCCGCCCATCAGGTGATGCTTGCCATTTCCCAAATCTGCTTTATGATGTATTATGGAATGGGAGCTGCCGTAGCAGTCCGTGTCAGCAACTTCCACGGCCAAAACGACAGGATCAATGTGAGGCGCTCGGCCTATGCAGGATTCCATATCATGCTGCTCATTGCGCTGATAGGCGCTCTGCCTATCTTCCTGCTGCGTAACGAGTTGGGAGGATGGTTCAGTGACAGTCCTGCCGTAAGCGTGATGGTGGCGCAACTCATCATTCCGTTCATCATCTACCAGTTTGGTGACGGACTACAAATAAACTTTGCCAATGCCCTTCGTGGTATTGCAGATGTGAAACCCATGATGTATATTGCCTTCATTGCCTATTTCCTGATCTCCCTGCCTGCCGGGTATTTCTTCGGCTTTGTGATGGAATGGGGAATTATAGGAATATGGATGGCATTCCCTTTCGGGTTGACTATTGCAGGAATCCTGTATTATCTGCGGTTCAATCATGATACGAATTTAAAACAAAGAAGATGAAAAAGCCAACATCGTCCTGTAGGACCGAATTGAATCCCATAGCCGGCAGGCTAAGGGATAGTTAGCGTTCTCGTCCACCGTAGGGGCGGAATGCTTCCGCCCGAATGCATCCACAAATACACCTTTCGGAGGGTTATCGGGCGCATTCAATGCGCCCCTACAGTGGATGCAAACGCCATTTACTGTCTTAGCTTGACGGCTATGGAAGAATGGCCGCCCCCCAAATGATGCACTATGTGCATTCGGGTGGGCAATCCCCGCCCCTACAGGCAAAAGGATCGTTTTATTTACTTTTGGCACAGCGCCTTTTACAAAAAAAAAGAACAGATTATGAGCTTGCCCAACCGTTCCACCAAACTGAAAGTAGCATTCGGCTATATCCTGCTGACTGCCTTGCTTTTCATATCCATCGGATACATCTATCAGGAAATGAAGTCACTGACCGGAACCGGCGACGATGAAGCCATCTTGAGCCAACGCCGCCATGTCACCAATCAGATTATCAGCCAGCTTTATCAGGCGGAAGTCATCGGACAGTCACTCAGTACGGGACAATTAGGGCAATACTACCAATACAAAAGTGCCATGAAACAGGCTAACACCGCCCTTGACTCCCTGCGTTCCCTGCTGACTGACAGCACGCAACTGGCCCGGCTGGATACGGTAGGAATGCTCTTCATGGACAAAGAGCGGAATATGCGCAACCTGCTGAAAGCCATTCAGGACGGAGGCACTGACAAGATTTACAAACAACACATCGACGAACTGATTGCCGAACAGGATTCTCTGCTCAGTCTTCCCCATGTGCGCAAAAAGGTGATTACACACACCAATTCTTATGTCATCCGTAAAAAGCCGAAAGGATTCCTCAAGCGGCTGGGAGAAGTGTTCGCACCCGGAAAAGCCGATTCGACACAGGTAAGCAATGTCATTCAGGAAGAATACACGGATACGCTGACCGAAGCATACAGTCCCGCGGATACGGTAGCTACGATGCTGAAAGACATACAGAGCCGTGTCACTGACACCCATCAGGAACGCATGGAGATGGTCAACCGCCGCACCCAGTCTTTGCGCCTTAGCGGACTGAAGTTGAGCCAGAAAGTCAACCAGTTATTGGGCACTATCGAAGAAGAAGAACAGACCCTTGCGCAAAACAAACATCTGCAGGAGGAATACATACGTCAGAGTTCCATCCGCACAGTGGCAGGTATAGCCATTGTCGCCGTAGTCCTGGCTATCTTTTTCCTGGTTTTGATATGGCGGGATATCACCCGCAGCAACCACTACCGCCGTGAACTGGAGAAAGCCAAACGCCGTGCCGAAGATTTGCTGGTGGCGCGTGAGAAACTGATGCTGACCATCACCCATGATATAAAAGCGCCGGTAGGTTCTATTCTGGGCTATACCGATCTGTTAGAGCGAATCACGACCGAAGAACGGCAACGCTTTTACCTGAACAATATGCAGAGTTCGGCCAATCATCTGCTCAGTCTGGTCAAGTCCCTGCTGGATTATCACCGGCTGGATGCCCATAAAATGGACATCAACCGAATTGCTTTCAATCCCCATCACCTGTTTGACACCATTTATATCAGTTTCAAACCGATGGCTACTTCGAAGCAGCTTGATCTGAACTATCACTGTAACGAATCACTGAACCGGATATACATAGGCGATCCGTTCCGCATCCGTCAGATTGCCGAGAACCTGCTCTCCAACGCACTGAAATTCACCCAAAAAGGAAGTATCACCTTACGGGCAGCTTTAGAAAACGGACAGCTGCATTTCAGCATCTGCGATACAGGTTGCGGCATCAATAAAGAAGAACAAAAACGTATTTTTCAAGAGTTCACCCGTCTTCATAATGCACAGGGACAGGAAGGATTCGGCCTGGGACTGGCTATCACCCGCAAACTGGTGCTTCTGCTAGAAGGAGATATCCAAATAGAAAGTGAACAAGGCAAAGGCAGTTGCTTCCACGTGTATCTGCCTTTGCCCGAAGGTCCTTCCCGACCGGGTGAAAGTACATCCGCCGGAAACAAAAACTGTGAAACCATATCCACCGGAAACACGTCCACAGGAAATGCACCCACCGGGAACACATCCACCGTAGGGGCGGAATGCTACCGCCCTTCCCCTAGCGCAGCCGAAAGCCATCAGACAGACCAAAGCAAAACACCTCCGCCTGGTGAACCTGTCCATCTGGCATTGATTGATGATGACCGCATACAACTGCAACTCACTACCGCCATGCTAGAGCGTCCCGGAGTGACCGTGACCTGCTGCCATCATCCTGAAGAACTTTTCAGCATATTGAAAGAAGAACATTTTGACGCCCTGCTCACTGATATACAAATGCCGGCCATGAACGGTTTTGATTTATTGAAGACCATCCGTACACTTGATAGGCCGTGGGTGCAGGCATTACCGGTAATTGCCATTACCGCCCGCAGCGATATGGACGAGGACTATTTCCGCTCTCACGGTTTTGCCGGATGTCTGCATAAACCATTCACCATCAACGAACTATTTACGGTCCTCTCACAAGCCATCGGCAAAGATATTCCTGCCGCAGGAATACATGATTACGTCCAAATACATCCACAAAATCAGGCTTCGGATTACTATCGGGCGCAATCATGCGCCCCTACAGAAGATCACATGGAAACAACAGGAGAAAGCCAACCTCAACAAAAAGCATTGAATTTCTCCGCCCTGACTGCTTTTTCTGAAGACGATCCGGAGGCTGCCGCCGAAATAATCCGCACCTTCATCAGCGAAACTGCCAAAAACCACGTGAGCATGCAGAAAGCATTGGCGGAAAGAAATATGGAAGGCATTACCGCAATAGCACATAAATTATTGCCCTTATTCACCATGCTGGGGGCTACCCGCTGTATTCCTGCCTTGACATGGATGGAACAAAAACGAGGAACAACCGAAGTCACCGATGAAGTGATAGAAAAAACAAACTTTATAATAAAGGAAGTAAAAGAAGTGATAGACGAGGCACAAAGGCAGATTTAAGCCCTCTTAAGTTAAAAGGTATTAGAAATATTGCCTGCGTTTCGGCACACCGTGAAAAAAGTTTATTTTTGTACGAATAAAAACACATAAAGATGTCACATTCCATTCTGATAGTAGAAGATGATTTGACTTTTGCCACCATGCTGAAAACATGGCTGGGCAAAAAAGGATTTTCGGTTGATACGGCAAGCAGCAACGCACGCGCACGCAAACAGCTGGATACGCAACCTTATGATCTCGTCTTATCTGATCTCCGCTTGCCCGATCAGGATGGTATCTTTTTACTTTCATGGATGAAAGAACATGGATACAACGCTCCGCTTATCATTATGACAGGATATGCCGATATTCAAAGCGCCGTACAGGCTATGAAGCACGGAGCCAGTGACTATATTTCCAAACCGGTACAACCGGATGAACTGCTGAAAAAGATAAACGAGGCTTTGCAGAACAAAGCTTTTTCTCCGGCGGCTCCGTCAGGAGTAGAAAAGAACGCCGCCACTCCCAAGGCATCCAGAAAGAAACCTGCCCCCAACAGTGCAGCCGCTTACGCGTCTAATTTTCTGGAAGGTGAAAGTGAGGCTGCACGCCAGCTTTATAATTATGTAGGCTTGGTAGCCCCTACCCCCATGTCTGTGCTCATCAACGGGGCCAGTGGAACCGGTAAGGAATATGTAGCACACCGCATCCACCAACTAAGCAAACGGGCGGACAAACCATTTATTGCCATAGATTGCGGCTCCATTCCTAAAGAATTGGCGGCTTCCGAGTTCTTTGGTCATGTAAAAGGCTCATTTACAGGCGCACTGAGTGACAAAACCGGAGCTTTTGTAGAAGCCAACGGAGGTACTTTGTTCTTGGACGAAATAGGGAATTTGAGTTATGAAGTTCAGATACAGTTGCTACGTGCCTTGCAGGAAAGACGTATCCGCCCGGTGGGTTCCTCCAAAGAGATAGAAGTGGACGTAAGGCTGGTCAGTGCAACGAATGAGAATCTGCAACTAGCCATTGAAAAGGGGAATTTCCGGGAAGATCTTTATCACCGTATCAATGAATTTACACTCCGCATGCCGGCATTGAAAGAGCGCCAGGAAGATATCCTGTTGTTTGCCAATTTCTTTCTGGATCAGGCAAACAGGGAACTGGACCGCCAATTGATAGGATTCGATGCCGCTGCCAGCCACGCTTTACAGGCTTATTCATGGCCGGGTAACCTGCGACAATTGAAGAATATAGTAAAAAGGGCTACCCTGTTGGCACAAAGTAATTTTATCACCCTTGCCGAACTGGGATACGAATTGCAGGAACCCACTACATCCACCCATTTACAGACCTTCAATTTACATGATGAAGCGGCAGAGAAGAAACGTATTCTTGAAGCACTGAAACAAACAGGAAACAACAAGAGTAAAGCCGCCATATTATTGGGTATAGACCGGAAGACATTATACAATAAATTGAAATTATACGATATTCAATAATCTTCTCCATAATAATTAGTTATATATAGGTATTCGGCGCATTGAATGCTATAGCCGTCAATCTAAGGAAAAATAGGGTTAATTTCCCATAGTTGTAGTAACTTCATCCCCTCTCAAGATCTACTCTTTCTACACATCGCGTTAACATTTGCCGTAGGGGCGGATTGAATCCGCCCGAATGCATCCACAAATACACCCTTCGGAGTGTTATCGGGCAGATTCAATCTGCCCCTACAGTGGATGAGAGCGTTACTGAAAATGTTAAATGAGATGTGTAGAAAGAGTAGATCTTGAGAGGGGATGAAGTTACCACCGACTATGAAAATCAGTACTATTTTAACGCTAAGAAACTTAGCTTGACGACTATGGCATTCAATGTGCCCTTACAGCTATAATGTAAACACGAAAAGTTATTTTACCCTGATGAACATGTAGAATAATTCCACAGGCCATTCCCCATTTTCTACACTTATCCCCATGTATGCCTCTTTCAATAATACACATATACCACTAGTTATCAGCACTTTATAATATACACTCTCATTCTGGCACAGATCTTGTCCTTTTATTATCAGAGAAAACGAAACAACATAGTATCAACATTAAAAACCCACAATTATGAAAAAATTATTTGTTGCAGTAGCATTGGTAATGGGATTAGGAACATCAGTAGCATTCGCCAACAACTCTATGGTAATAGAGTCTGAAACCATAACTATGATTAATGATTTCACCCCTATTGAAGTGAAAGACCTTCCCGCAGCTGTACAGGAAGCTATCACAAAAAACTATGCAGAATCTACTATCAAAGAAGCTGCTGTAGAAGCGAAAGAAGATGGAACTAAAACTTACAAGGTTGTTTTAACCGATAAAGAGGGAACTGAAAGCACTTTACTTTTCAGCGAAAGCGGAGAAGTTTTGAAGTAAATGAAAGATGCCTAAAAGTAAGAAAAGGGGGTGCTGTGAAGCACCCCCTTTTTATGTGTTTCTTTAGTCCATCTCGAAACCGTTCCACAAGTTACCTTCGGGGACCGGCGCAGTCAATTCAATCTGCTCTTTGGATACAGGATGAACAAACTGTACCGTACGAGCGTGCAGACAAATACTGCCATCAGGATTAGAGCGTGGAGAACCGTATTTCAAATCACCTTTGATGGGACATCCCATCTTCGCCAATTGACAACGAATCTGATGATGTCTCCCGGTTTTCAAATCCACCTCCAGCAAATAGTAATTCTGTGAATGGCCGATAAGCTTATAATGAAGTATAGCTTTCTTGGAATCCTTTACTTCCTTGTCATAAGCATAAGACTTGTTCTGTTTCTCGTTACGCACCAGATAGTGAACCAGTTCGCCTTCCGTTTCCTTGGGGCACTCTTTCACAATAGCCCAGTAGGTCTTTTTCACCTCACCATTACGAAACATTTCATTAAGTCTCGGCAATGCCTTGCTGGTCTTGGCAAAAACCACCAGTCCACTGACGGGACGGTCCAGCCGGTGAGTCACCCCGATGAAAACATTTCCCGGTTTATTATATTTCTCTTTTAGATACTGTTTCACCGTTTCTGACAAAGGAGTATCGCCGGTCTTGTCTCCCTGAACAATTTCAGAAGAAGTCTTATTGACTACTATGATATGATTATCCTCGTAAACTACTGTCATATTACATGTTCATACCGCCATCAACCTGAATAACCTGTCCTGATACATAAGCAGACATATCAGAAGCCAGGAATGTAGCCACATCAGCCACATCTTCAGGTGTACCGCCACGACGCAAAGGAATCTTCTTAGCCCATTCAGCCTTCACTTCTTCAGACAGTTTGGCAGTCATATCCGTGATGATGAACCCCGGAGCGATGGCATTGGCACGGATACCGCGAGAACCCAATTCCTGAGCGATAGATTTAGCCAGCCCAATCATACCGGCTTTTGAAGCTGAATAGTTGCACTGGCCTGCATTTCCGTGAACCCCTACTACAGAAGCCATGTTGATAATGCTTCCGTTCTTCTGGCGCATCATGATCGGAGTACAGGCATGGATAAAGTTGAAAGCAGATTTCAAGTTAACAGCAATTACTGCATCCCACTGAGCTTCGCTCATACGCATCATCAGACCATCCTTGGTGATACCGGCATTGTTTACCAGAATATCAATAGAACCGAAATCCTCCTTAATCTGATTGACTACCTTTTCAGTATCTTCAAAATTGGCAGCATTTGAAGCGTAACCTTTTGCCTTTACACCCAATGCAGCGATTTCTTTTTCTGTATTCTGACCGTTTTCATCAATTACCAAGTCTGTAAAAGCGATATTTGCACCTTCAGCAGCAAATTTCAACGCAATTGCCTTACCGATACCGCGAGCGGCACCTGTCACAATCGCAGTCTTTCCTGTTAATAATCCCATAATTTTTGATTTTATAATTATAAAGTTAGTTTTATTTCTTCTCCTGTTCCTTACGCCCCAAAGCGCCAAACACGATTTTTGCCACATAGGCCCATCCGGTTTCATCATCCAGTTCTTCTCCTATCTGGCCGCGTATATAAGGTACCTCTATACCTTTTATACAATAGTGCACAATATCTGCGATGATATTCACATTATCAATATCAAAGATTCCCTTTTCTTTTCCTTCCGTCAAGATCTGACGGAAGAGTTTGGTTTCTTTTCTATCAAAGTTCTTACGCACGGCTTCCACCCGCCATATATTTCTGAAGAACCCTGCACGCAAGGTACCATTACGGAAAACAACCATTTTAATAGAGTCCAAATGTGTCTCTATCAACTCCAGAATCTTCTCATCAGGGGAGACATCCTTTTTCGCGACTTTTTCCATTGCACCCAAAAGCATTTCAAGCTCTGATTCAACTACAGCCATATAAATGTCTTCCTTGCTCTTGAAATACGTATAGAGCGTGCGCCTTCCTTTTTTAGAAGCCACCGCTATATCGTTCATTGTAGTATCATCCACCCCATTTTTAGCAAAAAGCTGACGGGCAACGTCTACCAATTTAGCTCTTGTCTTTGATACTGCCATATAAGTTCAATTGCACATTACATATATATGTGAGCAAAATTACATTTTTTCTTTGTACCACACAAACAAATGAAGTATAATCTTAAAGTGAATGTTAATTAACATATTCATTTTATACTATATATCAGACAGTTACAGTAAAATCTAATTTTATTTCGAAAAAATATATGGGAAATATTTGGAGATTAAAAAAAAAGCCGTACCTTTGCAACCGTAATCAAAAACACAACATCGCGGAGTGGAGCAGTTGGTAGCTCGTTGGGCTCATAACCCAAAGGTCATTCGTTCGAGTCGGATCTCCGCAACTAAAGAGAGGATAGACGGTTGAATTTCAATCTTTTATCCTCAATTTCATTTAAGAGGTCGGACATAAGTCGGACGAAAAGAAAAGAGAATTTTGAACCATATACGTTTTCACATTTGAAAAACGTATAAAAAAATGTTTTCTACTAGAAAAAGAAAAGGAACTTCTCTTAATGAGATTGTGACCTACACCCTCCCCAAACTTCATACAGGTAAAAATTGGTATGTAGACTTCCAGTGTTATGATCCGATAGACGGAAAAATGCGCCGGAAAAAGTTCATGCTTGATTCAATAAGCAAAGTTTCAGATCGCAAAAAACGTGCGGCAGAAATCATAACCGTCACCACCACCCGCCTCCGTGCCGGATGGAATCCATGGGCCGAAGCTTCAACGGACAGGCAGTACGCAAAGTTTATAGATGTTACATCTATGTATTATAAATATCTTGAAAAGCTAACATCCGTGAATACCTTCAAACAAAAGACTTTTTATGATTATCAATCCAGACTAAACATGCTGCTGGAATACAACAGTAATCGTGGAATACCTATCGTGTATATGTATCAGTTTGATCAGGCGTTTATCAGTGATTTTTTGGATTATATACTTCTGGACCGTGATGCCAGTGCCAGGACAAGAAACAATTACCGCACATGGCTTTCTGCATTCTGTACCTGGTTGGTGGAAAAAAAATATTTAGAGAGCAACCCTATCGAAAAGATAAGAAGCCTGGCCGAAGAAGAAAAGTTCCGGTCTGCTCTATCAAAATCAGATTTGAACCGTCTTGGCGAATATCTGTCCGAGACAAACAAACATTTTTTGCTGGCATGCCAAATGGAATATTACACATTCATTCGTCCGGATGAACTAAGCAATATCAAGCTGGGAGATATCTATATCAGCGAACAAAAAGTTTTTGTTTCTTCAACCATCTCCAAAAATCGCCGTGATGGCATGGTAGGACTCAATGACAACTTGGTAAAGCTCATGATTGAATTGGACCTTTTTGCCAATAGTTCAGACTATTACTTATTCGGAAAAGACTTCAAACCATCCAAACAAAAAGCGGATTCAAGAATTTTCCGGGAATATTTCAATAAAGTACGGGCATTTCTGAAATTCCCTAAAAATTATCAGTTTTATTCTTTGAAGGATTCCGGAATACGCGATCTTGCCAACTCTGAAGGCATAGTCATTGCCCGTGATCAGGCACGGCATTCCGATATCAGCACGACAAACAAGTACTTAAAAGGAAATAACATGACCGTGCACGATGAAACCAAACATTTTGAAGGGAATCTATAAAAAAGGCACAGTGTTTCACAACGCCATGCCTTCAAATGATCAAATATAAATGTATAAAAAAATGTTTCCTACTTATTTCGTACCATCATCCATTTGGGATGGTGGTCTTCATCTACATAAATGTGATAGCCCGTTTCACGCATCATGGATGCGATATCGTTCAAGGGTAATTCAATCATGTCTGATAAATCATCCTGTATATCTTGAGTACTTTTGAGGATTACACCTTCACTGTCTGCCTGATCAGCTGGAAGGAAGGCCATAAGATATTCAATGAGAATTTGTTTCTCAATACTCACTTGAGTTTCTTTATTCTTTGCCATCTGCTACCTCCTTTCCCATTGCCTGTTGCAGCATTTGAATTAAAGCACTGACTTCCTCTTTAGAAACTGGATCAATCCAAGTACCGGAAATAAAGAAGCTATAAGATTCACTTTTAACACTACCTTTTTCGTAGGTTATGGACTTAGCAACCTGTATCGGACCATTCATCGCAAACCTCCTTTCACACAAAGACGTAACGACACAATGAACCAAGCAAGGCAAAGCAGCGCCGGAACCGGTGATGTAAAGACAGCACACACCAATACAGAAAAGGCAAAGGAAGCATTGGTCATCAAGCATATCTGCCGGTTGGATACTGATTCTTCAAGAATTGAAGAAATAAATTGGTTCTCACGATTCAGCCATGCAGTAATGGCTGAAGATTTGCTCGCCTCATTGATAAGGTGAACAGGGATAGAAACTGTTTGTTTCATAACTGTAGATGTTTGACGTTTCGGCAATCATAGAACAAGAGAACGGCCGCCGTTTCCCAAGTCGTCAAACATCTACAGATTTCCGCCCGAGAGCAAAAATTGTATGGGAAAGGCAGCCGTAGACTTTCGCACAACAAGTTGTGGCTTCTACACAATATCCTTTATATGTACCATTTCCGTGAATTCACGAAAATGATTATGTATGGGCATAAAAAAAGCCCATCGCATTTCGTTGAGCATTAACCGGTGCCCACGTTACGGATAACATTCCGTAGATGTTTGACTCTGCAAATATGATGATAATATTTGAGAATGCAAAAGAAAAAATAGTTTCTTTTAAAAATTTAATGATACAGTAGCTCCATTTACTCCAGCTGACATTATTAACATTTGTCCAGATTTATTCTTTAGATGAATGGAGCAAACTTCAAAAACAACAGCAAATCCTCCCAATGCAATAGGTACCGCCCATATGGGTTTATCTTCTTTCGCCATTACACCAGCTACAATACCACCAGCAGCAGCAAAAGCCAATGACAGTCCTTGCATTCTAGCGCTTTCCTTAAGATATTTACCTGATTTTTTCAGATAATAGTCTTGGGTCTGTAACTCCACACCTATCTCTGCTTTCTTTTTAAATTTCCTAAAAGGATTTTTGAAAGGCAGACTGATTGTATCTACTTTGTTAACCGGCATCTGACTTTTATCACTTTGTGCTCTTGCAGACAAACTGAACAGTAACACTGAAAACAATAATAATAGCAATTTTCTCATAATCTTTATTTTTTACCCGGTCAACGACCAGCATTAAACTTTTATCTTATTCTATTAATTATCAAATCAATATCGTATATATAAAAAATCATCTCCTCATATCGTGTGCCGACCGGAACCACCCGGAACCTGGTTTTACAGGTTACACGATATGAGGAGATGAAACTGGTTTAAATTTGGCATTTCAAATATGGTGATAATATTTGAAAGCGCAAAAGAAAAGCGGAACTTTTTAAAGTTCCGCCGAAATAACAAGTCTTTGAATAGAGTGCTAAATCAATACAGAGACTGTTCTTAATTCACTCGCGAGCGCATGAAGCCCGTCTTCTATTTTTTTCACTTGTTGCGGACGTGGTCTACTACGTCCTGCGGCATAATGAGCCAGTTGTTTTTGGTTGATACCAGTTATTGCCTGCAAACCGGAAAAAGACAATATTCCTTGATAATAATTCAGCAAAGCACAAGTATCAAACTGGTAAATCACTTCATAAGTCCCGTCAAACACAGCAGGGTATTCATCACCGTCCTTTCTCGCACACTTCAAGTAAAAGTCTATGCTCTCTTGCACATAAGCTTTAAACTTCTTGAAATCCTTGCTGCCCGAAACTGTCCATCCCGGCAACAAATCACATGAGCAGCAATATCCGGAATCTGTATGACTGGTTTTCATTACAATTTGTTCCATGCTTATATATATTTTATTAGTTGTCTAAAAGATAGCGGCCAGCACGTGACCGCTATTTGCCAAATCACATTCTACGAGAGCGAGCTCCCGGGGAAGTTCTCAGAACTTTAACCCCGATTGCTCTTCAATGCTCTTCAGCAACCATCCCGATCGAGTATCCGACAGTTTGCCATTGACTGTCACCTTTCCCCTTTTGAAGGGATGCTTAAATTGCCGGTGACTTGTTCCATCATGGTCCGCCAAATACCAACCGTCTTTTTTCAAAGCCCGGATGATTTCTGAGACTTTTACTACTTTCATAGAACACTGTATTTGATTTAGCTCGACAAAGATAGTATATTTACTATTACCATCCAACTAAAAGATAGTATTTTTGCTATTATTTTTATTCCATCAAATAAAAAGTCCCTTCAACCACTTTATTTATCTCTAAAGATTTAACCTTATATTTAAGTTCCTTGCAATAATATGGTTTATTCTTGATGATATAGATAGCTTTGGGATCGCATCTTCCGCTATATATAAACGAAAACAAGTACTCCGTATCCGTATTGACTTTTATGCCTCCTTTATAGTAACTATTATACAATCCTTTTTCTCCAAGTAAAGTCAATGTTAACCCTTCATCATCGAATTTAATCAAGCCAAGTCCTCCACCAAGAGTATCAGTCACGCTCATGGGCATCTTGTTGCCCGGATAATGCAAATCAGCCACCAAACCGGTGAACAGGCTTATCCATCCTGCATATAATGCTACATATATGCGGTCCGGCACGTCTTCTTCCGGCACGCCATTCTGTATCATATCATTCAGTCCTTGCTCCGTTGTTTCATCCAAAGAATTGGCATTACGCGCATAAGCGCAAGCGAACAGCCCCCATGTCGCCAATTGCCCCTCGTCACTTCCTACATAAATTTCAGCCGGAACAATTTTCATTAATGTAGAATCCCGGTCTGCATCCCCCTCTATGTCGGCAAACCTGTTCACTATTTTAAGATGTCGGGTATTCCCTCCTGAGCTGACTATAATAAAGTCATATCCATAGTCTTTAGCATGATAAATAATGTGCTGATTATAAATTTCGTCCGGTTTTCCCCATGTATCTTCGTATTTATCCACCTCCTCAATTTCGCATTTATTCAACACATCTTCGTGCAACCGGATGTATTTGTATTCCTTCAAAGACGGGAAATCAAACGAAACATTATCATAGTTTACATACAGATTTTCATCCACTCCGAATGTCTTTTCATTCACTTCGTCCAGTATTTCATCGATATACAGTTTCTGCACATTCGCATAATAACTCTTCACGTCCACGATGCTAACGGTCTTGTCTGTCTGATTAACCATAAAAACACAGTTGAACAACTTCTCAATCTCGGTTATAAATTCGTCTGCCGTCCAGTCCGGAAGCATTTTGGCATATTCGTATGTATTATAACCATTAACCAAGTATAACCTGCACCAACGGCTATCATCGCGAAGAAAGTTTTCTGTTAAGTTATAGCCTAACAATTCAACCACTTTTTCTACGTAATATAGTAAATATGGTTGGGGAGAAATTCGAGTATCCTGAATATAATCAGTTGAATCTGTCTGAATACGCATCTGATTGTCAAACGCATACTTATCTGTATCATAACCCGTATATACCGGTGGACACACAAAATTATATTGTGGAAAGCAGCCCTCCAGTGTCTTTTTAGCCAAAACACGATCTACAGTTATCGTTCCAAAATCCATTTCACGGACTCTTAATCCATTACCCGACAGATAATTCAATTCAGAATTGCCACCAACAATTTGTATTTTAGCTATACTGCCGTCTATTGACAATATGATTTCCGTCCCTTTTATTATCGTTCTGGACTCACTTATCATCACTGCTTTGCGATTCATCGGGCATTTGGTTATATCTGCCCTATTGATATGGTTGTATATTTTCCCATTTTGCGGATGATGTAAATCAATATCCAAATCATAAGTGAACTCTCCCTTTTTCTGAAAAAAGGGATTACAGGAAATATAATCTATCTCTAAATCATTGTCCAAAGCTACTTCCTGACCATCTATAAATAATTTTGTCATACTATTATTTCCTTGAAGCGTTATTATTCATTTTTTCAATCAGTTTCTGAGCTTCGTTTACGCCCATCTTGCCTGTAGCCTTTGTATATGTCAGTATCGGCTCCTTCAATCTTTCACGCAAAGCGGAAAGTACCTCAGTGCAGTTGTCAAGTGCCTGGCGTATCTCCAGGTCTGATGCCTGTAGTACCTCTACCCTACTACCTGCATTGGATACAGCAGTGGAAGGGGAAAGAGTATTGGATACATCACGACTGGTAAGACTGCCGACTGTGTTGGTACGCTGCGCATGGTCTATCAGATTAAGCACCGGACGGATGGAAGGGTTGGCCACTGCAAAGCGGTTGGCGACAAATTCGTTGCTGTGAACAATTCCTTGTGGACGGTCCCATTCTCCGGGTCCTGTAAAGCCACCTGTATAGAAATTACCGATTATACCTTTAACTGCCGCAAAAGCCGTTTTAATTGCAGCAATCTGAATCGCTGCCTTTGCTACACCAATGAATGATAAAGGTGCAGTGGCTGCCACATTCTTAGCCATCACTTCTACAACACAAATATCAATGACCTTTTCCAATGCGTCAACGGCCATCAATAATGTCTCACGAAGAAAACTTTTCATGGTCAGTTCACCGTTAACTATCATTTCGCCCAGTGTCTGGCTATAGTCTTCAGCTATACCTCTTGCAATATCGGTATATTTTTGAGCTAAGGCTTTCTCCTTTTCCTGTTGTTTCTTCCGTTTTTTATAATCTGTTTCAGCATCTTTGGTCTGTTTGTCAGACAGTTTCTTTTGAAAATCGGCTTTCTGCTCTTCTGTTAGCTGGTAGTTGGATAGCATATCATTATAGTAACTATACTTAAGATCAGATAAAGACTGAAGAAAATCTTCTTCGGTGGTCATATTTTGATAATGATACTTAGTTGCTGCATCCACATCCAATTGATATTGCTTTTCTCTGGCCGTCAGTGCACGTTGCTGCGCTTCTTTGCTCTCTTTATTATCTTCTTGAGCACATTGCTGTTTGAATTTAACCTTTGCATCCAATATTTTCTGATTGATTTTCTCTATTTCGTCAGGTTCCATTCCAGCAATTTTTAATTGGCGGTTCATGTGCTGCATCTCCAAGTCTTCTGACAGCCGGGCAAATTCATTCTGCGTCATCAGATCGCTATTCAGATAGAGTTGTTTTAATTCGCCCAATTCTTTTTGATACTTTAGCTCCTCTTTTGCCAATGCCTCCTTTTTAGCTTTCTCCTTGTCTACAACAGACTTTACGCAAGTACATGGACTGTTTCCACAGACCGGGCATTTTGTTTCACCAGTACCATTCTGTCCCGTTTCTCCATTTAACGCTTTCAGACGTTCATCAAAAAGGGTTTCATATTTATCGGTCAGCTCCTGGACGATGGATTCTTCTGCCGCTATTTTACTGCGCACGTCTTCACGAGCCATTGATCCCATCAATGAGTTGTCTTTAAAAGCAGGTGAGTTCTCCAGCTTCTTAATATTTGCCCTACGTTTCTCAAGTTCGGCATTTATTGTTTCCAGTTCAATGGTCATGGCCAACTGAGCATTATATTTCTGCAAAGAGGCTGTATTCTCATCCACAACATCACCTTCAGCTGAGATTACTGCATTATAATCAGGAATAAGTTCTTTTAGCTTTTCAACGGCTTCACGGCGTTTGTTTAACGACAAAGAGTTATCATGTATTTTGGCTGTTAAAGCATCAACAATTTTACGTTCTTCTCCCAATCTACGATTTACCTGCTCGGATATACGCTCATTGGTCTTTTCCAAACTGTAATAGTCTTGTGTCTGTTTAGTCAGCTTGTAAGATGCATAGGTGGCCCCAGCAAAAAGTGTTGCAAGCAACCCTATCGGGCTGGCCGCCATAACGCCCCATGCCAGTCTCATTGATTTTACAGCTAAATCCAATCGTCCTTTAAGAATATTCAGTGCCGCAGCATACAAATATGTACTTACGCGCAATGTCGCCAATATAATATTATGTTTTCCCATCAAGGCAATTAAAGCCTTTTTGGAAACAATTGCAGTTTTCGTATAACCGTCTACATGATTGACCGCTGTTGCATAAGCCAATTGAACCGCAGTACCTATACTTGTCAATGTATTACACACTGTCTGATAAGCATTGACCAATTTTATTCTTGTAGCATAGATTAAAATAAAAGCTGACAACCATATGATTGTAGAACCATATTCCTTTATAAAATCAATCAATGCCGGAGCCATCCTTATAAACTTAGTAGTCCATCCTGTCAGCATATTCAATGACGGATTTAGCTTCTCCATCAATTCGATGCCTGTTTCTTTGATTTGATTCTTCAACTGGGCCATACGCGCTTCATTGGTTGCAGAATTGATGGCAGCCTGCTCCATAGCTACATTCGTTCCCGTCACTGCCTGAGTATAGTATTCCACCTTTTCGGCCCCATCAATCAAAGTTTGTGCAACCGTGTATGTTTCTGCTCCGAATCGTTTAACCACTTCATCAGTAGACAGTTTTTGTAAATTCTTTAAAGCGGTTTGTAAACCTACTATTTTAGGATTAGTTTCATCAGCTCCTGTCTGGAGACGAAGGAAAAACATTTTTAATCCAGTACCGGCCACTTCGTCTTTGATACCCTTCTCGGCAAGTGTTTCAATACTACCTACCAGTTGCTCGATGGACACATTGGCAGTAGAAGCAGATACACCTGCTTTTGTCACCGCGGAAGTAATACTCTGCACTGCCGCAGAACCGAACTTAGAACCGGCTGCCATCACATTAGCATAATCGGCAGCTTTATTGGCGGCAGCTCCGTACTGGTTCATGGATAGCGTAACTGCATCCACCGCCTCCTTTAAATCCATCTTGGCTGCTTTAGACAAACGCATGGCCTCAATAGTCACTGCATTTAGTGCTTCTTTATCGCTCAACAAATCCGGCTTAGCCGAGCCGACTAACATATAAGCCTCCAAGATATCTTTGCTGGACTGAGTAACCCTCATGCCGCTTTTGTGCATGGAGGTGGAAAGAATTTCCGCCTGACGTGTCAGCCAGGCAATTGAAGTATCATCCAGTCCTGTCAATGCTTTCAAGTTGGCCGCTGACGCCTCTTTATCGTCACGGTCTTTACGCATTTTATTCAAGGTCATGGAAATACCGGTTATGGCTGCTATTCCAGAGGCAGCCAAAGCCCCCCATTTCGCAAAGCCATTATTGAACCGGGTAAGCCAACTTTGAGTTTCTTGTATCTCTCCATTGACTTTACGAATTTCAGCATTGACCAGTTTAAGTTGTTCCTGGTACTTCTTCCATTCCGCTGATCCCCTTGCTATGTGCCCTGAGTTCAATTTTGCATTGATGTCTTTGAGAAGTTGTTTCAGCTCTTTCGGTGTGGCCAATCCGATGTTGTTCATGGCAACATCGATATTCTTGGCGTTGGCACGCATGGTACGTAATGCTGCATTGGTCTCTTTAAGTTCTTTCTGCAACTTCTTAACAGTCTTCGTATCTCCTGCATTCTGGGCTTCGATAATTCTAGCTTTCAAAGAAGTTGCATTTTGCTCTAACAATTGCATTTCTTTTCTAGCCTGCGCACCGTTAACTTGTAATTCAACTGTTGCTTTTTCTTGTATAGCCATTTTTTATTTCAAAAATATAGCTGATAATCAAGATGGGAAAAGACATAAAAATGCCCCGACTTTCGCAAGCTAGGGCATCCACAAATTTAAAGTTTTTCTATTATGAAGATTATTTCCTCCTGTTTTTGTACGCCAGCCATACGATGATGAAGCATAGCGCAATTATCACTCCGATGGCAATGCCACCAATCTCTTGTTTGATAGTTTGCCACGAGGTAAGTTCACGCTCTACGGGATAAGGTACCTGAGCTGAATCCTGCTTGACAAGAGATAGGGAATCATACTTAGCCTGCAGCTGATTGAGCAGATAATTACTCTCTCTAAACCTGTCCCTCCATTTATAGACCTCAGTACGCAATACATTGCCATTCTCGTCCACAACCTGTACGATAGAATCGTGGTAACGGACAGAATCATGGATATTAGTTATCTCCTTAATTACAGAAGAGTCTTTTACTATCCGGTCTTTATATTCTATTCGGACGCTTTCAGCCGGAATGTACTGGGTCCGGCAGGAGCATAACCATATCGAGCCTATTATCGAAATGGTCATATAAGCCAGCCACCTCATAAGGCTTGCATAATGATTAAAGCAACTACAGCGACAGTAATACCAATTATCCAAACTAGTTCCAGTTTGGAATGCTTTATGCGGTTACTGTTTACAACTAACCTGGCTTTGAGAGCCATATCCTTTAATTCCATGTTACTGTTATTTTCCATAATCGTAGTTTTTAAAGTTTCAACACTTGTTTTCTGTTATTACCATCAGCCCGGTAACTGACGTGTACCCATGCGAAGTTGGACTCATCAATCAACTGGTCATAGGGCAGATTCTTTTTGATATACTCAAACAGCAACTTGTTCTGTTGTCTGTCCCCAGTATCAACATCAGCAGCCTGCCCACTCATGTGTTGTGAAGTAGCGGAACCTTTCACCGCTTTATTCAGTTCAGGACAACGATAGCCACTACTAACTGTTAGAGGCTTGCCCCACCACGTGCGCAACGGGTCAAGTACGTTAGCCACTAGTGCAGTCAGAGCCGTTACGTGCTCAGCCTTGCATCTGTTGTTGATTCCCAAGCGGTCTGCTGTGTTACTCTTGCACAGTTCCGCGATTGTAAAATACTTCATTTCTGCTCCTCCTTATTATTAAGTTTGTCTACGAGATGATTAAACTTACTAGTCACATAAATACCAATACCAAAAATACCTCCTGCATACATCAAGCATTGGGCGAAGAACCATAATACGGAATCATGAATTTGCCCGGTAGGCTCAACGATAAATCCAGCGATAGATAACCCCACTCCAGCAACCAACATACAGACAGCAGTCCATATCTGTACACCTTCTTTTGTCTCTTTTTTCATTTCTCTTTTGCTTTTTATCAATATTCAACTAGTGCAAAATAATAGAAGAAGAAAGACTTTAAAAAAGACAATAAGTTTTTGATTTAAAACTGTTTTGATCAATGACAGGAGATGTATAAGTGAAATATTAAACGGAGAAAATGCCATAACAAATTGCAGTAATGTCAATATTACTGTTCGTTATCTGATTTTTATACCTAATATTTACTATCCCAAGCCTGTAATAAATAAAATTATATACAATGGTCCAACTAGATGCTTAAACATGCGGTCGAGATTTCAATACAGATGCAAAAAGTATAAAATAGATAGGTTCCTATAGGTTTCTATTCAAGAAAGCTTTTTTAATCCGGTGATTCAGGCTTTTCCAGATTTTGTTTTACATTTATTCTTGAGTAACTTGGTTTATTTTTATATTTCAGATTAGCTTTTTTAAGATCACTAATCATAGTTTCATCCATCACCTCCGAATAGAGTTGAGTCGTTTTTACTGAAGTATGACCAAGTAGTTTTTGGACGGTCGTTATAGGCACACCTTGATGAACCAATAAAGTCGCGCACGTATGCCGCGCTGTGTGAAAGGTGAATTTCTTTTCTATCTTGGCCATTTTTCCCAGTTTGACCAATATCCGATTTGTATCGGAATTACAACCAAGTTTAGCCAATTCTTCGATACAGTTATACCTATGCAGAATATGTAGGGCTTTCCCATTAAAGAGTAAGTATAGTGGTATATTCAACTTTACTCCTGTTTTGATGCTATTCAGTACCAACCATTGCCGACCATCAATAATTATCAAATTCTTATAATTCAACTGTTTGAAGTCTGAAAATCTAAGACCTACATAGCAGCAAAACAAAAAGGCATCAAGAATATGCTGAGTGTTATTGCGTTCTTCTTTCAACTTCAGTTTTTCTAGTTTATGCAGTTCATCAGGAAGCAAAAAATGATGTTCTTTCTTTTCTTTCTTAATCTTATATTTTCTGAAAGGGTAAGACTCTTGAGGAATATATCCCTGGTTAATGGCCTCGTTAACTAGTGTTCTGAGTTGCCTCATGTGCTTGGCTATCGTATTCGTCTGTAAGTTCTTATTTCGTAAAAATTGTTCAAAATCTTTCAGAAAAGTATAAGTAATATCACTGAAATCAAGAATCGTTCTATACTCTCTCAGTAGGGTTACTGTTGTCATTATATTATCTTTCGTACTCTGTTTACGATCCGAATTTTCGATTACCTCTTTTGAGAATTTTATAAAAGAGACAGCTGGTCTTATTCCTTTTTTGACGGCTTCTTTCAGAGTGGATAAAGTAGAATCAACACCTCGCTTCCAGTAACCCAATTCTATCGCTTGTAATTCAAGAATATGTTCGTATAGCATAGCGTTTAGCTCATTCGATTGGGGGTGATTGATCACTTGGGCACCTTCCCTACTCCAGCACTCCGGACGGAGATACACATTGGTTTTGAAATATACTTTACGCTGATTCAAATACGCCTCTATCTGGACTAATGCAGTGCCTTGCTTATTAAGGGTCTTCTGACGATTATAGACTAACCGATATCTAATTTTTTGTAGCATTTTTATTTTAAAGATAGAAAGTTTATCCGATAAATCAAATTGTTACAATGTTTTTATTGATTTAGCGTTGTGGGAGAACTATTGCCACTTTCGACAAATACTAATAAGGGATTAACAAGGA
>CAVJPC010000023.1:0-10945 GCA_963651205.1 Bacteroidaceae bacterium
GAAACGTGATTCATTTCCATTTGGTGGATGATAACGTGATTCATTTTCATTCGGTCACCACAATATGTATCCATCGGGTTTGTTGTTTGTGCAAACTTGCCTTGTTCGCCAAACGGGATGAGCTTGTACAGCATACATGGCAGGCTGGTCCGGGTTCTAAAAAGCTATACTTCCCTCGCCTAAATGTTTAGAACTTGATACAAGTTCTGTCGGTTCTTGTACCAAGTTCTGCAAAATCATGTATCAAGTTTTGCCGTTACGTCCTGCATCTTTTAGGTAAGCCATCTTGTTCTTTGGCATATATAATGTACGCATGCGTGTGTGGGTGTGGAAGGGCTGCAAGTTTTGCAAGTTTGCAAGTTTCAGATCCGTTTCCCCCTGCTTGGCGTAATTCTTCCTTTAACTAATATCCTCCTTTTGTTTTGACACATTCGCCTTCATTGGATATCTATTTTTTTTGATAAATCATTATTTAGTCCATTGTATAATATAGGCTATTGAAACCAAGATACTTATAATTATCGAGCAGACCAGTAATAACCCCAGGAAGCAATACCAGAACATGATCACTGTGCGGCAAAAGCTTTTCCACCAGGAGATTCCGAAAAGTTGTCGGTAATCCCAAACGAATAAGATGAAGATGGCTTCGTAGCTCAAATCAAAAATATCATTCAGATGTGCTTTCCCGGTAAACGGCAGGATCAGTAATGAAATCCATAAAATCTGACAGGCTATATAGACTTGTGCAAAGAAGTTTTCTGTCAGGTTCAACCGGCGGCCGATGGAAGTGCGGCGAAAACTTAACCGGGTGCCTATGGTGAAAAGAGGGAGCAGGGCCAGTATGCTGAAAGCTTTGTTGCCATGTACCCAACCTTTCATCAGGTTGGTCACAGCCATGAAGAAAGTGTTTTCTGTAAAGATGTGCTCTTCCTGTTCCTTCCATTTTCCGCTTACGGCGGTTGCCGTGAGAACCATGGCATCAGCCAGCTCATCTATGGCATCTCGCTCTTGATTCTTATCTTGTTCTTTTTTCAATTCTTTGATAGTGAGGTTGATACGTTCGTTTGAAGTCACTTTGCCTTCAATGATGCGTGCGCTGTCGGTGAATGCAATGCTTTGTTTTAAGTAATATTTAGAACTGTCTTTAACCGCTTGGTCTTGTTTGTGTTTTAGCTGGTCTATCACTTCTTCATAGCCCTGGCTTGGCGTGTCTTTTTTATTTAGTTGGTTCATGGCTTCCGGGTCAATGAGCTGCACGGCCATGATATAGAGTGCAGCCAGTACAAACAGGGTTTGGAACGGTTTGTAATAATGCACACGTTTTCCTTTCAGATAATCCCGTATCATGTATCCCGGCCGATAGAGCAGCTCTATCAGGTTGCGGCTGAAACCGTTGTCAATATTAAAGAAGCCACTCAGAATATTCTGAAACGCATTCCGCAGGGTAAAGCGCGGTGTGTGCTGGTCTTGTCCGCAATGTGGACAATGGTTTCCCCGAAAAGGCTTTTCACAGTTCTTGCAAGTGCAGTGTGCCGGGTTCTCTTTTACCTCGTGCTTTCCTCTGATTTGTTTTTGATGGAGCAGTTTGTAGAAAGCCACTGCTTTTTGAGGAAAATAGGGAGAATAAAAGATTTTTTCCGGAAAATGTTTCTTCGGTTCGTAAGGATTGAATTTATGAACCAATGGAAGTAAGGAGAGGTTATCCAGTATTTGCCGGTGCGGGTAGGCGGCCAGTTCTTCACGGGTGGTCATACCGTTCAGGACACCGGCAAAGTCTACCTTTGCCAATTGAGCGGTTTCGGCATCTACCGTGCTGTCACCGATGTAGAGTGTCTCGTCTTTCCGGCGGTGCAGCCTGCGCAGGGCTTTTCTTATTCCTTGAGGGTCGGGCTTTGCCTTTTTTACATCCTCCCCGCCGATAATGATATCGAAAAAATCTTTCGGGAAATGTTGGTCCACCATTTCGCGGATACGGAAACGGAATTTAGTAGAGATGATACCTATCTTTGCACCCTGATTTTTCAGCGTATTCAGCACAGTGACTGTTTCGGGAAAGAAGAAAGTGTTGACGGTCATGTATGTGTCAGCTTCCTTTACATATTCTTTCTTATAGGTCGCCAGTGTTTCGGGGGCGGTGATGCCGCTCAGGATACTGAATGAGTCTTCCAGTGTTTTGCCGATGGTGCGTTTGATGGCTTCATCACTGATGCCCATATGCCCATGACGTTCCAGTACATTGCGGAAGCAGATAACAATTCCACGTGAAGAATCGGCCAGTGTGTAATCAAAGTCAAAAAGGTATGTCGTGTATCTCATGTTTTTGTGGTAAATTTAGCTCGTTTAAATGGTGATAAAGAGAGTGTCTGAAAGGAACTTGTCAAGGTCGCCCGCCACTCAGCCAGTGTTTGCGGTAGTAGTCTTCGTTCAGGCTGCTGACTATTACTCCCCGGCTGGTACTGGCGTGGATGAATTTGTTATCTTTCAGGTAAATGCCTACGTGGGTGGCAATTCGT
Organism: Bacteroidaceae bacterium; assembly: GCA_963651205.1. Lineage (GTDB taxonomy): Bacteria > Bacteroidota > Bacteroidia > Bacteroidales > Bacteroidaceae > Phocaeicola. Next base: position 2,514 of record CAVJPC010000023.1, read on the forward strand.
TTTTTCCTGCCGTTATGAAAGAAAACCAAATCTCCCTCGCGCAGATTTTTCTTGCTTACTTTGTGGCAGTCTTTGGTACGTTGGTCATCCGAGTTTCGTTCCAGTTTTTTGTGGTACACCTTTTTATATAAGTGCGAGGTCAGTCCGGAGCAGTCCACTCCCCGTTTGCTGTTACCGCCTCCGCGGTAGGGGACTCCCAGCCATCCTGCTGATTCTACGTACAATTGGTGATTGTCTTTCATGTCTATATCCATTTTCAGACGTAGGGAGGCACGTGCCAACTCTTTGTAGTTATAACGTGGGGCAGAGGTGCCGCATGAAGCCAGTATCACAGCCAGCGTACCCAGTATCAGCAGATGGGAGAGTAGTCTTTTCATTCTGTTACATTAAAATAGTCTTCCAATTCCTTTTCGGCGGAATTGTCTTTATTATCAATATCGCGGATAATGGTTCCGTTTTCCAGCAGGGCGATGCGCGGGCATATATCTACCGTGTGGTTCAGATTATGACTGGAAACCAGTACCGTGGCTCCGGTTTCTTCATTATAAGCCTTCAATATATGCTTGATAATGGATTGTGAACTGGGGTCCAGAAAATTGAACGGTTCATCCAGAATCAGTATCTGCGGTTCGTGCAGCATGGCCGAGATGATGCCTATTTTCTGTTTGTTGCCTGCCGAGTAGTTGCGGATTAGTTTCTTTTGCCCGATGACCTCGCCGTTCATGAAACGCTCGAACCTGGCAACCCGTTCATTCACCTCTTCCTTTTTCAGCCCATACATTTTTCCTACGAAGTAGAAATATTCTTCCGGGGTGAGATAGTCTATCAGGAAACCTTCATCAATGAAAGCACCTGTCACATTCTTCCATTCTTCGCTTTTGCTGACGTTTATATCGCCAATGCACACACTGCCGTGGTCTGCTTTCAGCAAATCCAGCATCAGGCGGAACAAGGTGGTTTTTCCTGCACCATTGTTTCCCACCAGTCCCAGCATATCACCACTTTGTATGGCATAGCTTTCTATATCTACGGCTACTTTCGGGCCGAAGTTTTTTTGTAATTGGTCTATTGTGATATTCATACGCAATTCTTTTTAACGTGAGTCACGGAAGCCCTCCATATTCTCATAACGGCGCTTCATGAAACGGTTATAGATATTCTTTATCCAGATGTTGTGAGTTGCTATCAGTAACAGTCCTATAACCATCATGATGATGCATGCCGTGTCCTGCTCAAAGAAAGCCGTCAGGGCTTTATTGATTATCAGAGGCAGGAAGAAGGCGCATGAGATGATAATGGTCTGAAACAGGGAACTTCCCCGGTTGCTCCGCATGACATTGGCATTCAGCGGGAGTGTCTTTTTATTGTACACAGCCAGCTGTAGCATCATGGCAAATACGAACCCTGCCGTAAACAGCAGGTAGGATACAGCCATGAGGAAAGGAATCTTGCCTTTGGCTACTGGGATCATCATAATCAGGAAAGGGATGAATACAATGAGGCAGTTCAGGTAATACTTGGCGCGGAGCAAGTTATAGATAGACTCCTTGCGGCTCATGAGGCCGTCCAGGTAGTTGCCCTCAAAAGACATTACCTGTCCCAGGGTCATGATACTTAAAATGGCAAAATTGTAAATGCAGATAAAGTTTATCATTCCTGTTCCGTCATACACATCCGTAAAGGCAATCAGTGCCGAAAAGGCGAGCATGACGATAAATCCCATGCGGAATTGTGTCTTCACGGTTTTGTTACGGAAACACAGTTTCAGCTCCAGGCGCAGATATTCGCCTACATCGCCATATCGGTCCAGGAATTTGTATTCGGATACATGCTTCATCTTGGTATCTTCCACTTTAGCTATTTCATTATAGATGAAGTGCAGTTGTAGTTTGCGGTTGACCAGCACGAGCAGCAGAATGACCGCTATGACACCCAGATAGGCAGCTATATTTCCTTCTATAAATCCTTCCCCAAAATTCATCATGAAAGTGGAAACCGGATTCCCTTCCGGAATAAATTCAGCGGCAGCCAATAATCCGTAGACTCCGATAGGGAGAAGTATATATAGCAGTTTTTCGTTCAGCAAAGTCTTGCATATCAAGTACCAGTAGCTGTTCATTACCATCAGCAACCATATGCCTGCCAGGTAGCATAAGATTCCTGTGAAGCCATAGAAACGGACGATGGTGAGCAGGGCAAAAGGTACGATCAGGAAAAACCAAAAGAAATTATAGCTGCTGATGCCCGATTGCAATAACAGGGTATCCACCAGCTTATTCTTCTTTACCGGCATAAGCAGGTAGGGTTTGATTTCTTGCGACATGGCCGGTTGCAGCATGAAGCGTAGCAAGAAATCAAGTATCAGAAGATAGACCAACCCCTGGTTCATGATATGGTAGGGCTCCATGCTGGGGAAGATACCTTCAAAAGCAAAGGACAGCATAACCCCTATAAAGATGAGGTATGCTGCCCAAAATGCAATCATAAAGTAAATTAAAAACTTGGCAAAGCGGTTCCTGTCGAATGCAGGATTCCGCTTGGCTGCAAGTTTTTGATTCTGTCTTATAATAGATAGAAGCATAGGCTTGGATGGGATTATTTTGCTTCTTCCGAAGTCATGCTTACTTCTATACGGTTGTTCTGATCCAGCAAGGCTTTGGTAAATTCTTGCAGATCTTTGGCGGTAATGCTGTTTACCAGATCTTCATAGCCGGTATTCATATCTGTATTTTCCCAGAGATATTCATCCAGTACGCTTAACCAATAGCCATTTTCTTTAGTGTCTTCCTTATGCTTCTTCAGTTTAAATTCCTTCACCTTGTTCAGATTTTCGGCAGAGGGGCCTTCATTAGCAAACTTTTTCAGTTCGTTCAGGATGATGTCCGTCATTTTTGCACGTTTGGCAGGGTCGGTATCGAAATAGATTTGCAGCACTGCTTCTTCTTTCGGATATTTGCTCAGATTGCCATACGCGCTTACGCCATACGTTCCGCCTTCTTTTTCACGTACATTTTCAGTATAGATAATGTCCAGAATTTGTGAAAGCATGCTCATCATGATCTGATTTTTCAGCGTATAGGCACACTTGCCGTTATTGATTACCAATACGGTGGCTTTCGGAGTTTCCAGTTGTTTGCTGAATACATTTTTATAGTCACCCTGACGTATATCTAACTTGTTGTCGCGGAAAGTTTCCTTGCGGTTGATGGATGGCAAAGCGCCTAAATAGGTTTCAATCAGCGGTTCCACCTCTTCCGGTTTGATATTTCCTACAAAAATGAATGTAAAGTCGCTGGCATCTTTGAAACGGTCTTTGTACATATCCATAATCTTGGCATAGTCAATTTTGTCCACCATATCGGCTTTCATGCGGATTGCACGTGGATGCCCCATATAAAGCGCTTTTTGCAAAGTATCTTGCAAGGCTGTCATCGGGTTGGCTTCTTGGTTTGCCAGAGATGCTTGCAAACGGTTCTTGAATGAAGTGAAAGCATCATTATCCACACGTGGAGCGGTGAATGACAAATAAACCAGCTGCATCAAAGTTTCGAAATCCTTCGGTGAGCAGTTTCCGCTTAATCCTTCCGTGTTTCCGTTGACCGATGCACTGACACTGGCTTTTTTACCAGCCAGAACTTTTTCCAGATCTACATTGCTGAAGTTACCCAAACCACCGACACGTGCTACAGAGTTCATGACATTGATATTGATAGCTTCATCGTCGGGGAACAAAGAACTTCCGCCGGGGCTGAATGCTTTCATTTTGATTTCGTCTGCTTTGAAATCTGTCGGTTTCAAAATAACACGCACACCATTGGACAAGGTCAGGATAGTAGATCCGAACGGACCGTTTTCGCTCTTTTGAATCTTGCCTCCCTGAGGCTTTTCTGCAACGAGCGGTTCGTCAGAAACTTTGTCTTCATAGGCTGTGATGTTTTCAGCCTTTACTTTATTGATAACTGACAAGATATCTTCTTTGGTAGGATATTTCATCCCTTCTTTTTCAGGGCAGAACACACCTACTACCATGTTGCTGTCAGTAACCAGGCTAGGAATCAAACTATTGATGGCCTCTACCGGAATATTAGGGACAATTTGGTTCATAATGGCATATTCAGTGTCAATGCCCGGAATCGGTTCATTGTCAATGAAATGGCGTACATATTCGTCTACATAAGAATCGTTTTTCGTCTTGTTACGTTCATTGTAGGCAGATTCCAGCATACGCAGATAGTCTGCCTTGGCGCGTGCATATTCAGAAGCAGTGAAACCGTATTTGTGCATACGTTCTATTTCACGAAGCAGTGAGGCCAGTGCCGTATCAATACCATCTTCTTTGCTGGCAGCCAGTCCGCTGAATGCATCTTTGGATTTGGCAAGGAAGAATTCTCCGTCAGAAACTTGTGCCTCAATGAAAGGAGGATTGGCCGATTGGATTAATTCTCCCAAACGGGCGTTCAGCATATTTTCAATCATGGATTTCATGTAGTTCAATACTAAATAATCCATATTTTTCTTCTGTTCGCCGGTCACGGCATCATGCTTAAAGAACAAGTAAATTACGGGAACTGTCTGTTCTTTGTCCTTGTCGATGGCGATTAACGGCTCCTTGTTGTCCGGTACAGGGAAATATTCGCGTTTGGCTGCATTTTCCGGCATCTTGATGGGGGAGAAGATAGATTTGATCTGAGCTTCCACTTTATCTACATCTATATCACCTACCACGATGACACCTTGCTGGTCAGGGCGATACCACTTTTCATAGTAGTCGCGCAATGCCTGATAAGGGAAATTGTCCACTACCTCCATGGTACCGATGGGCAGGCGGTAAGCATATTTGCTGTCGGGATACATGGTGGGCATCATTCTTTCCAGCATACGCATCATGGCTCCTGTGCTGGTACGCCATTCTTCATGGATAACACCGCGTTCGCTGTCTATTTCTTTGGGAGCCAGTGTTAAATCATCTGCCCAGTCATGCAGAATCAGGAGGCAGGAGTCTATTATTCCGTCACGAATTACCGGAACATTAGAAATGTTGTAAACCGTTTCGTCTATACTGGTATAGGCATTCAGGTTTTCTCCGAATTTCACTCCGATGCTTTCCAGATACTTGATCAATGCTTTGTCTGGGAAGTTTTTTGTACCGTTGAAGCACATGTGTTCCAGAAAGTGTGCCAGACCTCGCTGGTTATCTTCTTCCAGGATGGACCCTACTTTTTGAGCGATATAGAAATCGGCTCTTTTTTCGGGGAGTTCGTTGTGGCGGATGTAATAAGTTAATCCGTTGTCCAATTTACCGATGCGGACGTTAGGGTCCGTAGGGATGGGTGGCATTTGCTGTTGTGCAAAGCCCACCGACACGCTGCCCAGTATGATGATCCAGGCAGCTGCCATCTTCCTTAGAAAATGTGTCATAGTGTTTGTTGTGGGTTTTAGTTTATTTTTTAGGTTATAACAAGTCGTTGGCAGACAAATATCTTTCTGCCTCTATAGCAGCTTTGCAGCCACTTCCGGCGGCAGTGATAGCCTGACGGTAGTGCGGGTCGGCCACATCACCGGCAGCGAATACACCGGGAACTTTGGTACGCGGAGTACCGGCTTCGGTAACAATGTAACCTACTTCGTCTGTTTCCAGATAAGGCTTGAAGATGTCCGAGTTGGGTTTGTGACCGATAGCCAGGAAAAATCCGTCGATAGGCAGGTCGTAACGCTCTTCGTTGCATTCGCCCTGATGTTTTACCAGGTGGACACCTTCCACTCCGTTCTCTCCATACAGACCTACGGCATTGTGTTCAAACAATACTTTGATGTTAGGATGGTTCATCACACGTGCCTGCATAATTTTTGAAGCACGCAGGAAAGGTTTACGGACAATCAGGTAAACCTGTTTGGCCAGTCCTGCCAAGTAGATGGCTTCTTCACAAGCGGTATCTCCGCCGCCGACTACGGCTACGGTTTTCTTGCGATAGAAGAATCCGTCACAGGTAGCACAGGCGCTTACACCCATTCCTGCATATTTCTGTTCATCTTCCAATCCCAGGTATTTGGCAGTAGCTCCCGTAGATATAATGATCGTTTCTGCTTCAATCACTTTTTCATCATCAATGGTGATGCGGTAAGGGCGTTTGCTCAGATCAGCGGAAGTTGCGATTCCGTTGCGGATATCCGCGCCAAAGCGTTCTGCTTGTTTGCGCAAGTCTTCCATCAATTGGGTTCCGCTGATTCCTTCAGGGTAACCCGGGAAATTCTCTACCTCGGTAGTGATGGTCAACTGACCGCCGGGCTGTATACCTTCATATAAGACCGGGGCAATGTTAGCGCGTCCTGTATAAATGGCGGCGGTGTAGCCGGCAGGACCTGAGCCGATAATAAGGCATTTTACTTTTTCTGTACTCATAATACTTATTTCTTTACTTAGTTTAATTTGTTGAATGTTATCTGTCTCTCTATCTTGAATCTTTCTTTTTAGCGTAAATCGATCACTTCGGCATTCGGGAATTTCTTTTTATCAAACTTAAAGGTCGCGTTATCCAGCGGCTGGTTGGTTTGATAAGAAGTGACTATAATCTCGTTTGACGCTTTATTGCTTTGTTCCACCTTCATATATAAAGGCTGGTACGTTTTCGAAACAAATAAAGTGATGGTTGCTATATCCTGTTTCTGTTCAGGAGTCAGTATCACTTCGAATCCCTGTCTGCCATTGCGGGTTTTTGTTCCGGCATACTTATAATTGTATCCATTTTTATAAATGGATAACAAAGCATAGGGGTTGATGGTTTGCAGCTCTTCCGGGGTAGGGTTGCTTACGTTTACTTCCTCGCTGCTTTCCAGGTAACTCCATTGCGTTTTTCCGTCAAACCAGCTTTGCACGCCGCCACTGTTCAGATAAAATTGGTCACCTTTTAACAACAATGTTCCGTTATTGCTACCTTCAAAGGTAGCACGTATGCCTCCGGCTTGTTGCAGGGCATTGGCGGTTTTCTCCAATACTTCCCGTGCCTGTTTGTCCTTTTGGGCGAACAGGCTAACCGAAAACAAGAAGGTTAATGCCAGTAAATAGGTTCTTTTCATTTTAATCATGACATTATTAAACAATTTATTGTTGCAGATTGTTCAATTTCATTTCCAGGTCGGTTTCGTCCATACAGAGCACATCACGCGCCTTGCTTCCCTGAGTGGGACCTACAATTCCCGCCTTTTCCAATTGGTCCATAATGCGTCCGGCACGGTTGTAACCAATAGAAAATTTGCGCTGAATCAATGAGGTAGAGCCTTGCTGGTGAATTACCACCAGTCTGGCGGCATCTTCAAACATGGGGTCCAGCCGGTTCATGTCCACTTCGCCTACGCCGCTTTCGCTCTCTTCACCTACATATTCGGGCAGCATGAATGCTGTGGTATATCCTTGCTGTTTACTGATGTAATTGGCTATCTTCTCTACTTCGGGCGTATCCACGAAGGCACATTGTACACGCACGGGGTCATTGCCTTGCAAGTAAAGCATATCACCCTTACCAATCAGTTGCTGCGCTCCCGAACGGTCCAGAATTGTACGTGAATCCATCATGGCAGCCACACGGAATGCCACACGTGCCGGGAAGTTTGCCTTGATGGTACCGGTGATAATATTCGTTGTCGGACGCTGGGTGGCGATAATGGCGTGTATGCCTACCGCACGGGCCAGCTGGGCAATACGGCAGATAGGCAATTCCACTTCTTTGCCCGCAGTCATAATCAAGTCACCAAACTCGTCAATGATAATCACGATATATGGCATAAAGCGGTGTCCCTTTTCCGGGTTCAACTGCCGGTTGATAAACTTCGCGTTATATTCCTTTATATTACGGCAGCCGGCTTTACGCAGCAAGTCGTAACGTGCGTCCATTTCTATACACAGTGAGTTCAGGGTTTGCACCACTTTGGTGACGTCGGTGATAATTGCGTCTTCTCCATCGGGCAGTTTGGCCAGGAAATGCTTTTCAATGGGAGCATAGATGGCAAACTCCACTTTCTTCGGGTCTACAATCACGAACTTCAGTTCCGCCGGATGTTTTTTATAGAGCAGTGAAGTGACGATAGCGTTCAATCCCACAGATTTACCCTGTCCGGTAGCACCTGCCACCAGCATATGGGGAGCTTTGGCCAAATCCACCATAAAGACTTCGTTGGTAATCGTTTTACCTAACGCTACGGGTAGTTCGTAAGTCGTTTCCTGGAACTTTTTGCTGTTCAGGATAGACTGCATCGGTACAATGCGCGGATTGGCATTCGGTACTTCAATACCGATAGTACCTTTACCCGGTATAGGGGCAATGATACGGATACCCAGTGCCGACAAGCTTAATGCGATATCGTCTTCCAGATTCCTGATTTTCGAGATGCGCACACCTTCTGCCGGAGTAATCTCATACAAAGTAATGGTGGGACCT
>CAVJPC010000024.1:0-2046 GCA_963651205.1 Bacteroidaceae bacterium
TGTAAAGACCATCATGCCTTTGTTTCCGCTTATTACGGGAATGGTCATAATCATTCGGTAGAGTTGCCTGCACCAACTGTGACAACCAAGGACAGATTTGCATTGATAGAAAGCCGATTTATGTGCTCTTACAACTTCAACGATGCCGGTAAGGACATCAACGAACCGTGTCCTACGCTTCTAACCAAAGACAGGCTTTCTTTAGTATCTCCAAGGTTTATCACTAATGAGTATTCCGGTGGGGGACAACATACAAGCGTTGACAATATTTGTCCGGCAATTTTAACCAATCCCAAGCAAAAACTGATAACGTGTAAGCCTTGGCTTATGAATACTGCTTTCTCCAATATCGGTAGCAGCATTGACGAACCGTCCCAGACCATAACAGCTAATCGAAAGTGGCATTACCTGATGAATCCGCAATTCAACAGTTCCGGTGGTTCTGTTGACCATCCCTGCTTCACCCTTATAGCAAGGATGGATAAGATGCCGCCATATTTGGTTGCAACCGAAACCGGACAAGTAGCTATTGAAATATACGACACTGACAGCCCAATGACCCGAAAGATAAAGGAGTTCATGGCCCTGTATGGCATAGTGGATATTAAAATGCGGATGCTACGTATTCCCGAACTGAAGCGTATCATGGGCTTTCCTGAAAATTATGTGTTGGTTGGCACACAGGCTGACCAGAAGAAATTCATAGGAAATGCTGTTGAAGTGACTCAGGCAAAAAAGAATACTGAGGCTCTTTGCGGCAGGTTAAGAGAATTGAGACTGAAGAAATTAAAAGAAGTAGCATAATGAAAGACTATATAGATTTTCTAAAAGACAAGATGGCCATCAGCCACCAGACAGGCTTCGAAGTGTCAGAAGAATTGTTAACTCCGTCCTTGTACCCCCATGTGAAAGATACCGTCCGTTGGGCGGTATCCGGTGGTTGCCGTGCCATATTCTCCAGTTTCGGTATGCAGAAAACCGTTACCCAATTGGAGATATGCAGAGTTATAATCAATCAGTATTTCGGGAAAGCTCTAATTGTTTGCCCCAAGCGTGTAGTAGTAGAGTTTATCACCCAAGCTAATGAGCACATGAACATGACAGTTAAGTATGTCAGGACCATGAGCGAAGTAAGAGCCTGCAAGTGTGATATAATGATTACCAACTATGAGCGCGTCCGTGACGGTGAGGACGGAGTAAGAATAGAACCTTCCTACTTTACCGTTGCCTCATTGGATGAAGCGAGCGTATTGAGGGGGTTCGGTACGAAGACTTACCAGGAGTTTCTGCCACTGTTTGCAGATGTCCCTTTTCGCTTTGTTGCTACTGCCACACCATCGCCCAACAGATACAAGGAGCTGATACATTATGCCGGATATCTCGGTGTGATGGACACAGGACAGGCACTTACAAGGTTCTTCCAGCGTGACAGCACGAAAGCGAACAATCTTACTCTCTATCCACATAAAGAGAAAGAGTTTTGGCTATGGGTGTCAACATGGGCATTGTTCCTCACCAAACCGTCTGACCTCGGTTATCCAGATACCGGATATGAACTGCCGGAACTGCGGGTACATGAAGAAGTGGTAAGCGTGGATAACTCCACTGCCGGTACAGACCGTGACGGACAGGTCAAGATGTTCCGTGAAGCGGCTCTCGGTCTGGCCGATGCAGCGAAAGAACGTAGGGACAACATGACTGAGAAAATATCCCGTGTAGTAGAAATCATTAATAGACCAGAGAATAAAGACGAGCATTTTCTTTTGTGGCATGACCTTGAGAGTGAACGTGAAGCACTCTGCAAGGCAATTCCCGGATGTAAGGCTGTCTACGGTTCACAGGATGATGAGGAAGCCGACAAGGTGATAGCGGACTTTAAAGAGGGAAGATTGAAATATCTGGCCGCCAAATCGGAAATGCTGGGTGAGGGATTAAATTTCCAGTACCACTGCCATAAGGCTATCATGTTCATCGACTACCGTTTCAATGATAAGTTTCAGGCGATAGCCCGTATCTACCGATTCATGCAAAAACATCCTGTAGACC
>CAVJPC010000025.1:0-2092 GCA_963651205.1 Bacteroidaceae bacterium
AAAGAGACTACTTCGTATGTCAGTGTACCACTGCGGCTGATAACAGCAGTATGCCCCGGCTTGAAAATAGAACCGGGTAATATTCCTATCAGGCTTTCTCCGGGTACAATCAATCCGGGGCAATTGGGGCCGATGAGCTGTGCCCCTCGTTCACGGGCAAAACGATAAGCGCGGATAACGTCTTGTGTCGGTATCCCCTCGGAAATGCAGACTATCAGCCGTATGCCTGCATCGGCAGCTTCCATAATGGCGTCGGCGGCTGCGCGTGCGGGTATGAAAATGATAGAAGTGTCGGCAGCGGTAGCAGCCACAGCTTCTTTCATCGTGTTGAATACCGGAATATCCGATACATTGGAACCGCCTTTGCCGGGTGAAGTGCCGCCTACTATTTGTGTTCCGTATGCTTTCATTCGCAATGCGTGAAATTGTCCGTCCCGTCCGGTGATGCCTTGTACAATCACTCGGGTTGATTTGTTAATCAATATACTCATGGTTTGGTGTCTTTTAAGGTAGTTCATTAAATAAATTCACAGCTTTTTGTGCTGCCTCTTCCAGGCTTTGAGCTATAAAGAATTGCTTACCGGCAAGGAGGGCACGGCCTTCTTGTTCATTGGTTCCCGTAAGTCGCACTACTATCGGGATAGTCGGCTTCAGCATCTCGAAGGCCTGGATAAGTCCTTGGGCTACGTCGTCGCAACGAGTGATTCCGCCGAAGATGTTTATCAGTACTACACAAACCTTGGGATCGGCAAGCAACAGTTGCATGGCATCGGTTACTTTGCGTGGATTGGAACTACCACCGATATCAAGAAAATTGGCAGGTTCGGCACCATAAAGTTTGATTAAATCCATGGTAGCCATAGCCAGTCCGGCACCGTTTACCATACAGCCGATGCTTCCATCCATTCGTACGTAGCTGAATCCGCAAGAACGGGCGTAGGCTTCGGTTCGCTCTTCTTCGGTAGGTTCGTTCAGAGCGGATATGTCCGGGTGGCGGTATAGCGCATTATCATCGAAGACGAGCTTGCCGTCAATGGCTACAAGTGTCCCTTTGTTGGTCAATACCAGCGGATTGATTTCAGCCAGTGATACATCTTTTTCTACAAAAAGGCGGTAAAGCGACTGTAAGATTACAGCCATGGAATTTACACTTTCAATTTCCCGGAATAGGGTAAATGCATATTGGCGTGCCAGAAAATCGGGCAATCCGATGAAAGGGTCAATGAGGAAGCGGTGAATTTTCTCAGGGTTCAGGCGCGCCACTTCTTCGATGTCCATACCACCCGCAGCACTTAACATTAGAATCACGGAACGTGTATTGCGGTCGATGGTAAAGATTACGTAATATTCTGATTTAATATCTACCGCTTCACTTAACAATACTTTTTTGACCGGTAATCCTTTGATTTCCATATTCAGTATGGCATTTGCTTGCTTAAAGGCTTCTTCTTCATTGTGCACCAGCTTCACGCCACCGGCTTTGCCGCGACCGCCGGTCAGTACTTGTGCCTTCACCACAGCAGACTTGTTGCCTAGCTCTTTAAAAGCTGTGCGAACTTCGGCAGGAGTTTCACATAACAAATGCTTTTCTACCGGGATGCCGTAGGTGGCAAATAATTGCTTTGCTTGATATTCATGTATCTTCATGGGTTTGCGATTTATAGATTGTTGATACAAAGTGAGTTCAGTTAATACTTATGAATAAACAACAAGAAAGTTATTGTATTTGTTACGTAAAATAGGATAATTTTTACGTAAACAACTATTAGAGTAAAAAATATCCTCTATCTTTGCCTTAAGAGTCGATACTGGATAATGCAATGTGTTGCACTCTGATTTGTTACCTTTATAATAATACTATGAGCTATCAATGTAGGATTTGTACTAATGCAGTAGGCAATATTCCCTATATCGGTCGAGAAATGATGTTTGGAACAGGAGATGAGTTTTCTTATTTTAAATGTCCGGTATGTGGTTGTTTGCAAATAGAGAAGGTTCCCGATTCTTTGGATAAGTATTATCCGAGTGATTATTATTCCTACCGTCAGAAAGGAACATCTTTTTGGGGAACTTTTAGGGATAGTCTGATTCG
>CAVJPC010000026.1:0-2043 GCA_963651205.1 Bacteroidaceae bacterium
GTTGCCGACTTATATTTTTTCAGATAGTCGGCAAGATCTGAAAGATTTGCCAGACAAGATACGTACCACAGTACTTTGCGAAATAGACAACCAAAACGAATACAATTCGGCACTTTCAGATCTTGCCGACTATCTGAAAAAATATAAGTCGGCAACGGATGCACAAGTTGCCCGTTCCATGCGTGGTGAAGTAATGGTAAGAATCGGAGTTCTTAAAAATATTTCCGCACGCGGGAAGCTGAACGCAGTGAAAGACTACATAACGGATGTTTTAGAATCCGGCGAAAAATTAGTTGTATTCATTCATCAGAAAGAAGTAGCTGGATATCTGTTACAAGCATTCCCGGAAGCTGTGACGATAACCGGAGATGATGACATGACAACAAGGCAACGAAACATTGATGCTTTTCAAAATGATTCTGAAACTACGTTAATCATTTGTTCCATCAAAGCCGCCGGCGTAGGATTGACACTCACAGCATCCTCTAATGTCGCATTTGTTGAGTTGCCATGGACAGCGGCCGATACAGATCAAGCAGAAGACCGCTGTCACCGGATTGGAGCCAAGTCTACCGTAAACTGTATCTATTTTCTCGGTAAAAACACTATCGACGAAGATATATACAAACTAATCCAAGACAAGCGCGAAGTATCTAACATTATAACTGGCGGAACCAACGAAGCCATCGAACGGGAATCAGAGTTTGACTTATTAATAAAGAACATAAATATCAAATGAACTATTGATAAGCTAATACTATCGGTTTTTAAATGAAATTTTTATAGAACTATATTAAAATGATAGAACTACAAGCCATAGGTAACATCGGCAAGGATGCCGAGCAGAAAACAATAGGGGGCAAGGCATACGCCTCATTTTCAATCGGTGTAACAGAAAAAACATCAGATGGGAAAGATAGGACAACATGGCTCCGGGTAATGAAATACGACAGCGAAGGTAAGTTGACCGCATACCTTACAAAGGGGAAAAAGGTTTGGGTACGTGGCAATCCCTACTTTTCTGCTTATGTCAGTAAAAACACAGGTGAAGCCATCCCGGACATAACTATCTGGGCTGATAAACTCGTGTTCTGTTCTTCCGGAGAAAAGCAGAACCAGCAAACAGAAAGACAATCCGAAGTAAATAATTCCCCGTCACAGGCAGACGATGACGACAGTCTGCCATTCTAACCATGAAAATCAAACTCCTTAACACTTCCGTTGGTCTGAAACCACTCTTCGATGAAGATTTCGAGGAAAAGAAAAAGTTGAAAATCGGAGAGGTTTACGAGGCCACTATCAAGCGACCTCGAAACCTTTCCTTTCACAAAAAATATTTCGCACTTATTAATCTCGCATGGGAATACCAAAACGAAAGAGCGGCAGAGCATTTCAAACACAACATCGAGTTATTCCGCAAGACCGTTGAAGTAGCTGCTGGATGGTGTGAGCCGATATACTCGATTGCCCGGAAAGAGTGGATTGAAGTTCCGAAGTCTATTGCTTTCGATAAAATGGACGAAGACGAATTTCAAAACCTATACGAACGTGTAAAGGACGTATTATTTAAATACTTCCTCAAAAACATTTCAGTTGAAGAATTTGAAAAGAACCTTATTAATTTTTGATGAACTCATACATGACCAGCTCCGGCGAATATGTTCTTAAATCGGTCATAGACCGCCGGATTAGAGCAGCCAAAGAAAAGAAGATAGCCCAGATGATTGAAAAATATGGCTATCTTTTCTGTGAGGAATGTCATAGAAATGAGGCTGCAGGTATTCCACTTGATTGTTCACACGATATTCCAGTAAGTGAATGTCAAAAAAGAGGCCAATCGGAATTAGCCTGGGATGTAAATAACATTACAATCAGGTGCCGGGAATGCCACCACAAACATGATCATCAATCACAATTTAGTTTTCCATGAAAATCCCATCTACCCTTTCTGCTCAAATCCTTTCCTTTCTATTTAAGGATAAAGCCGGACTAATCAGGCATCTCAAAGAGATACAAGATAGCCCGGTTTCTTTTTCGGATGTA
>CAVJPC010000027.1:0-4318 GCA_963651205.1 Bacteroidaceae bacterium
AGAGCATCTGCCTTACAAGCAGAGGGTCGGCGGTTCGAATCCGTCAACGCCCACATTGAAAAGAGATTCAATTTTGCTATATATTCTTTGAGAAAGATACATCGGGCGTTTAGCTCAGCTGGTTCAGAGCATCTGCCTTACAAGCAGAGGGTCGGCGGTTCGAATCCGTCAACGCCCACAACATAGAGTCTTTGCAGAATATTTCTGTGAGGACTTTCTTTTTTATGGCTGATCTGGTTGCGGTGTATTAATTCAAGTTATTTTTTATAAGAAAACGACGGGAAAGTTGGTGAAAAAGTGATTTATTTCTTTACTTTGCTTCATCAACAAACCTATTAATGCTACCATGCGAACAAAATCTATTTATTTACTTTTGCTATTGGCTATCATGCCATTATGTGCATTCTCGCAGTCAAAGTCTGCGTTTGAAATCAAAGACGGACATTTCTATCGTAATGGAAAAGTGACACCTGTTCTTTCTGGTGAAATGCACTATGCCCGTATCCCTCATCAATATTGGCGTCATCGTTTACAGATGATGAAAGGTATGGGGTTGAATACGGTTGCGACTTATGTTTTCTGGAATCTTCATGAACTGGAGCCGGGGAAGTGGGATTTTACCGGTGACAAGAATTTGGCCGAGTTTATAAAAACAGCCGGTGAAGAGGGAATGATGGTTATTTTACGCCCCGGCCCTTATGTTTGTGCCGAGTGGGAATTTGGCGGCTATCCCTGGTGGCTGCAGAATGTGAAAGGAATGGAAATCAGGAGAGATAATCCGGAGTTTCTGAAATATACAAAGGCATATATTGACCGGCTTTATAAGGAAGTGGGCGATTTGCAGTGCACAAAAGGTGGCCCGATCGTGATGGTGCAGTGTGAGAACGAGTTTGGTTCGTACGTTGCCCAACGAAAAGATATACCTTTGGAAGAGCATCGTGCTTATAATGCCAAAATTAAACAGCAATTGGCTGACGCAGGATTTAATGTACCCTTGTTTACCTCTGATGGCAGCTGGCTTTTTGAAGGCGGAGCTACACCGGGTGCCTTGCCTACAGCGAATGGCGAAAGTGATATTGAGAACTTGAAAAAGGTGGTTAATCAATATCATGATGGTAAGGGACCGTATATGGTTGCTGAGTTCTATCCGGGTTGGTTGTCGCATTGGGCGGAACCGTTTCCACAGGTGGGTGCTTCCGGAATTGCACGTCAGACCGAGAAATATCTGCAGAATGACGTATCTTTCAATTTCTATATGGTGCATGGAGGAACTAATTTCGGCTTTACAAGTGGTGCCAATTATGATAAGAAACGTGATATTCAGCCGGATCTGACCAGTTATGATTATGATGCTCCTATCAGTGAAGCTGGTTGGGTGACTCCGAAGTATGATTCAATCCGTAACGTGATCAGAAAATACGTTAAATACACGGTCCCCGAGGCTCCGGCTCCAAATCCGGTTATTGAGATCCCCTCTATCAAATTGACCAAAGTTGCTGATGTATTGGCATTCGCCGAAAAGCAAAAGCCGGTGTCGGCCGATACTCCTTTGACTTTTGAGCAGTTGAATCAAGGGTATGGATATGTGTTATATACCCGTCATTTTAATCAACCTATCAGTGGAACGCTTGAGATACCGGGACTGCGTGACTATGCGGTTGTGTATGTGGATGGAGAGCAGGTAGGTGTGTTGAACCGGAATACCAAGACTTATTCAATGGAGATTGAGGTGCCGTTTAATGCTACTTTGCAGATACTGGTTGAAAATATGGGACGTATTAATTATGGTAGTGAAATTGTGCATAATACCAAGGGTATCATTAGTCCGGTCAAGATAGCGGGTAAGGAAATTACAGGTGAGTGGGATATGTATCAGTTGCCGATGAGCGAAATGCCCGACCTGGCAAAACTGAAAGCTGATGCACATGCGAATGTGCCTGCTGAGGCCGCAAAACTGAAAGGTTGTCCGGTGCTTTATGAAGGGACCTTTACGTTGGATAACGTCGGAGATACATTTATCGATATGGAAAATTGGGGAAAAGGTATCATCTTTGTAAATGGTGTCAACATCGGGCGCTATTGGAAGGTGGGACCGCAGCAAACCCTTTATATCCCGGGAGTGTGGTTGAAGAAAGGAACAAATAAGATTGTTATTTTTGAACAATTGAATGAAGTTCCTCAGGCCGAGGTGAAGACGGTGAAGACACCGGTGCTGATGAAACTGAATAATTGATGATGAATGATTGACGGACTGTGATCGACACGGAATAATAAGTGATCAACGATAAATGAGGAACGGTGAACTGCTTGCGGCAATATTATAATGCGGGCTGTTCACCGTTTGTCATAGATCACTCATCGTTATTTTAGTCTCTTTTATACAAACTTTCTCACTCCTTATGCCTTATAACTCAGGAAAAAGAGTTAATTTTGCAACCTGATAATTATCTAAACGACAATATGAAACTTGATTTACTTACGGCCATATCTCCGATTGACGGCCGATATAGAGGCAAGGCTGAAGCTTTAGCGGCATATTTTTCCGAATATGCGTTGATTAAATACCGCGTGCAGGTAGAAGTAGAGTATTTTATTACTTTGTGTGAACTTCCGTTGCCGCAACTGAAAGGAATTGATAAGAGTGTGTTCGAGTCATTACGCAATATCTATCGTAATTTTACGGAAGCCGATGCACAGCGCATTAAAGATATTGAAAGTGTGACTAATCACGATGTAAAGGCCGTAGAGTATTTCCTGAAAGAAGAGTTTGATAAGTTAGGCGGGTTGGACAAATACAAGGAATTTATCCATTTCGGACTGACCTCGCAGGATATTAACAACACTTCAATTCCTCTCTCTATCAAAGAGGCGTTGGAGCAGGTTTATTATCCGCTGATTGAGGAACTGATTGCTCAGTTGAAGACATATGCTGCCGAATGGGAAACTATTCCGATGCTTGCCAAAACTCACGGTCAGCCGGCATCTCCGACACGCTTGGGTAAAGAAGTCATGGTTTTTGTTTACCGGCTGGAACGCCAGTTGGCAACTCTGAAGGCATGTCCTGTAACAGCTAAGTTCGGTGGTGCAACCGGAAATTATAATGCACACCATGTGGCTTATCCCGAATATGATTGGAAAGCATTCGGAAATCGCTTTGTTGCAGAGAAACTGGGATTGGAACGCGAAGAATATACAACACAGATTTCAAATTATGATAACCTGTCGGCTATCTTCGATGCCATGAAACGTATTAATACGGTAATGATTGATATGAACCGTGACTTCTGGCAATATATCTCAATGGAATATTTCAAGCAGAAAATCAAGGCCGGAGAGGTAGGATCGAGCGCAATGCCGCATAAGGTGAATCCGATTGACTTTGAAAATGCGGAGGGTAACTTGGGTATGGCTAATGCTATTCTGGAACACCTCGCAGTGAAACTTCCCGTATCACGTTTGCAGCGTGACTTGACGGATTCTACCGTATTGCGTAATGTAGGTACTCCGTTCGGACATATTGTGATCGCTATCCAGAGTTCGTTGAAGGGATTGCGCAAGCTGTTGCTGAACGAGACCGCAATCTGCCGTGACCTCGATAACTGTTGGAGTGTAGTGGCTGAGGCTATTCAGACTATTCTTCGTCGTGAGGCTTACCCGCATCCGTACGAAGCCCTGAAGGCATTGACTCGTACCAATCAGGCTATTACAGAAGCTTCGATCAAGGAGTTTATCGAAGGACTGGATGTCAGTGAAGAAATAAAAAAAGAATTAAGAGTAATCACTCCCCATTCGTATACGGGAATTTAAGGGTGATTATTGTTATATATAATATAAGTGTTTGAAATCAGGCCGTGAGGCCAAAAGTTTAATTTTTATTCGAATAAGAAAATGAGCACAGAAAACGAAGAATGGCGCGAAGACTCCAAGAGCGAGAATACAGACGCCGGCCGTGATGGTAACAGAAGTTATAACAGAGAAGGTGGATACAATCGTCCTTCATACAATCGTGAAGGTGGCGACCGTCCTTATCGTCCGAGATTTAATAGTAATAGTGAAGATCGTCCGCAGCGTTCTTATGGCGACCGCCCTCAACGTCCTTCATACAACCGTGAAGGTGGCGACCGTCCTTACCGCCCGCGCTTTAACAGCGAAGGTGGTGATCGTCCGCAGCGTTCTTATGGCGACCGTCCGCAACGTCCTTCATACAACCGTGAAGGTGGCGACCGTCCTTATCGCCCGCGCTTTAACAGCGAAGGTGGTGACCGTCCGCAGCGTTCTTATGGCGACCGTCCGCAACGTCCTTCATACAACCGTGAAG
>CAVJPC010000028.1:0-28024 GCA_963651205.1 Bacteroidaceae bacterium
GTAGTCGCCGTTTTACAGAAAGCCTTCAGAACTTAATTGTTCTGGAGGCTTTTTTGCGTCTATCCCGGCCCCGTGCGGGGTGATATCCCTCGCGACCCTGCATGGGATGGGAAAGTTATAGGCTGAGAGAATACAAGGGAATGTTTCCCTTCGCGTGATGATTAGTGAGGGATATGAATGTTTTTTTATTTCTTTTTATGATATGTATAAACTAGTGCTGCACCCAGTGCTGTGCGATATTCTGCATATTCGGGTATCCAGAAGCGGCATTGATACATCTCTTCCATAACCGGAAATATCTCCTTACACTGTGGCATCTTTGCCAGATTCCCAATCAGAACAAAATCTTTGATGTGACTGTTTAATGCAGCCAATATAACCGATTGTCCTATAGACTGTAGCACCATATGAATGATTCCGGCTGCCACATCCTCCATAGAGGCATTAGAGTTTGCCTTGCCGAAAGTTGATGCGGTAGCATCCAAAGGAAGTCCGGGAAGGGGAGTGTTACAAATATCTTTGATTTGTAAATCAATGTTTTCTATTATACCTTTCTCGGCCATTTTTACCACTTGATGAATATCCTGTGTCTTTAGCAATAGGCGGGATAGCCCCTGAATGGTTCCTCCGCCAATTCCTATTCCGCCTATGTGAGAGATAGCTTCTCCTTCCACTTTGACAAAAGAGGTTCCCGTACCCATACTTACCACAATAAGATCCTGCAATTGGGAACCATAATGCGCTCCTAATCCGTTTGCAAGAAATTCGTCCGTATGATCGGTGGGTAATCCGTATAATGGTTGATTTACATAAGCACTTCCCACACCTGTCAGCATTACTTTTTCAATGTCACTCAGGTTGATTCCGTTATCATATATATACTTGCCGAAAGCACCAAACAAAGAGGTGATGGGGTCTTCAGCCCTTACAATCATAGGATGCTTTATGCCTTCCTTGTCCACACCTATTATTTTGGTGGTGCTTCCGCCTACGTCTATACCTATTACCATTCCCATAGTCTGTTCTATTCAAATTTTAAGAGAATACAAATATAGGGGAATTATTTGAGTGGACATTCATACTGATTGTATTAATTACCGGCTATCCGTGCATGGAATCATATGGATGTATTGGTTTACGGTCTTTATTTATGCTGGATAACGCCCCGGTCTTTGAATATGAGCTGCACCAGCCGGAAAGCGAGATCGGTAAGCAATATTCCCAAAGCAGCACCAATAATAACATCAAATAACCAGTGACGATTGTTCAAGATGCGGGTAAATCCCGTCACGATGGCTGCTGCATAGGCTACCAGTCCTACCCAGTATCCTTTGAATCCATATTCTTTGTAAAACAAGGTGGCGGCCATGAATGCCGCTGCCGTATGTCCTGACGGGAAAGAGAAATAATTAGTGGCATCCGGGCGAAGGACTCCTGTGGTGAGTTTCAGTCCGTTTACCACCAGTTGTGTCAGTATAACCGAAAGGACTATGAAAGTGAATAACCGTTTCCATCCGAAACAGCCTTTTATACCTCCTAGCTTCAAACCAAACAAAAGAATAAGCGGAAAAAGTTGCAAATAATTGTCATACGTTTGATGGAAAGCCGGAGCGTGTACATTGCGTAAACTACGTATGTATAGATTGGTATTCTCGAAGAAATGAGAGATTACTCCGTTTCCATCTTGCAGATATACTGCAATAACCAGCAATACAGCTATATAGAACGTGATGATGGCTATGAACTTAATTTTTCTCATCATATGTCGGTTTATTAATAATATGGATGAACCTCCCGAAAGTACGCATTTTCTGCTTTATATATTAAGGTGTAACCCCTAAATTTTGTTCAAAATAAGTTTCTTTAGGACTATTATAGTTTAGCCGGATCTTCTCCCGTTTCTCCTTTGCTGTATCCGCTTGGGCTTACTTTATAATATTTCTTGAATACTTCGCGGAAGTATTTTACATCATTGAACCCGGTCATGTCCGATACCTCAGAGATGTTGTAACGTCCTTCGGAGAGCAATTGCGCCGCCCGTTTTAACCGGATCAGCCGGATATAGTCTGCCGGAGCCTGGTCTGTCAGCGCCTTCAGTTTGTTGTAAAAGCTGGAACGGCTCATATTCTGTGAGGCACAAAGTGATTCTACATTGAAATCGGAATTATCCATATTCTCTGCTATTGTTTCCTTTACAGCTTTCAGAAATTGTTGGTCCAATGTATTGGCGTAATTCACCGGTACACTTTCTTCATGCAGTTCCATGTCGGCATATTTTTCGCGGAGCAGAGCACGGTTGGTCAGTATATTGGCTATGGATGCTTTCAATATTCCGATATTGAATGGTTTCACCAGGTATTTGTCTGCACCTGTTTCCAGTCCTTCGACTATGTCCTTCTCATCATTCAGTGCGGTCAGCAGAATGACGGGGATGTGGGACGTTTCTATATTGTTTTTGATGGCGATGCACAACTCGTCTCCCCGCATTTCGGGCATCATGATATCCGATAGGACCAGATCAGGCTTGAATTTCGGAATGACTTTCAGTGCTTCCTTGCCATTGGTGCATGCTTCTACCTGATAGGTTTCGGACAAGGTATATAACAGATATTCGCGTAAATCATCATTGTCTTCCACAATCAGGATAGGTTGAACGTTCTGGATATGTTGCTGGTACTTGTCTTTATAAATGTTGGCAATAACTTTATTGTCGGATGCTGTTTCTTGATTCGTTTTTTGTTCCATTTGTGCCGGGGGCTGCTTGGATTGGGACCGTTTTTGGGGAAAGGTTACCTTTACATGAGTACCTTTATGTTCCACACTTTCCATGCTGATCTTTCCTTTGTGAATCCGTACCAGTTTCCATACCAGCATCAGACCGACTCCACTACCTGTTATCTTGGCATTAACGGCGTTGCTACCCCGGAAATGCAACTTGAACAATTTCTTTTGCTCTTTGGCGGGAATCCCGATTCCTGTGTCTTTTATTTCCAGACTCCAACTGTCTTTGTTCTGGCGTGCTATAATGTGCACTTCGCCTTGGTCGGGGGTATATTTTATAGCGTTTGAGATCAGGTTCTTTGTAATAGAGTCCATTTTTTCTTTGTCAAACCATACGCTCAGATACTCGAAGTTACTTTCGTAGCTGAGCTTGATATGTTTGGATTCGGCATAACTATGGAAAATATGGTATATTCCTTCCATATAGGAATTAAGTTCGTGTTCTGATATTTGAAGGGAGGATGAATACACATTGGCTTTGCTGAAGTTTATCAGATTGGTGGTCAGGCGGAGCAGTGTATCCACGTTTTTCATGGCCGTGAGTATATTTATCCGGCTTTCCTCACTCAGTGTTTCTTTCTGCTGAATCTCTTCCAGAGGGGCCTTTATCAAAGTCAGTGGTGTGCAGATGTCATGTGCTGTATTAATGAAGAACCGGGTTCTTTCATCCGAGGCTTTTTTCTCTCTCCGCATGGAGTGCAGACGGAAAGTGATGTATGTCATCAGGATGATAGTCAGGAGATAAATACAAACAGCCTGGAAGCTGAGCCATACAGGACGAGCCACAGTGACTTTTAGCATTCGTTCTTGAAATACGCGTTGCTTATCCTCTTTGGAAACGGAACGTACCCGCAAGGTATAAGTTCCGGGAGTGACATTGGTAAACCGAATGGTTCCTTCGTCACTGGGAATGCTCCAGCCGTCATAGAATCCTTCTAACTGCCAGGTATATAGTATATCCGAAGGGTAATCGTAATTGATGGAGGATACCCGGATAGAAAACGTATTCTGCGTATATTCCAGATTCAATTCCTCTATCTGGTCAATATCTTTGGTCAGGGGGGAGTTAGGGTCATTAGGATATGCCGTCTGATAGAAGATGCGAAGGTCACTGAATATCATATGTGAGATTCCTGTTTTCGGCATTTCTATGTTTTGGGGAAATTCCAGTGCGCCATCCGTACTACCGAATACGGCATTTCCATTGGCACGCAATATACCGGAGTTTGCGTTGAAACTGGTAGACATCAGTCCCTGCCCCCGAGTCCAGTTGCGGAACCGGCGGTTGACGGGGGAGTAACTACTGATCCCGTTTTCCGTACTCATCAATATATTTCCGTCTTTTTCGGGCAGAATGACATATATACTGTTGGACACCAGCGGACTGTTGCCTGTATAATAATGGGCGATGATGGATTTTTTTCGGGAATCATAGATCATTAAGCCCGAACCGCTGGTGCCGATATATAGCAGACCGTTTTCTGTTTGGTACAGGGTATAGATATAAGTGGCTCCTCCGGGTAGTGGTATTTCATGATATGCTCCCGATTCCCGGTTTAGCAGGAAAAGATGGGTGGAAGTTCCGATCCACATATAGGTACTGTCTTTTTCTTCGATGGAGGTGATAGAGCCTAATCCCGCATAAAGACGTCCCTGATTTGTTTTTAAGTTGAAACATTTCAGATTATAATGTCCCCCGGACCATATACATCCGTATTTGTCCTTCTTGATATTGCGTATATATTTATCCGAACGTACATTCAGGTGAAAAGATTGGTCGGGAGTGAGGTAGTCGGTTTTCCCGGTTTTCTTGTTTATCTGGAAGATTCCCGATGCATAGCCTCCTGCCCAGATGATGCCCGGAGAGATTTCGCACAAAGTGATGAAAATACGGTTCTGATGTTTCAGCCCGTGCTCAAAGGAACTGAGAAAAGAGCGCCATTGTTTCTTTTTTGAATCGTACAGGCTGATCCCGTTGCTTGTTCCGAACCACAAATCGCCGTCACTGTCCTCGATGATAGAGTTTACCTGGTTGTTTACCAGCGACTGCCGGTTGCCTATAGAGTGTTTAATCCAGTTATAGTTGGTATACCGGTTGTTGCGTATAGTGATTCCCGTGGGGTAATTAGATAACCAGATGCGTTGCTCGTTGTCTACGTATACATCATTAATAATATTTCCGTCCATTTCGTTATAGCTGCCATAATTGGCGGTGATGTATGGTTCGGTTTCGTAAGTCTCCACATTCAGTTTGTGTACACCTGCTCCGTCGGTGGCTACCAATAGTTCTTGTCCGTTCAGAGGTCTGATACGTGTAATGCTCACATCTGTCAGCTCCAATTCCGCCTCTACCAGTTCCCGTGTTTTCAAATCACATATATAGACTCCTTTTTCAAAGGTTCCTATAAATAATTTATTCGTGGTACGGTGCAAATATAATTCGTGTACATGCATATCCATCGTGCCTAGTTTCCCACAAGGGAGTTCTTTCAGATTTCCGTCCTCGAATTTTATCAAGCAGATTCGTTTGTCGGTTCCTATAAAGAAATACTCATGATCTATTTGCTCTATACTGGTAATATTCCCTATCCGGTTGGGCACTCTCAGTTTTCGTCCGGACTCTACATTAAAAAGATGGATAGCCGATTTGCCACATAACCATACGTTGCCTCCTTGGTCTATGTAACTATAACGTACAAAACTTTGATAGTCTTTATTCCAGGAGTTATACATGCTGTAGATTTGTACAAAGCAGTCACGCCCCGAATCATAACGGAATATTTTGCCTTGTTTCCCGGTCACCAGCAATGTCCCGGTATGGTCCAAATAAGTCCAGTTTATATTCAATAACGGGTCCAGTTCCCTGTTCCCCTCAGTCAATTTGTAATGCTTTATCTCTTTTCCATTATACCGGTCTATTCCCACATGAGTGAGGAACCACATATACCCACGCGCATCTTTCTGAATTTTATATATTTTCTGATTACTCAGTCCATCTTCAAGACCCATATATTTATAGGTTTGCGATGAGACTGGTAATGACAGGAATAACAATATGAATAATGTGATAGTGACTTTCATAATACTTTTTATTCTTACTCTTTTTCTTCTGTGAAAAAAAACGGTGTGAATTTAAGACAAAAAAATCATACGGTATATAAGTTTATCAATCTTAAATTACGGTAAAGTTGTCCCTTTGTTCGTGTTCTCTATGGTTCACCTTAATGTATAGAATGTCAATAATCGGATAATGGCTTGAACTTTTCCATTTACTGATTACGTTTTCTTAACAATATTCCATGCAGCATTGTGCCATTGCCTGCATTCTAACTGTAGAAAGTACTTATAAACTAGAATGATTAACTAATAAAGGAAAGCACAATGAAAAAGTTTTTTGGCTTTAATAAACTGCTTGCGTCTGTAGCAGTACTTGCATCTGTAATGATCTTCCAATCTTGTCTGGACGATGAGGACAATGATTATTACAGATATGCATATCCCAATGCACTGGTTACCGTAAAGCCGGTGGCCGACCAATCGTTTTTTATGCAGTTGGATGATAACACCACGTTGTTGCCTGTCAATATGAAAAACTCTCCTTATGGGGAGAAAGAGGTCAGAGCCCTAGTGAATTTCGATCAAGTGAATGAACCAAGCGGAGAGTATGACCAGGCTGTACATATCAACTGGATAGACAGTATCCTGACGAAGCCCATCGCCGGCGATTTGGGAGATAAAAATGACGAGGTATATGGTACTGACCCTGTGGATATGATTAACGACTGGGTAACCATTGCCGAAGACGGTTACCTGACCTTGCGTTTCAGAACCCTGTGGGGGGACCGTAACAAAGCCCATTTTGTCAATCTGCTGATGAGCAAGGATGCTGAAAATCCTTATGAAGTAGAATTTCGTCACAATGCCTTTGGTGATGTATACGGAGAACCGGCTGACGGACTGGTGGCATTTAATTTGAATGCTCTGCCTGACACGGAAGGGAAAACAGTGAAACTGAAATTGAAATGGAAATCGTTCAGCGGAGAGAAAACGGCGGAATTTGATTACTGCACCCGCCAGTCAACTCCTGCAAGCAGTGCCGCCATTACAGCCGAACGAAGCATTTTAAAATTGAAATAAGGTTTTATAGCGAGGTGCACTTTCCATCCCTCCTGTTCTATGAGATGATAGAGCGGGAGGGATATTTTTTTTGATCCGTACTTATTCACTCATCCATACCCCCAGCATAACTCCCAGAATGCCCAGCACTACACTGCCTATGACATAAGCAAAAAATGAAGGGTAGAATCCGGACTTCAACAATTGCAGACTTTCATTGCTGAAAGTAGAGAAGGTGGTAAAGCCGCCACAAAGTCCGATGGTGAGCATCAGCCTTATATCATTGCTGACATGGATGCGCGAAGTGAGGGTATAAAACACTCCGATCAGTACGCAACCCAGAATATTGACCGCAAAAGTTCCCCAAGGAAAATGAGTCACTCCCTGGCGGTAAATCCCTATGGTTAGCAGATAACGGAGTACGCTCCCTGTACCGCCTCCCAGAAATATGAGTAATAGTGATTTCATAAATGCTACATTTTGATGCAAAAATAGCAATGATTATTCATACAGAGCCAAACTTTTTTCGTAATTTTGCGCCTTAAACGAAAAATACGCAAAAAGGAATGGGTGGTTTTTTTGGAACAGTCGCAAAGGCTGAATGCGTCACCGACTTATTTTACGGGACGGACTATAATTCACATTTAGGAACAAAGAGAGGTGGTTTGGCTACGTATGCCCAGGGAGAGGGCTTTATGCGTTCTATCCACAATCTGGAAAGTTCTTATTTCCGCACGAAGTTTGAATCTGAACTTCCAAAGTTCAAGGGGAATTCGGGTATAGGTATCATTAGTGATACAGACCCGCAACCTATCGTAATCAACTCACATTTGGGCAAGTTCGCCATCGTCACGGTAGCCAAGATCAATAACATTGCGGAATTGGAACGCGACTTGCTGGCAGCTAACATGCATTTCTCTGAAATGAGCCTTGGAAGGACCAATCAGACGGAGCTGATAGCATTGCTTATAGTGCAGGGAAAAGATTTCGTGGACGGTATTGAGAATGTCTTCAATAAGATCAAGGGATCATGCTCCATGCTGATACTGACGGAAGACGGCATTATAGCCGCGCGTGACAAGTGGGGGCGTACGCCGATAGTCATAGGTAAAAAAGACGGTGCATATGCTGCAACAAGCGAATCGAGCAGTTTGCCGAATCTGGATTACGAAATAGAAAAATATGTAGGGCCGGGCGAAATAATCCGCTTGCGTGCCGACGGAATGGAACAAATGCGCAAACCGAACGAAGGAATGCAGATTTGTTCTTTTTTGTGGGTATATTATGGTTTTCCTGTTTCATGCTACGAAGGTAAGAACGTGGAGGAAGTGCGTTTCATGAGCGGCTACAAAATGGGGCAGAAGGACGACTCGGAAGTGGACTGTGCCTGTGGTATCCCTGATTCGGGAGTAGGTATGGCGTTGGGCTATGCCGAGGGTAAAGGTATCCCTTACCATCGTGCCATTGCCAAATATACCCCCACATGGCCCCGTAGTTTTACCCCTGCCAACCAGGAAATGCGCACGCTGGTAGCGAAAATGAAGTTGATCCCCAACCGTGCCATGCTGGAAGGCAAGCGTGTGTTGTTCTGTGACGACTCCATAGTGCGCGGAACCCAGCTTCGTGATAATGTGAAGGTTTTGTTTGAATACGGTGCCAAAGAGGTGCATATGCGTATAGCCTGCCCGCCGTTGATTTACAGCTGTCCGTTCCTGGGCTTCACCTCCTCAAAGGGAGATCTGGAACTGATTACCCGCCGCATGATTAAGGAAATGGAAGGCGATGAAAACATGAATCTGGAAAAATATGCAACCACGGACTCACCGGAATATAAGAGAATGGTGCAAATGATTGCCGACCGATTCGGATTAAGCTCTCTGAAATTCAATACATTGGAAACATTGATCGAGGCCATCGGACTGCCAAAATGTAAGGTCTGTACCCATTGTTTCGATGGTTCCAGCTGCTTCTGATAACATAATAATAAAATATTAATTAAAAAGAGCCGTGAATTGTTTGGCAGTTCACGGCTCTTTTTCTATTTTTACAGGCAAGTACGAATATTAAAACAAAAAGAAATATGACAGTAATAGAACGATTTTTAAAATACGTAAGCTTCGACACTCAGTCTGATGAGAATAGCGGCGTTACGCCCAGTACACCGAAGCAGATGGTGTTTGCACAATACTTGCGGTCAGAGCTGGAACAATTGGGATTCCAGGAAATCTCTTTGGATGAGAACGGTTATTTGTTTGCTACATTGCCTGCCAATACCGACAAGCCGGTTCCTGTCATCGGATTCATTGCCCACATGGATACCAGCCCTGACATGACAGGTGCAGGAGTCACTCCACGCATTGTTTATGATTATGACGGATCGGATATTGTGCTGTGTGAAGAAGACAACATTATACTTTCTCCCAAACAATTTCCCGAATTGTTGGACCACAAAGGAGAGGATCTGATTGTAACCAATGGCAAGACCTTGTTGGGAGCTGATGACAAGGCAGGTATTGCCGAAATCATTTCGGCTATGGTATATCTGAAAGAGCATCCCGAAATCAAGCATGGAAAGATTCGTGTCGGTTTCAATCCGGATGAAGAGATAGGATTGGGAGCACATAAATTTGATGTGGAAAAATTCGGATGTGAGTGGGCATATACTATGGATGGCGGTGAAGTAGGCGAATTGGAATTTGAAAACTTTAATGCCGCTTCTGCCAAAGTGATAGTCAAGGGACGCAATGTTCATCCGGGATACGCCAAGAATAAAATGATCAACTCTTTGCGTGTGGCCAATGAATTTGTAAGCCTGCTGCCTACTGATGAAGTGCCGGAAGCTACCGAAGGTTATCAAGGTTTCTACCACCTGGTAGGGATGAGTGGGGATGTGGAACAGACTACTGTCTCGTACATTATCCGCGACCATGACCGCGTTAAGTTTGAGGCTTGCAAGGAAAGCATGAAGAAATGGGCGGAAATCATCAACAAGAAATATGGAGAAGGAACCGTAACTTTGGAACTGAAAGACCAGTATTACAATATGCGCGAAAAGATTGAGCCGGTGATGCATATCATTGATATCGCTTTCAAGGCTATGGAAGAAGCAGGTGTGACTCCGAAAGTGAAGGCCATTCGTGGCGGTACGGACGGTGCACAGCTTTCGTTCAAGGGATTGCCTTGTCCCAATATCTTTGCCGGTGGGCTTAATTTCCACGGCAGATATGAGTTCGCACCGATACAGTCCATCGAAAAAGCCATGAACGTGGTGGTGAAGATTGCAGAACTGGTAGCAAGATAAGTATTTGCCAAGGAGACAATAGAATCCCATATATCCACCCGTAGGGGCGGGGTCTGCCCGCCCGAATACATAAAGCGAACTGTTTTCGGGCGGCCGGACCCCGCCCCTACGGGTAGAATAAATATTGAAACAGAATAAAATTTATTAACCTTAAAATAGGAAAGCAATAACATGAAAACAACTCCGTTTACCGAAACACACATCGCCTTGGGGGCGAAAATGCACGAATTTGCAGGCTATAACATGCCTATTGAATATTCGGGAATTATTGACGAACACCTCACCGTGTGCAATGCCTTAGGCGTTTTTGATGTATCACATATGGGTGAATTCTGGGTGAAAGGTCCCCACGCTTTGGAATTTCTACAGCAAGTGACTTCAAACAATGTGGCCACTTTGCCGGTCGGTAAAGCGCAATATACCTGCTTCCCCAATGAAGAGGGAGGTATCGTTGACGACCTGCTGGTATATCACTATGAACCCGAAAAATACCTGTTAGTGGTGAATGCAGCCAATATTGAGAAAGACTGGAATTGGTGTGTCAGCCATAACGCCGCAGGTGCGGAACTGGAAAACGCCTCAGACCGTATGGCACAACTTGCCATTCAGGGCCCCAAAGCAGTGGAAGTCTTGCAGAAACTGACTCCGGTTAATCTGTCCGAGATTCCTTATTATGCCTTCACCACAGGTGAATTTGCAGGACAGAAAGACGTGATTATCTCGAATACCGGTTATACCGGTGCAGGCGGTTTCGAACTTTATTTTTATCCCGAAGCAGGGCAAGCTATCTGGCAAGCCATCTTTGAGGCCGGTGCTTCTGAAGGCATTAAACCTATCGGACTGGGTGCGCGTGATACTTTGCGCCTGGAGATGGGCTTCTGCCTGTATGGTAATGATTTGAGTGATACCACTTCTCCGCTGGAAGCCGGACTGGGCTGGATTACCAAGTTTGCCGAAGGGAAGAACTTCACTTCACGCGCTTTGCTTGAAAAGCAGAAAGCCGAAGGCTTGCAACGTAAATTAGTTGCTTTTGAAATGATAGACCGCGGTATTCCCCGTCACGGATATGAACTGGTGAATGCCGAAGGAGAAAAAATAGGTGAAGTAACCAGCGGCACTATGTCTCCCATGCGCAAGATCGGTATCGGTATGGGTTACGTACAGACTGCTTACGCCGCACTGGGTACTGAATTATTTATTGATGTTCGCGGCCGCAAGCTGAAAGCTGTAGTGGTGAAGCCGCCCTTCAGAAAGTAAGTGTAAGATATACAGGCAGTTTATGTTATCAGCATAGATGTTTGCCTATACGTCCGTTCAAGTTACTTTAACCACGGGGGTGGTTAAGGTTGATCACTTTCGTGACTAACTCTAACCACGGAGGTGATTAAGGTTAACCACCCTCGTGGTTAAGGTAACTTGAACGGACGGAAACAGAACAAGGAGCGTAGATAATAACAACGCGAATATTCAAAGAATTATTTCCTGAATATTCGCGTTTTCCAAATTACTAAACTAATGAAAAAAACGGCTATTATCTATGTTTAATCTTCCAGTTCATAGGGGAGAAGCTCCCATACATCATCATAAACACTGGAGCCTGCCCTCCCGCCCACAATGAATCCTCGTTCACCGGTAGAGAACACAGCTGTTCCGGTACGTGCGCTTCCCTCAAACGGAGTATATTCATAATCTCCTTCGCCCGACCACAAGTCTGTAGACGGATCATAAATCCACCAGTCAGAGTAATTGCTTCCAGTGCTTTCCGCACTGTTTCCTCCTACCAGGAAGGCTTTGCCATCAATGACAAAAGCAACCGCCTGATTACGCATGATGTTGTAATCATCATCATAATCATAGTCACTGGTGTCCTTTATATTCCGTAATTGCGTCCACGTAGTACCATCGAATTTCCAGAAATCATATACGGTTGAATTGTTATTGGAGCCGCAGCACAAATAAGCTTCATTGTCTATCACGAAAGTAGTGGCGTACACCCGTTTGGTTCCCCCGTATCCCACTGACTGGGTCCATTGGCTGCCCGAAGGGGCAGCGGGATCGAAACGGTAGATATCTTTCAGATAATTGTCTCCGTCAAAGCCGCCGCCCACATAGCCGTAACCGTTGAGGCTGAAAGAAAATGTGCCTTTGCGTGCCGAGGCGGGGAAATCATCCATCTGCGTCCAGCTGTCCGTATCGGGGTTATATTCCCAGGTATCTTTCATATACGCCCCTGTAGTGCGGTTTACTCCGGTAGTGACATACCCTTTCCCGTCGATGGTGAAAGCCGTGGCATCATGCCGTTCCGTGGCAGGCAGGGAAGCCCCTTGCTCCCAGAAATTACCGTCGGTATGGTAAATCCACAAGTCATTCAAATTCTTATTGTAGCCATATCCACAACACAAGTACCCTTTGTTGCCGATGGTAAAATTACAGGCGTGTCCGCGGGCCGGGCCGTCCAGATTTGCCCTTTGTGACCATACTCCTTGTGTGTACGAATCATCGTCCGAAATGCAGCTGCTGAGTATGGCAACCCCTGCCAGCAACATTCCTAAAGTCATTTTTACATTCATCTTTCTTTCTTCTTTTTCTAAATTTTTGCTGCAAAATTAGAGGTGCTTCGGGTGTGTGGCAAATATAGTCGATAAAACGGGTGATTTTATCGGTGAACCTGTTGACCGATAAAAGAGACAGGTTCACCGATTGTGTTGGGCGCCATTCCCTGAGATTCTTTTTCTTTGCCGCCGGAAAATGACGAAAATGATAGATATGAGAAAATTAGTTGTTGGCCT
Organism: Bacteroidaceae bacterium; assembly: GCA_963651205.1. GTDB lineage: Bacteria > Bacteroidota > Bacteroidia > Bacteroidales > Bacteroidaceae > Phocaeicola. The sequence goes on from CAVJPC010000028.1 coordinate 12,988, forward strand.
GGCAATGGCTTTATTTGCCTTTTGCTCTTGTCAGGATGAAAACTCTTCACTGGGTGAGAACCTGGTGAAGAGTTCTTTCAGGAATGTATTTACAGATACCTGCACGGTAGATATCAGCAGCATTATGATTGATTCCCTCCGGACATTGGGCGACAGTGTGTGCCAGGTGGGATACTATAATGATAGTGTATGGGGGAAAGTAAAGGCTTCTTATTTAACTGAGTTCACGGTAGCTTCCTTCAAGCCCGATGTGAGTAACACCTATGTGTTCGACTCCATAACATTGAATCTGGAACCGTCCGGACATTACTGGGGAGATACGTTGACCGCCCAGCGCATCTGGATCTATCCGTTGGAACGGGTGATTACGTATTTGCAGGGAGAAAAACTTTATAATACGTCCTACGTTCCGTTGGAGAATACGCCTCTCTTCAGTTTTACCTACTTTCCGTGTCCCGGTAAAAAGGAAGATATGGAAATACGCATGCCGGATAGCTTCGGGCAGCAACTTTTTCAGGATATGCTGGCCGAAAAAGAGATGTTCGATACGCAGGAGAAATTCCGGAACTACCTTCATGGGTTCGCTTTGGTTCCTGATGAGGCAAACAGCTGTGTATCCGGTTTTATGGTGAGTGATTCTTCTGTGTACATGAGGCTGTATTATCACATACTGAATGCAACCAATACCGAAAGCGAGCTGGATTTCAAGGTCAATACAGAGTATGCTTACACGCGTGTGGAGCATGACCGTTCGGATACTCCTCTGGAACTGCTCAGCAAGGGAGGGGCTGTCTTCGCCACCTCTTCTACAAAGACCGGGAATCGTGCTTATTTGCAGGGACTTACGGGTATTTACAATTCCATAGAGTTCCCTTACCTAAATGACCTGATGATAAACGGGGATATTGTTTCCATAGAAAGCGCTGCTCTGTATCTGTATCCGTTACGGGGATCGTATGGGGTGGTGAACCAGTTGCCCACCACCTTGCGCCTGTATATTGCAGATGATGCCAACAATACGGTGGACCAGGTCTATGATTCGATGGGAACCACCATTCAGGACGGCAGCCTTACGCTGGATAAAATGGAGGGGAGGGAGACTTATTATTCATTTGACATCACCTCTTTTTTGCAAGACAACCTGGGTACCTGGGGAACCAAGCGTCAGAAGCTTTTTCTGACGCTGGATGATAATGACTTTGTGTGCACCTTTGACCAGGTGATATTCACCAACGACGCAACGCAGAGGTCGGGACAAATCCGGCTGGAAATACGATATAAAACTTACGACAGATGATGAAACAGAAATTAGGAATTGCTCTTGTCTGCCTGACGATGGCAGAAGGAGTTTCAGCACAGAATACAACAAGTACCCCTGTCTCCATGTACGGAGTAGGCGAGTTGGCGGCTTCGGACGGTGGAAAGTATGCCGGTCTGGGTTCGGCAGGCATTGCGCTGAACCGCACCGGATTTATGAACACACAAAATCCTGCCTGTCTTACCCGTATGGATACCACTTGCTTCTTTTATGATATCGGTGTCACTGCCTCCTTCAGCAGTTACCGCATGTGGAGCGAGCGCAGTACGGCAGAAACGGGAAATCCCAGCCGCGTATCTTTGGGTGTCCGTCTGTTGCCCGGCTGGTACGCAATGGTGGGCGTGGCCCCTTACAGCAGTGTGGGATATATGATAAAATCTGCCCAGGAAGTGGAAGGTATGGACGGAGCTTCGGTATCGTCCTTGTTCGAAGGGACGGGAGGATTGTACAGGTTGTATCTCACCAATTCTTTTCTGATAGGCAGGAAATTGTCCTTGGGATTTAATGTCGGCATGATTTCGGGCACGGTGGAGCAAACAGAAACTCAGGAAAGTGCCATCGTCACCCGCAAATCGGACAAGGGGGCCTTTTATGCCGATTTCGGCTTGCATTATGCATGGAACAAACGTTGGTCGGTAGGGGCAGTGTATGGGCTTTCCACCCGTTTGAAGCAGAATAACAGCCTGACTTACGAAAACAGTTCGACGGATGATAACCTGGATGTGAATTTATACACTGACAAGCAATATATTCCGCAGCGTGTGGCCGGAGGACTGACCTACGAAACCAAACGCTGGGTATTGACGGGGGATTATAGCTGGAATCAATGGAGCCGCAATCCTTCTTCTATCCGTTCGGTGAAATATATGGACCAGCACCGTGGCAATTTGGGAGTGATTTATGTCACTTCTCCGCGCAAACCCCGTTCTACGGAACTGATGTTGGGGGCCGGATATAGCAACTCGTATATAGTATTGAAGCAAGGCAAAATGTATAATCTGGATTTGAGTGCCGGAGCCGCTTTCCCCCTTCATGAGACTGTGGTGTCATTGGGAGTGACCTGGCGCAGGCAAATGAATACACGCAGCAGTCTGATGCAGGAAAGCCGCTTGTCGCTGAATCTCAATATCACTTTTGGCGAAAGATTATCCCGTGGAAAGATTCTTTAGTTTCTTTCTGATTAGAAATAAATCACGTTTCCATCCACCAAACGGAAATGAATCACGTTTCCATCCACTGTAGGGGCAGATTGAATCTGCCCGATAACACTCCGAAGGGTGTATTTGTGGATGCATTACTCCCAAGGTCGTGACCGCTGGTTCGGGCGGAAGCATTCCGCCCCTACGGTGGATGGTTTCCAACAATGATTGGTTCAAAACCATTCAGGTGCCCGTGAAAAGTAGAATCTTTCTACAGGATAGGCAGTTGGCTGAGGTACTCCTGAAACCGTTTGCGATAGGATTCACCTATAGGAATGCTGGTCTTTCCGAAAATAATGTTGCCACGTTCCAGGATACTGATACATTGTTTGCGCACTATATAAGAACGGTGCACTCTCATAAAATCCCTTTCGGGAAGAACTTGTTCCAGACTTTTCATGCTGCAAAGGCTGAGGATGGGCTTGGTTTCGTTGTGGCAATAGATTTTGACGTAATCACCCAACCCCTCTATGTAATTGATATGATCCAGTTCCAGCCGCATGATGCGATATTCGGACTTGATATAGACAAACCCTGCCTCTTTTGATGTCTCAGGCAGTTCCGGTACATCGGGTTTCCGGGTATCGAACCACCGGAGCGCCTTATTGGCCGCTTCCAGGAAAGTGGGGTAAGTGACTGTGGTCAGCAGATAATCCAAAGCATCCAATCGGAAACAATCGGCGGCGGACTTCTTGTCTTTTGAAATAAAGATGACGCGGGTGGGGGTGTTCAGCAACTGGCAGAATCGGCATCCATCCATGTCGTCATTTTCTATGCCGACAAAGAATAACTGGATGTGATGTTCGTAGTAGGCCGACAGTGTCTCTACCGGGTGCTTGTATTTTCCGCACAAGGTGAGGAAAGGAGTCTGTACGATGAAACTTTCCAGTTTCCCGGTTGTTGTCGGATCGTTATGCAATATGGCACATGTTATATTCATCTTTGTGTTTTTTTGTTAAAGTGACAGACTAAAGCTATATTGCTTGCCCCGGATTCTGAAATATAATCGACGAACAGGGAGTATTTTTCAGTGTATCTTACTTTTTGGTTGTTGAATCCATTTGTTTCGTATTCCTGTTTTTTACTTGCTCTCGTTAAAAAATAGAGATTTAATGCAAAATTAATGATAGAATGGAAGCCGTGGTATATAGATAATTCTTAATTTTGCAATCAAAAATTCATTAGCTATGTCTGAGTTAGCTCCACTGATAAGTGATTTGGCTTTGATCCTGATTTGCGCCGGAGTCATGACGCTCGTCTTCAAACGGTTGAAGCAGCCCCTTGTTCTCGGTTATATCGTAGCCGGCTTTTTGGCCAGTCCCCATGTACCTTTTACTCCGTCCGTCATTGATATGGCCAATATCCATACTTGGTCGGAGATTGGTGTGATATTCCTGTTGTTCGCCTTGGGGCTGGAGTTCAGTTTCAAGAAACTGGTAAAGGTGGGTGGTACGGCGGTAATCGCTGCCTGTACCATTATTTTCTGTATGATTCTGGTCGGGATATTTGTCGGTTGGTCCTTCGGGTGGAAGCATATGGATTGCCTGTACCTGGGCGGTATGCTCGCCATGTCCTCAACAACCATTATTTATAAGGCTTTTGATGATTTGGGGTTGAGGCAGCAGCGGTTTGCCGGATTGGTGCTGAGTATCTTGATACTGGAAGATATACTGGCTATTGTCCTGATGGTCATGCTGAGTACGATGGCTGTGAGCCAGAATTTTGAGGGGACTGAGATGGTGTATAGCATAGCCAAATTGTTGTTCTTCCTCATATTATGGTTTGTGGTAGGCATTTATGTCATTCCCACCTTTCTGAAGCGCTCCCGCAAGTGGATGGGAAATGAAACACTGCTGATTGTTTCGCTGGCATTGTGTTTCGGCATGGTGGTTGTGGCCGCCAGTGTGGGGTTCTCGGCAGCGTTCGGAGCCTTTATAATGGGTTCCATCCTGGCAGAAACGGTTGAGGCCGAGAACATAGAAAAGCTGGTGGCTCCGGTCAAGGATTTATTTGGAGCCATCTTTTTTGTTTCTGTGGGAATGATGGTGGACCCTGCCATGATTGTGGAATATGCATGGCCCATTGTCATTATCACCTTGGCTATCTTGCTGGGACAGGTAGTTTTTGGGACGGGAGGTGTGATCCTGTCGGGACAACCGCTGAAGGTAGCCATGCAGTGTGGTTTCAGTCTGACTCAGATTGGTGAATTTGCATTTATTATTGCATCGTTGGGAGTAAGCCTGAAGGTGACCAGTGACTTTCTGTATCCTATCGTGGTGGCTGTTTCGGTCATTACCACGTTTCTGACTCCGTATATGATACGTCTGGCCGTACCTGCCTACCATACGGTGGAGAGCCATCTGCCGAACAAATGGAAGAAAATATTGGAGCGTTATTCATCGGGATCGCAGACGGTGAATCATGAAAATAACTGGAAAAAATTGCTGGTTGCTATTGCACGAATCGTTGCCGTTTATTCGGTGTTGTGCATTGCAGTGATTACGCTTTCGTTCCATTTCATTATTCCGTTATTCCGTGCCAGTCTGCCCGTTTTCTGGGCGAATCTGGCAGGGGCGGTGTTTACCATTGCCTGCATCGCGCCTTTCCTGCGTGCCATTATCATGAAGAAGAACCATTCCATCGAGTTTCAGGCGTTGTGGCAGGATAACCGTTTCAACCGGGCACCTCTTATCTCTACCATCCTGCTCCGTATGGTGATAGCCGTGATGTTTGTGATGTTTGTCATCGAGAAACTGTTTCAGGCTTCCACCACCCTGCTGATCGGGATAGCCGTTGTGCTGGTAGGGCTGATGATGTTTTCGCGGTGGCTGAAGAAGCAGTCTATCTTCATGGAGCGCACCTTTATTCAGAATCTGCGTTTCAGAGACGTGCATGCTGAATTTACGGGACAGAAACGGCCCGAATATGAAGGTCATTTGTTATCCCGTGACTTGCACCTTTCGGATTTTGAGATTCCTGCCGACTCCTTGTGGGCGGGACATACGCTGAAGGAACTGAACCTGGGGCATAAATATGGGGTACATGTGGCATCTATCATTCGCGGTATGCACCGCATTAACATCCCCGGAGCCAATGTACGCCTTTTTCCCGGCGATACCATCCAGGTTATCGGCACTGACGAGCAGTTGGGCGAGTTTGCCCGTCAGGTAGAAAGAGTCTCTTCCGCCGCCGAAGAGGAAGATTTGGAAAAACGCGAAATGAGCCTGAAACAGTTCATCATAGACGGTAATTCACCCTTCCTGGGAAAAAATATCAGAGAAAGTGGTATCAGGGATGAGTACAGATGCTTGGTAGTAGGCGTCGAGAAAGAAGATAGTACTTTGATGACACCCGATATCAATGTACCCTTTGTGGAAGGGGATATGGTCTGGGTGGTAGGTGAGCGGGATGATATGTACCGTTTGCTGGGAAAGAAGGAAAAAGAAGAGAAAGAAGAATAATTAATTTTTAATAAATAAGAAAACCATGAAAAGTGATCCTAAAGATTGTCTGTATTGTCAGAACAACGAAACATTGCACAATCTGATGATTGAAATTGCCCCCCTGAGTGTCTCACGTGTATTTCTGTTTAAGGAACAGACTTATCGCGGACGTTGTCTTGTAGCCTATAAAGACCATGTAAATGATTTGTTTGAACTGAGTGATGAAGACCGTAACGCATTTATGGCGGATGTTGCCCGCGTAACCCGTGCCATGGATAAGGCTTTCCATCCCGAAAAGATAAATTATGGTGCCTATAGCGACAAACTTTCTCACTTGCATTTCCACCTGGCTCCTAAATACGTGGACGGACCTGACTATGGTGGCGTATTTCAGATGAATCCGGGAAAAGTTTATCTGACCGATGCGGAATATCAGGAAATGATTGAAGCCATCAAGAAGAATCTGGAGTAGTGATTAATGGTTAGTGGTTAGTGATTAGTGCCTGCGGTGTGTATCCGCTATTAATCGCTAATCACTCACCACTAAAAAAAGTGTACTGCCCTATCAACCGCAGGCACTAATCACTAACCACTAATCACTCATCACTAAAAAAATCATCTTCTCCCCAATATTCGGGAGTAACGAATTCTTCCATGCTGCGTCGGTCCTTTTTGGTGGGACGTCCTGTTCCGCGAGCACGATCAACGAAACCGCTGATTTTGCTCATTTCCAGCAATTCATATTGGTCCGGAGTTGTTACGTTCTCCAATATTTCGGGAACCAGTTTCGCGCCTACACGTTTTTCTATTGCCTGCAATACTTTGAATGAATAAGTGACAGGCGGTTTCTTCACCTGTATCACTTCTCCCGGTTTGATCATTCTCGATGGTTTCGCCTGAGAGCCATTTATGAAAATTCGTCCTTTCTTGCATGCCTCCGAGGCAATTGTACGGGTTTTGAAAATACGTGAGGCCCATAGCCATTTGTCAATTCTTGCTTCAGCCATTACTTTTTATTGTATTGGTTCATTGTTATGCTGATACCTGCCAGGCAAAAGCTCTTGATTATATCGCCAGCCATCGTCACACGCTCGTCCATGCTCTTCAAATCCTCATCGGTGAAGTGTCCCAGTACAAAGTCTATCTGTCCGCCGCGGGGAAAATCGTTACCGATACCGAAACGCAGACGGGCGTAATCCTGTGTACCCAGCGTAGCAGCTATATGCTTCAAACCGTTGTGCCCGGCATCACTTCCTTTCCCTTTCAGACGTAATGTACCAAAAGGAAGGGCGAGGTCATCCACCACTATCAACACATTTTCCAACGGAATGTTTTCTTTCTGCATCCAGTAGCGCACCGCGTTCCCGCTCAGATTCATATAGGTGGACGGTTTCAGCAGAATAAGCTGGCGTCCTTTCAGTGGCAGGGTAGTGGTGGCACCGTAACGTCCGTCGGTGAAAACAAGATTGGACGCCTTTGCAAGGGCGTCCAATACTGTGAATCCTATGTTGTGACGGGTATTTCGGTATTCTTCACCGATATTCCCCAGTCCTACAATCAAATATTTCATTGAGAAGGATTAAATGATTTTTAATTACTTACCGGCAGTTGCAGCAGCACCACGAGCGGCACGAGTCAATTTAACTGCACAAACAACGGCTTCTTTAGCGTTCATCAGTTCCAGACCTTCATAGCTCAATTCACCCACTTTCACAGTCTTGCCCAGACCCAAAGAAGTTACGTCAATCACCAGACGTTCAGGGATTACATTGTATAAAGCTTTCACTTTCAGTTTACGCAACTGCAATGCCAGTTTACCACCGGCACGTACACCTTCTGCCAAACCTTCCATCTGTACGGGAACTTCCATAACGATAGGTTTAGCTTCGTCAATCTGATAGAAGTCAACGTGAAGGATATTGTCTTTTACAGGGTGGAATTGGATATCTTTCAGTATAGCGTTTACTACTTTGCCATCAATGTTCAAGTCTACAACATAGATATGCGGTGTGTATACCAGGTTGCGGAGACCGTCAGCAGGTACAGAGAAATGAGTGGCTACGGGCAAACCGTTTTCGTCTTTCTGTACTCCGTACAATACACAAGGAACATTGTTGTTCTTACGCAATTCGTGAGTTGCTTTCTTTCCTACGTCTGTTCTTACAGTACCTTTGATTTCAATTGATTTCATTGTTCTTTAATTTTTTTGTGTTACTCTAAATTAAGTTGATCTCTTTGCTTAATTCGCCATCACACGATGTGGTATATCACACGATGAGCTTAAAAAAGCGGTGCAAAATTACTGCTTATTTTTGATTTAACAAAAAGAAAGCACGGATTTTTTTTTAATCTGTGCTTTCTCCTTCTTTAATTAGAAATCAATATCTATTTTAATCTCATTCGGGCTGAGTGGTTTGTGCTCGTCTTCGGTTATTTCCGATTCTTCGCTTTCACTGTGATGCGGTTCGATAGGTCCCTGCTCTTCGGCAATGAACTGAACAGCTTGCTGCAATCCGTTCATGAACTTTTCAAAATCTTCTTTATATAGGAAAATCTTATGTTTTTCGAAGCTTACTTGTGAGTCGTCACCTTCTCCCGAAACAATTTTCTTACTTTCGGTAATAGCCAAAAACATTTCATCCTTCCGGTTTTTCTTTACGTCTAAATAATAAATACGCTTTCCGGCCTTAATTGCTTTTGAGAAAACAATTTCTTTATCACCATCCACTACACTTTTCTTTTTATAATCTTCCATAACTTGAATATCTTTATAAATCGGCTTCAAAATTGGACATTTTTTTTAAATGGGCAAAGAATTTACGGATAAACTTCGACGAAAAAAGCGATTTCGATAGTCCGATGTAAATTTTACATTAAAAAATGTAATTATGTTATGTGAAATCAATGAAAATACCTACTTTTGCAACTCCTTAATAATTTTATGTGAATTATGATAAATAGAGTTCTTATTCGTCTTAAGATAGTTCAGATAGTCTACGCGTATTATCAGAACGGAGGCAAAAACTTGGATACAGCGGAAAAAGAGTTATTTTTCAGCCTTTCTAAATCGTATGACTTGTACAACTATCTGATGCTTTTAATGGTAGAGGTGACTAAACAGGCTAACAAACGACTGAATGCTGCGAAAAACAAACTGATCCCTACCAAGGAAGAATTGTTCCCCAATACTAAATTTGTAGAAAACCGTTTTATCGCCCAATTGGAGGTAAACAAGCAGTTGCTGGAGTTCTCAAACAACCAGAAGAAAACGTGGGAAAACGAAGCTGACTTTGTGAAGAGTTTGTGTGATAAAATTTTAGAGAGCGATATATATAAGGAATATATGGCAAGCGAAACTTCTTCGTATGAAGAAGACCGCGAGTTGTGGCGCAAGATCTATAAAAATATCATTTTCAACAATGCCGAGCTGGATCAGGTATTGGAAGACCAGAGTCTGTATTGGAACGATGATAAAGAAATTGTGGATACATTCGTACTGAAGACCATCAAGCGTTTTGAAGAAAAGAATGGTGCGAAGCAGGAATTGTTGCCCGAATTTAAGGATGAGGAAGATCAGGACTTCGCACGCCGTTTGTTCCGCCGTGCTATTTTGAATGTCGATTACTATCGTCACCTGATCAGCGAAAATACAAAGAACTGGGATTTGGACCGTGTGGCTTTCATGGATGTTATCATTATGCAGATTGCTTTGGCCGAAATCCTGAGTTTCCCCAATATTCCGGTCAGTGTTTCACTGAACGAGTATGTAGAGATTGCCAAACTGTACAGCACACCCAAGAGTGGCGGCTTTATTAACGGAACTTTGGACGGAATCGTTAATTCATTGAAAAAAGAGAATAAGCTAACGAAAAATTAATATCTTTGTTTGTTATCGAAGAATAACAACATTATAAACTAAAAAAATATAGAAAGTATGAACTTATTATTTGTATTTCTGCAGGCAGGGGGTGGAGGAGATTACTCTTTCCTGATTATGATGGTAGCCATCTTCGCTATTATGTATTTCTTCATGATTCGTCCTCAGAATAAGAAGCAGAAAGCAGTTGCTAATTTCCGCAAGAACTTGGAAGTAGGTCAGGAAGTGATTACTGCCGGTGGCATATACGGAAAGATAAAAGAAATAGAAGATGATACAGTTGTTTTGGAAATTGCGTCGGGCGTTAAGATTAAAATTGATAGAAACTCTATCTTCGCCAATGCTGCTTCTAACCAGCAACAGGCAAAGTAAATGACATAACAACATGTTCGACAAAAGGAACATACGTATTTACTATTTAAAGACTTTAGAGAGAATCAGAAGCTTCCTGCTTAGTCGTAATAGCAGGGAGTTCCTGATTTTCTTGTTTTTTGTATTCGTATCTTTCTGCTTCTGGCTGCTCCAGGTGCTGAATGATGACTATGAAACGGAATTTTCCGTTCCGTTGCGGCTGAAGAATGTACCCAGTGATGTGGTGCTGACTTCCGAGCTTCCCAATGAACTGCGCATAGGGGTTAAAGATCGGGGAACAGTATTGGCTAACTATATGTTGGGACAGACATTTTATCCCATTGTGCTGGATTTCAAGGATTACGAGAACAAGGGGAGCCGGGTTCGCGTTCCGGTTTCGGCTTTGATGAAAAAAATATCGGTACAGTTAAATCAGACCACCAAGTTGCTGACTATACGGCCGGATACCGTCGAATTTATTTATACGAAGGGAAAGGCCAAGAAGGTTCCCGTAAAATTGCAGGGAAAAGTAGCCTTGGACCGTCAGTACTATATTTCGGATATCATTTATTCTCCGGATTCGGTGATGGTCTATGCTCCGCAAGAGATTCTGGATACCATCACGGCGGCTTATACTCAGGCGTTGAGCATTGAAAACGTAACGGATACCATTCGCCGCAGAATCAATTTGGCCGGTGTGCGGGGAGCGAAATTCATTCCTTCTTTTGATGATGTGACCTTGCTGGTAGATATCTATGCCGAGAAAAGTGTGGAAGTGCCCATACGGGGCATCAACTTCCCGCCCGACAAGGTGCTCCGTACTTTCCCGTCCAAGATTCAGGTGACTTTTCAGGTAGGCTTGAGCCATTTCAAATCCATTACTTCCGATGATTTCTTTATCGGAGTGACATACGAGTCTTTGTTGAATAATAAGGGAGAGAAGTGTCCTGTCAGTCTCAAATCCATTCCCCGATATGTAAACCACGTCCGTCTGAATCCAAAGGAAGTGGATTATTTAATAGAACAACGAATCAAATTCAATGATTAAGATAGCGGTTACCGGTGGCATTGGCAGTGGTAAATCTTACATTTCCCACTTGCTGGAGGATATGCATATCCCTGTATATAATGCGGATAACGAGGCGAAGCGCCTGACGGCTTCCGATCCGGTAATTCGTGAAAAGCTGACAGCTTTGCTGGGCGGGGACGTTTATAAGGATGGCGCGTTGAATAAACCTTTGCTGGCTTCTTATTTGTTTTCCGATCCTGCACATGTGCTTCAAATCAATGCCATTATCCATCCCTGTGTGCGTGAGGATTTTGCCGCATGGGTGGAAAGACAGAAAGGCTGTGAAATAGTAGGGATGGAATCGGCCATTCTGTATGAGGCCGGTTTTCAGGATACGGTAGATGCGGTAGTGATGGTTTATGCTCCTGTGGATTTGCGCGTACAGCGTGCCATGTATCGTGACGGAGCCAGTGAGGAACAGGTCAGGGCGCGTATGGCGGCGCAGATGGATGATGACGAAAAACGCCGGCGGGCAGACTTTACGGTAGTAAATGACGGAGTGCAACTGCTCATGCCCCAACTGACTGAAATCATAGAACAATTAAAAACCGAAAAATTCGTACCATAAATTTGGGAGTTTCATTGGTGAATTGTACTTTTGTTCCCTCAAACCATAAATATAAAATAGAATAGTATGTTAAAGACCATTTTATCAATCGCGGGCAAACCGGGATTATATAAATTGATTTCTCAAGGAAAGAACATGTTGATTGTGGAAACAGTTGACGCGGCTAAGAAAAGAGTTCCTGCTTATGCTCATGACAAAGTTATTTCATTGGCAGATATTGCCATGTACACAGATGCAGAGGAAGTACCCTTGAGTGAAGTCCTGGAAGCAGTGAAGAAGAAAGAAAACGGAGCGGTTGCTTCTATCAATTATAAAAAAGCATCTGCTGAAGAACTGCATGAGTACTTTGCAGAGATTCTGCCCAATTATGACCGTGACCGCGTTCATAATGGTGATATCAAGAAATTGATTTCTTGGTACAATATTTTGGTAAACAATGGTATTACTGAATTTGTAGAAGAAGTTCCGGCTGAATCTGCTGCTGAAGCGAAAGAAGAGGAAGCTGCTGAATAATTGAAACAAAGCGTTATAAGAACGAGCCCGTCAGGTAGATATGATCCTGACGGGCTTTTTTTTATCCTGTTTAAATAAAATCTTTAGCGGTTCCAGCAGCTGATCACACGGTTCATTCACCGCAGCTTCGAACCGTTTAATTATGTGGAAATATTTGGTAACGTGGAATTGATATGCTATATTTGTATATTAATAATTCTGTAAATCAAGTAGTTATGGTGTTGAAAACAGCAAACATACCCGTTTTAACAGGTTCTGCAGCTGCTCTTTTTGAAAAGAAAATGCGTCCTAATCTCGGCACGTGGGTAGTAGAGATAGGAGAGAAAAGAATAGTCGGCGAGGAACTCGTCGCAAAACGGAGCATATGCTATATACTTTGTTTCCTTTGTCAGTTTATTCATAAATAGGCATTTCACTTCGGCGAATGGCAATGCGGGAGGATACTTATCCCAACATATCCTCGTTTTGGTCACCGTCCGTCGGGTCAATGATTTCTCCACCGCCCTGCGACAGGTCTTGGTATTCCGTGTCAGGCGAAAGCTCCTCCATTCCACATTCCAGCGTGTCGCTATCCACTAAGGCGCGGGTGTAGGTGCCGTTGGAGAGCTTAGAGCGTTCGGACACGAACTCCATGCTGCTTGTTGAAATCGAAGTCTTTGAGGACTTAAAAGGCTAAAATGGCCCGTACTTGGTAACGTGTCGTTTTAAATGATTGCTGAGTGCTTGTACTCGTCAAACCTACACTCCACGAATCTCCGCTCCCATTTTGGACACTTTGCCAATATCTGCTCGAACTATAATCGGTGAAGATACTTTTCGTCTTCAGCGTCGCCCGCGTATTTCTTAATTCCACCATTTGCCCTCCGGCAGGAAAAAACCAACCGCTGGTACCGGTATCTGCGGCAGGCGAGTAGCTGATACATGCATTGGCGGCCGGATAATTGTTTATACCATCTGCTTTGAGCAATTGCGTTATCTTGAATCCGTCAAATTTTTCATACGGGGTACTCCCGTTGCGATTCGAATCCAGGACAAACGTTTTGGTTCCCCATTGCGCTCCGGCACCGTTATTTGCATCTTTCAGTGCTACCACATAGCCATTGATGGTGCTCATAGCTTCACCCTTTCCGTTGATATAGTTACTGTCGTCCGCGCCAAACCGCCCAACTTTAAAAACAAGCCCTATGCAATTTTTTTTGTTCACTTCGGCAAATGTTGCCGTAGCAGGCAGCAATCCTCCATCAAAGAAAAAATAATCGCCGACAGAAATTACATAAGACAATACCGGACTTGCCGGAGTTAATAACATTTTACTATACTTCCCGCTTGTAGTAGTCACACTATCCGTATACTTTAAAGTGACATCTTCCGTAGTTATGTAGTTTATTGTCACATTGACTGTACCGGGCGTAACGATAGCGCGAAAGGTACAGTCTCCCGGCTGATAAACAGCTGTCATGGCCCCTACTTGAAGGGTTGTGATATCTTTGGGAGGTGCATAAAAGTCATAGCCGTCCGATGTCTGATAATGTTGTCCGCGTGGATAAATCACCAGTAAAGACATTCGGTGAGCAAGCTGAAAGGTCAGCGTCGGCTTTCCGTTGATGACGGACACTGTCCCCGTTCCCGTCATCAAGTCGGAAGCGGTGTAGTTGGCATAAGTGCTTTGGTCTGCCTGCGGGGTGAAAGCGTCTATTATCGCCTGTTCACTCATCTTGTCGCTCATGGCGGTGTCATACGGATAGTAGGCGAGATAAGTGACATCTTGATAATAATATAATGCCGGGCTTCCGGCGGTAGAAGTCCATTTTTTTGTGGATGCATTATAGGTGAAGCAGATATTGTTTACTCCGTCCACTATCTTTCCGTCCTTCATTGCGGTAATGCCTATCTGGTCGCCATTGGTAAACTCTGTCTTGTAGAGGTTTTCCGAGGCACGGGTGGCTGTGCCGTCAAGGGGGGTGAAGGCTTCAGTCGTGGCAACAACCGTGAGGAACGCATCATCACAAACATCATAAGTATCAGTTAGTTCACAAGTACATGAGTGTAATATGGTAAATAAATATATCAGAGTTATTATTTTTTGTATATGTTTCATGAGTTTTCTATTTTAAAACATTGAGAACTAAACGGAAAGAAGCTGTGTGTAAATAATTTATTTCATAATAACTACCGGAAGTTAAATTCATTGCATATCGGGCCGCACCATGCACAGTATAAGGATGTACCCAATATTGCCCCTCCAATTTTGTACCGTTTTCTATCTTAATCAGATGTTCATCCAATATTTCCCGCAAATAAGTAGCAGTGAAACCATCTCCTTTAGCCAACCATCGTAATGTTTTCTCATCAGTATGATACCACTCTGAAGACAATACATCGCCCGGAGGTGGAAAATCAGTTGTTGTTGTTCCGGTAGAAGGATAGCATTGTTGGTTGGTTTTCTCATCTTTCGGAGCTACAACCATTGCTTTCACAGTTGTAGGGTCAGTAATTACATTGTCTCCCTCTACCGCAAAAATCACTCCAATACATTTCCGAGCGCTACCTGTTTCCGGATTCATTAAGTCCGGACTGGGAAGGGAAGATTTCCAAATTCTTGTACTTGTTGTTTTATCCATGCCCATCAATCCTCCGTCACTCCAACTTCCGTCACTGTAATAATAATCGCCTAATTTCAATTGCGCGGGGTCATAAAG
>CAVJPC010000029.1:0-8071 GCA_963651205.1 Bacteroidaceae bacterium
GCTTGCCAATAAAGCAAAGAGTGCAACTATCATGCTGCTACCTATCCAATTCCTTCTCATAGTAATAATTTTGTTTACCGGGCAAATGTATAACAATTCCGATGACAAACATTATTTACTGGACATTTTGTATAAGAAAGTATCAGTATCGGATAAATAACGCAAAAATTTGATGCTTTCAGTCCGATTTTGAGCCAATTGCGCTAAAAATGCTCAAGACACAATAAAGTTGAGTTTTCCTCCTTCACAAAGAGGTAATCATCTGTCTAGCTATATCGGGTAGTGGGATAGGTGATACACTAAATTGATAGGTATGAATAAAATTTAGGGGCGGTTTCCTTGCTATTTTAATACAGCTTCATAATTTTTTTAGTTAAATATTTGTTCATATGTTTTATATAGCTTTATTTTGCAAAATATTTTTTAAAAGATTTAAAACTGTAAACTTAAGTTGGTGCTGTGTAGTTATGAAGAGGGCAAGAATTACATGTCATTTATTACTACTTTTTCTATTTATTCTACCAATACAGGCCATGAAAGTGCCAGAAGATACTTTGAAGGACACTTTGTATGTGCAAGTAAGGTTTCAACTGGGATATTCCTCTGTTGACACCTTGTTTGGTGACAATAAGATACATTTAGAGCATCTGGTTTCGTTATTGAACAATGCTGCCTCCGATTCATCGGCTATTATAAAGTCTATCACTATAAAAGGCTGTGCTTCGCCCGAAGGATATACTCCGATGAACCGTAAACTCTCAGAAAAACGTGCTCAAAATGTGCGTACTTACATTCTTAATAAAACTCACCTGGCAGACTCTATCGTTAAAGTGGCTCCTTCTGATGTGGATTGGGAGTTGCTGAGCAAAATGATTGCTACTGCCGACCAGCCGTGGCGCGACGAAGCGATTGAAATCATAGCCAACACTCCAATTTGGATTTTTGACAAAGACAACCGCATCATCGATGGCCGCAAAAACCGTTTATGCATGCTACGCGGAGGACGCGCATGGAATTATATGAAAGAGAAGTTCTTCCCGGACATGCGAAACGCCCGGTTCCGCATCATATGTGAGCGGGAGATGTTAGTGGTAGAAACTCCGGACCAAACTCCGGTTGCTTCGGACCAAGATTCAATTATTTCGAACCAAGATTTGATTACTCAAGTTCCTGATACCGCAGATGTTCATGTTCCGGTGTCCTCTTCCGAGGTAATTTCTACTACGACAATACCACCGAAGGAGAAAGAACACCGACGAATGAAAGCCTTGCTGAAAACCAACATGCTTTATGATATCGCCGCCATTCCTAACATTGGGATAGAAGTCGCCATCGGTCAGCGATGGTCGGTTGGAGCCAATTGGATGTATGCGTGGTGGAGCAATGACGCGAAGCATCGTTATTGGCGTGTTTACGGCGGCGATGTGGAATTGCGTACTCGTCTGGGACGTGTTCCCCGTGCTTCCGTGTCTCCTTTTGCCGGGCATCATCTGGGAGTATACGCCTCAATGGTGACTTACGATTTGCAGTTTGGCAATCGCACTGGAGTAATCGGCGATAAATATAACTACGCCGCAGGCATCAGCTACGGCTATTCGCTCCCCATTACGCACCGGCTTAATCTAGACTTTACGGCAGGTGTGGGCTATGCGTGGGGAAAATATAAAAAACATCATCCCATGGACGGACATGATGTGTGGATATCTACCCACAGATTGAAACGTTTCGGACCCACACGTCTGGAAATAGGATTGCAGTGGCTCCTTGGCAAAGACAATCACAACGCAAGGAAAGGAGGACGGAAATGAAATCGCTTTCACACCTGATAGTCGGTATGCTGATGGCGGCTACCATCTTCTTGTCGGCCGCTTGCGAACATCGCGATTTGTGTTACGACCATTCTCATTGGACCGATCTCAAAGTGGAGTTTGACTGGAGCGAGGCGCCCGACGCCACTCCGCGTACAATGGTGGTTTATCTCTTTCCCCGCGATGGCGGTCTGCCGCAGCGTTATGAAATTACCGATGTGAAGAATGGGACGAAGGTACGTGTGCCGTCAGGCGAGTTTGACGCCGTCACCTTCAACGGCGATACCGAGACTCTTAAGGAACAGGGAACCACTTATGCCAACTTCGTGGTGACCACCGCCAACGAGTCGTTGCTTGCTCCGATGGAGCGTAACATTACCAATGTGCCGCCACCACGTCCTGACGGTACTGAAAACGATCCGGTAAAGCAGACTCCCGATAAAGTA
Organism: Bacteroidaceae bacterium; assembly: GCA_963651205.1. Lineage (GTDB taxonomy): Bacteria > Bacteroidota > Bacteroidia > Bacteroidales > Bacteroidaceae > Phocaeicola. Next base: position 2,255 of record CAVJPC010000029.1, read on the forward strand.
TGGAGTGGAAGTGTCGAAAACATATCGATAGTTCCACTCGAAACGCCCCAGCCTTTGAGGTTTACGCCCAAAGAAGCTACGGTGACGTACACTATCATCTTAAAGGATGCCAAGAACGCCAATACGGGCATTGGTGTGAGCGTAGCCCTTACCGCTATAGCCGAAAGCTATTCGCCGTCGGCAGACGTGGCTGTGGGGCGTGATGTCACTGTGCCGATAGGACTTTCCGTAATCGACGATACCACGCTAAAAGGGGAGGTGACGGTTTTCGGTCATTGCCCGGTGATGAAATCGGAGCGGCGGCACATCCTGACGGTATATACCTCAAAGATGAAGTATTACGAATACGATGTGACAGACCAGCTACACGAGGCTCCCGATCCGCACTATATTACCATTATCATTGAGGGTATAGAGTTGCCTGCTCCCGATGGAACAGGCATGACGCCGTCCGTACCAGATTGGGACGATGTGGTTAATAATGACTTGGACATGGGTTGATACGGAATGAGCGGGAAGGATTTCTAAAAAATAACCTAAAAAAAAGAATCATTTAAAAATAAAATATTAATTTAAATCTATCAAAGATGAACGTTTACTACAAAACATTGGCATTGGGATTTGGCTCAGTCCTTCTTGCCGCTTCTTGTTCAAACGATGAGATAGAACAAGTTAATCGAGGGCCGGAAATTACCTTTAATACTGCTGTGACTCGTGCTGCGGTGGAAACTTCTAGTACTCTTAGTGAATTCAAGGTATGGGCACAGGCTGATGGTTATACAGATACTAAGATTATTGATGGGCAGGTAGCCAAAAAAGTCACCGATAAGAATTATTTTGAGATTGGCGACCCCGTATTTTGGCCGTCTGATGTCGCACAGATTAATTTCTGGGCAATTTCTCCTGCAACAATGAGCATTGCTGTAGACAAGCAAAATCCAACCATAGAGAATTTCACTCCTGCCGCAAAGCCTCAAGATCAGAAAGACTTGATTGTGGCCTATGAGGAAGCTTTTCGTTCGAATGGTACCAGTGTCAGTTTAAAGTTCAATCATGCCCTTTCACAGATTGTCGTTAAGGCCAAGAGAGGTGAGGTGCATAAAGGTGACGATGGATTGGACGAAACTAAGAAAGTCGATATAAAAGGTGCGTGGATTGTCAATGTACAGCCCACCGGAACACTCGCTTTCAGCAAAGATGCGGATGAGAGCATGCATTATATGAGTTGGGAAGTATTCGGTGACAAAACTCACTATGGAGGTGAATTCGAGAGTGTTGTGAATTTGACGGGTCATGATGCTAAACCTGTATTAGCGATAAACTCAACGGAAACTGACGGTAAGCCTGCCAATGGCAATAATTTGATGCTAGTGCCGCAGCAACTTGATAAATGGGATTTGAACAGCTCGACCGATAAGACTGTTAACGCTAAGAAAGGTGCCTATATTTTATTCCTCTGCCGCGTAACTACAGAGCATAAGGGAAGTACACACACGGGCACAAATGGTACCGGAGGTGTGCAGGAAGGAGAAGGTAGTCATACACACCAGTTATTCCCTTTTACGGGCAACTATGATGAAACTGAGTATGGTTTCTCCTGTATTCCTATTGATTCTAATTGGGAACCCGGAAAACTCTACATCTATACGCTTGAATTCTGTGGTCCTAAGAGTGGTGCTGGCGTATATCCTCCTCAAGATGATGTTGACAATATTTGGAAGGCATTGGGTGAAAAACCGAATTATATAACTGCCATTTCTACCATTCCTGGTGCTGATGGTAAAACGAAAACCGTTGGCGATCCTGTGCTTGACCTGCCTATTCGCTTCACGGTAGATGTGACAGAGTGGGACGATGTTTGGTCCAAAGAAGATGATAAAAATCACGATGGTCAAGACATAGAAATGAACTAATCGTAACACGCCTATTTGAGTGTTACTGCCGTTTCTCCGGCAGAAAAAGGAAATAATATAATAAACCGGAAGACAGGTAACAAGTTGATGAGCTTATTGCCGTTTCTTCCGGTTTTATACCTAAAAAATCGTGATTATGCGACATTCTCGTATATTTCGTTCATCCTTTGAACATATGGTTTGTCTGTTTGTGGGCGTTGCGGCTTGTACTGTATCGTCCTGCACAGATGACACTTTCGATAAGTACGGACAGCAGGGAGCTTCAGGCATGCTTGCGTTCGATGTGGTGGCACCGGGCAGTTGGACCAATGGCTCAGCGGCGGCAAACCCTGCCAGCAAAGACATAAGCATCCGGAAAATAACACAGTCCGGAGGAGATGCCCCCCTTTATTTGGTTACCGAAATAGCAGAAGCAGCTGTGGATACGGCAGCTCACCGTGTAATGACCCGTGGCACGACGATAACCGGAGAAACCATTGAAAAGTATAGCTTTGGACTTTCCGCCATCTGCTATACCAGCGATTGGCCCGGAGAGGACGAGGAAAACAAGTGGACCACCAACTTTGCCCATAACATAGAGGTGAACTATGCCCAAAATGCGTGGAATTTGAAGGAACCTCTGCACTGGACCGGCTCGGGACGTATCAAGTTCTTTGCCTACTCCCCTTACTCTGCCGCTTCAGGGTCCTCTGACAACGCAAACAGCGATACCATCATACATTCCAAACCGGATGCTACCGGTGTTCCCACGCTGACCTACACCGTTCCTGAGGACGTGACCAAGCAGAAGGACCTTCTGTATGCCGTCGCAGATTGTGGAGGAGACGGCACAGGAGATATCCAGAAAGGTGCGGTACATCTACAGTTCAAGCATGCGCTGACCGCTGTTACCATACAAACGGGTAAAAACATGCTTGCCGGAAAAGTCACCGGCATAACGATTTCCGGAGTGCATGGAAAAGCAACTTGTCAGATAGGAACGGGAAACTGGATTCCCGATGGCGACGACCCCAATAGCAGTTTCAGCATAGACTATGATGAAGACGTAGAACTGGGTTGGAACGGAGATGACCTGATGACCAACCCCGACATTGTGCTGAATAAGGACGAAGAAGGATACACGTTCATGATGATTCCTCAAGCACTCACGGATAAAGCTATTCTGACAATATCCTTTACAGACAGTATTACGGAAATGAATCGTACTCTTACTGCCAAACTGAAAGATTTTACGAGAGACAAGACATGGGCGGCAGGAAAAAGATATACTTACTCTGTCAATTCCACCGGCATCGTGATAAAGCCGTTTATTGAGATGACCATCAATAAGACATTGTATCCTAATGGCGGCTATAAAGGAGGAGACTTTATAAACCTTAACGAAGAAAATCTGTACACAGCAATGTCAGATGCGGAAAAACTGGCATATCTTCCGGTCAGCGGCTTTCTGAATGACGTAAGCATTACCGCATATACCCATGTGGTGCAGGCCGGTGCGGCAGATGAAACGAAAGAACAGTATCGAAAGCTTGATTTTGAGATTCAATGGTCTTTTAACGGCACGGATTGGATGTCGGAGAAGGGGCAAAAAGACTCCCATGATAACCCAATGGGATGGTGTCCTATTTCTATCCCCAAAACCATTGCAGACAATACCGATTGGAAATCTCCCGTAAGCGGAAGCATACTTCTGCCTGCTCAAGATCAATTTGCATACATGCAGGATTTCTTGTATGGAGAGCGGCCGTCTATAGAAGGTAGGACGTTGCCTGGTACAGTTACCCCTGCAGGAAAAGGGACGGAAACAGCCCCATTCAATTTGGTCACTGATAATAGCGTAAAATTTAAGGAAAGTGCCAACTGCTATATTGTGAATGATCACGGCTATTATACATTTCCGACTTACTATGGAAATACTTATAATGTGACCAGTACTTCGTCTTACAAATATCAAGGTGCGAGAGATGAAATTCCGGCAGCTGTGGATACCCTTGTACTTAAGGATTTTGTAGACTATAACAATGATGAGATTGGTCAAGGTAGTATTAGTGGTGTAACTGATGCCGTACTACTATGGCAAGACAGTCCGGACCTGGTTACAGATGTGAAGTATAGTAACGGCAATGTGTGTTTCCATGTACCCAAAGAGACCATCAACCAAGGCAATGCCGTGATTGCCGTGCGCAACAACGAAAAAATTTTATGGAGCTGGCATATATGGGTTACCCATCGCAAATGGGATGAAAACTCTTGGATACAATTGTCAAGTATGAATGAATACCAAAAGCCGTTTATCATAGCGCCTTGCAACCTTGGTTATTGCGAACCGCATGGAGGAGAAGCTGAGAGAAATATATTTATGCGTTTTGTCGCTGATCCCAAACTGGTAGGTGGAAATGGAGTTATACTGAATGAACAGCTAACAATCAACGGAGCACCAAGGAAATCTTCGGAGCCAAAAGAAGAGGCCGTCATTACGTTTACTCAACCCAAAATTGCAGCATCCGTAGCTGGCGACAATACATATTATCAATGGGGGCGTAAGGATGCTATGCTACCGGGTATTCACAATGATGATACTTATAAAAATGGTCTAGCTGATAGTCACACGCTTCGGTTAGAGCTTGACATGGTGAATAAAATGTTCTATTCAACTGATAATTTTCGTTTCACTTCAGGAGAAACTGCGAGAAGTATCGGAGAAAGCATACGGTTTCCATATGAGTTTTTTATGCATCAACGGCCTAAGGATAACAATGTTGACGACAACTATAAACGACGTCACTGGCATGATGGATCAAATGTTTCTTATAGACTAAAAACCATTATGAATTATTGGAATACAGAATTAATTCAAAGTGGAAATGCAGCCTACCTCAGTTATGACAAGAAGGATGACCCGGACTACAAGAAAGCCCCTAATGATAAATATGTTGTCAAAACAATATACGACCCCTCACCAGCAGGATTTAAAATTCCGCCTATTAAGGCTTTTGCTGATTTGTTTGATAATGTAAAGTTGGAAAAAATAGATAAAACAACTAAAGGCACACCAAATGCAACTGTAGTATCCCAACCATTTGTAGGATGGACAGTTAATATTGGCGAAACAACGTTTTATTTCCCCGCTACCGGAGTACGTGATATGGGAATAGAAGACAAGAAAATAGACTATGGCACATTTCCAGGCTTCTCTTCAATAACATATATAGCAACATCTGGATTTCACAAAAACGATGCTACTGCCACCAACTCAAGTTGTTTGATATTCGCTATTGATAAAAGAACGGGTAATTTTCAAAATTGTACCGTTCCTATTGACGGAACCAACAACGCATACGGTTTCACCGTCCGTCCCATCCGCGATGGCCAAAAGGGAAACTAAAGCAGCCACGAAGAGTCTCCGACAGGGAGTGACTGTCTCTTTTTACAAAGCCACAGCTTTCCCAAAAGAGGGTGTCAAAAGTCGGTAGTAACTAAATTCTCCTCCTTTAGGAAGCTACCCTTTATACACAAGCCTTACCTGATTGGCTCATACAGTTCAAACTGTGTATAAAATCTATCCAGTCCATTCTTAAAGGTAATATATCCTGGAATGGACTGGATAGATTTTATGCACTCCATGTTCCTAACCTTGCAATAATCCATGCCGCCCATACCATTATTTGTCTTTCTGTTCCGAAACAATATACAATGCTACCTTCCTCAAAACAGAGAGGTTTTGTGATGCGAACCCTTTCTTTGCTTTGCTCTGCACGCATTTTGCTTAAAAGTAACATCCAAATGCCAATGTAACTGGTTCTCGGTTGCCCTAATCGGACAAATAACGCAAAAGTATTAGTTAATGCTAAGATTGTATTTGCCCTGCTATCGGAATAATTCTACCTTTGCCATACGCTTCAAC
>CAVJPC010000030.1:0-49825 GCA_963651205.1 Bacteroidaceae bacterium
TGACTTGACATTTCACTGTAGGGGCGGGGTTTGCCCGCCCGAAAACAGTTTGTCTTATGTATTCGGGCGGGCAAACCCCGCCCCTACAGTAACTGTCAACGGAGATAGGTAGAAAGGGGGCGTACCGAAGAGGGAAACTTTGAAAAAAATGAAAACAAGATAGAAATGTAAAACATGAAACTGAAATTCCTTTTCTTCTTTTTAGCATTACTGCTATCAGCAGTATGGGCTATTCTGCTCGTTCTTACCTTAAAAGAACGTGGAGTATTGTTTTATATAGGAGAAGGGGTCATTACATTCAGTCTTGTATTTCTGATATACTTTTATCGGAAAGTAGTGAAACCTCTTGATATCATCGGTAACGGTATGGAACTTCTCCGCGAGCAGGATTTCAGCAGCCGTCTCACCCCTGTAGGGCAAAAAGAGGCCGACCGTCTTGTATTGGTTTTCAACCGTATGATGGAGCAATTGAAGGACGAACGTCTCCGCTTGCGTGAACAGAATCATTTTCTTGATCTCTTGGTCAGCGCTTCTCCTATGGGAGTCATCATACTGACTTTGGATGGACACATCTCCATGTTGAATGCAGCTGCTCTCCGGTATTTGGATTATTCCTCAGCCGAGGAAGCCAGAGGGCGTCTGTTGTGCGAACTGACTTCCCCCTTGGCCGAAGAAATAGAGCGTATCCCTAAAGATACCACTGAAACGATTCGTCTGAGTGACTCTATGATTTACCGCTGTTCCCGTCTTTCCTTTGTTGACAGAGGTTTCTCCCACCCATTTATTCTGGTAGAAAGTCTGACCTCTGAAGTGGTGAAAGCGGAGAAGAAAGCTTATGAGAAAGTGATCCGTATGATAGCGCATGAAGTAAACAATACGACAGCGGGTATCACTTCCACCCTTGATACCGTAGATGGCGCATTGGAATGCATGGAAGATACGGAAGACTTGCGCGAAGTAATGAAAGTCTGTATAGAACGCTGTTTCAGCATGAGCCGTTTTATTACGAATTTTGCTAATGTGGTGAAAATTCCCGAACCTCAGTTGCAGTCTGTCGATTTGAATGACCGTGTGGCTGCTTGTAAGATGTTTATGGAAACCGTCTGCCGCAACCGCCATATCACCTTGCATCTTGATTTGTGCAAGGAGAATCCTGAAGTGATGATGGATACTTCTCTGTTTGAGCAAGTATTGGTCAATATTATAAAGAATGCCGCCGAAAGTATCGGGGAGGCAGGAGATATTTTCATTCGTACTTCCGTATCGCCTACTATGCTGGAAATAGCTGATACCGGTGCCGGTATCAGTAAGGAAGTGGAGGCCAAGCTATTCAGCCCCTTCTTCTCAACGAAACCCAACGGACAGGGTATCGGTCTCATTTTTATCCGTGAAGTTTTGATAAAGCATGGCTGTACTTTTTCTCTCCGCACTTATCCCGACAAACTGACCCGTTTCCGTATTCGTTTCTGAAAAGTATGACGTTCCTGTTTCTAACCGGCATTAGCAAATTCAGCCGGATGACGATGAATCTGCATGAATTTCACGGGTTACCTTTCGAGTATACTGTATTCTGCTGCTTTTTTAACAGGAACATAAATAGCTGAAATGAGAAATTTATTCTCAATTAGCGGGGAAAGATGATAATGTTCAACCAAGATTGGGGGAAATCGGTTCGTTTTGTTTATCTTTGTAATATCATGTACTAAATGCATCAAAATATGAAATACCCTATCGGCATACAAACTTTTAGCCAAATCCGTGAAAACGGATATGTTTATGTGGACAAGACCGACCTTATCTACCAGTTAGTGAGCAGAGGAAAAATCTATTTTCTCAGCCGTCCGCGCCGTTTCGGCAAAAGTTTGATGATCAGTACCCTTGAAGCCTACTATGAAGGGCGGAAAGAGTTGTTTGAAGGACTTGCCATTGCCGGACTGGAAAAAGATTGGTTTCAATATCCGGTATTTCATATAGATTTCAACGGTGATAACTTTGCCAAAGAAGGAGTGCTGGAAGCTGCTATTGAAGGCTATTTGGGAAATTGGGAAGATATGTATGGCAAGAATCCCAATTACACAACACCGGGAACCCGTTTTATCGAATTACTGCGTCGCGCCAGCGAAAAGACAGGACGGCGTGCCGTGGTGCTCGTTGACGAATATGACAAACCCATTCTCGATGTGCTTGATACCCCTTTGGAAGAGGAGAACCGGAATACGCTGAAAGCTTTTTATTCTACCTTCAAGGGAGCTGATAAATACTTGCAGTTCGTGATGCTGACGGGAGTCACCAAATTCTCGCAAGTCAGTGTCTTCAGCGGTTTCAACCAGCCTAAAGATATCAGTATGGACCCACGTTATGAAGCACTGTGCGGAATCACTAAGGAGGAAGTGGAACATTATTTCCATGAACCTATTTCCGAACTGGCCGAAAAAGACGAATGCACGTATGAGAGAATGAAAGAACGTCTGAGAGCACAATATGACGGTTATCATTTCAGTGAAAATATTCTTGATATTTATAACCCTTTCAGTATTCTGAACGCTTTTGATTCTTTACAAATCCGTGACTACTGGTTTGCTTCGGGCACGCCTACCTATCTGGTCCGGCTGTTGCAGCATAGCAACGAGCAGATCAATGAATTGGTGGGGCAATATTATGACGCATCCTTGTTTGCCGATTACAAAGCTGATGTGGAACGTCCTCTTCCCATGATTTACCAGAGTGGATATCTTACTATCAAGGATTACGATAAATATACCCATTCCTATCTGCTTGATTTCCCCAATGATGAAGTACGCAGAGGTTTCCTTAGCTTGTTTGGCTAGTGATTATTTCAAAGTACGAGGAGTTTCCGTTTCCAGTTGGCTGATCAGTTCTGTCCGTCTGCTGAATGCGGGCAAGACAGATGCCTTCCGTGATTCTTTCACCGAGTTTTTGTCCGGCATTCCCTACGATTCGCATGACAGTACCAAGACTCCGAAACTGACCGAGAAACATTTCCAGTACACTTTCTATCTTATTCTCCGTCTTATAGGAGTATATTGCCTTCGCATTGAACAGACACAAAGCCGGGGACGGGTGGACTGCATACTCGAGACTCCGCAATACATCTACATTTTTGAATTCAAACTGGACGGTAGTGCCGATGAGGCCTTGCGGCAGATAGAAGAAAAGGGATATGCCCGGCCTTATCTGACGGATAAACGCAAAATAGTCTGTATAGGAGTGGTATTTTCTTCACAGACGCGAACCATTTCCGAATGGAAAGAGGTGAGGTAATATCCGGACAAGCCTGAAAATCTCCTGTGGTTTGGGATAGGCAAGTAACGTTATAAAAGTGTGCGTAACGGGTTTGTACTTCCCTGTCCATGCCAGTGCGGCATGGATGTAATAAACCAATAGAAAGTTGGACGCGAAAATGCTCTCATGCCCTCACTTTTGTTGTAACTGGTTTATAATGAACTGCTTATTAGTGGTGGTAGCATTATCATTAGTGAGGGCATTGCCCTCACTAATGGACGCTTAAAAATAAATTATTCCAACTTTGATGCATAACATAAAGTGCCTTTTTGATGGCTTTTTGGGAAATATTCAGTCTATGGAGAATACATTCAAACTAATTCATCTTGTTGATTGATAGCTTTTCACGCGTATATTTTTGCAGCTAATTGAAAATCTTCATGGGCGATCATTCCTTCTGCTTTCTATTCTGTAGTAGCAGAAGAAAAGTGACATTTAAACAACTGCTCAAAAGGCGAAATTTGCTCAGATTCGGTGTTGTTTCACCGCAATATCTCCTCATTCAACCCCTAAGCGTTCGTTCTTATAAAGCAGCTGTATGGCTTGTGCACCGGATTGGCAGTAGTCTATGTGTGCATATTCCACTGTCTCTCAGTCGTTTTCTCCCTTTTCTGTTCTTGCTTTTTATATGTTACAATTGCTTATTCACCTAGGTGGTTAAGTCTAACCACGATGGTGGTTAAAGTTAGCCACTTAGGTAACTAGACTTAACCACATCCGTGGTTAATGGATATTGAACTTTAAATCATCAAAGAAGAACAGTATAACACAAACTACGGTGGCCGCTATTTATGCTGCTTATGTGAGGAAAGAAAGCTGAAAAACAGGGGATTTCACAAATAATCGGTTTATAAGCGTGTGAATGGATATTATGTTGTGAATGAATGATTTAAGAGGAAAATATAGGAAAAAGGAGTGAGGGCATACTAAAAAAGTGAGGGCAATGCTCTCACTTTTTTAGTATGCCCTCACTGTGTATAATTGTTTTATAATGAGCGTGTTATAGCTAAAAGTGAGAGCATGAGGGCATAAGTGGGTGCAACTTATTATTGTATTGAAGGATAACCCGGGTAACCTTGGCGACAAAATAAAGGTAACATGTCGCACTGGCATGGGTAGGGATATTGTACGCCCAATCCAAAGCTTAAATGAAAGCCGTGGATATAATGGAAAGAAAAGGCTGGAAAATATTGGATAATTAATTTATTACTAGTACTTTTGTATCACCAAGAAAATATCGGATGGCCATTAAGAATTTTAAAACCAAGGAAGAGGCGTTGGCTGCTATGAAGAAGGCGACAGACCGCAAACGCACGTTGATAGAATATCTCAAAAAGGAGTATTCCTTAGAAGAATTGGAAAAAATGGGATTTAAAATGGCAAAATTTGCATGATGTGATAGATTTGCCAATAGAACGTGTCAATGCTTTATCTCCCTATAAATTTTATATAAATAATAATGGTAGTTTAGGATTTGAAACCCAATATGGTTCTGTCTATGAGGTAGGGTTTGTTGAGGACTATACTTTTATGGATGAGAATGCGTTTCAGTTTTTTTATTTTGGAATCACAAGGTAAGCATTCTGTAAAAGATCCGTTGGTCAGGGAAACAATTGGGGTAATTCTCGAAACATTCTTTTTGGAAAACAATCCGGTGGTCAATAAGGATTATAATGCTCTTATCCTCACGACTATACCCGTAGAACCTACTATAATAAGAAACATGTTGAATAAGAACAAGGAACAGTTGGAAAATCTACAATTGTTTTTTGTTAATATGAACAAGGATACATTGTATATTCCGGCAGAGCGGATTATGCTTTCGGTTCTGCCTAAACTGCTTCCGGCTCTGACCCTTGCCCAAGCCAGTGTTCCTCGAAATTTATTGCACTTCTTTGTGGAATGCAACAATGCCAAAGAGTCATTTAAAAGTTATGATATTCCTTTACTGGGTATCACTTTTCTTCACAAAGGTGAGGACGATTATGTGGTTGTAGATGATTCGCAAACCATCCCGTTGGATGCTTCATCATCGGGTATGCAATCTGCTATTCCATTGTTGCTGACGATGGATTATGCCATTAATAAGGGACGTTATCGCTCTTATGTCATAGAAGAACCGGAATGTAATCTTTATCCGGGTAATCAGATAGAGTTGATAGATCGTATTATAGGTATAATCAATCAGCAAAAAAAGAGTTATCGCCCTTCTTTAACTATTACAACCCACAGTCCATATATTATCAATTATTTGAATGTTTTGATACAGAGATATGCAAAACAGGTGGATAAGACTGGGGTGGATGTAGAGGAATTGGCCGTCTATTATGTAACAGGTGAAGGCAATGTGACCAATCTGATAAGTATAGATAATAACACCAACGAGAAGATTGTCAATACCATTGATTTATCCGAAACGATGAGTGACATTTATTCGGAATTTAAATCATTGAGGTGATGGAAAAGAAACTATAAAAACAGAAAAGGTTACAAAAGCGGAAGAGGCAATGAGTCTGTTTTTAGAACCTTTGGAAACTGTAGCTGATATCAGGGAGATGGCAGATTTATCAAATAACTTTCGCTTTGTTCAACAATTATATCCTGCTTCTTTTATTTTTTAAATAAACTGTATTTTTCGGACATTCCGTCTGAGAAATTATTTTCATATATCTTAATAACATATTTATGGCTAACAAATGTTCCTTGCATCCCACCGATGCAAGCATAATCCTTACATATTAAAATCCACCTGAAATAATAAAAGGAGTGGCTGTCAGTTTTTGATTTTCTTTTTGTACACTTCCCCTCTGCTCATTACTTCCTTAACGAAATTATAAGTCTCTACTCCTCGGAAGTATCCGTTCTTACAAACCGGATCATTGAAATATTCTTCATTACTTTTAAGCAGGATATAGTCATCTACGCTGTTGTCCCATACATATTTATTCTTGCCATATTTTTCAGCCAGTGACATGGCATCCAGTACGTGTCCTATTCCGGCGTTATAAGCCGCCAAGACAAATTTCATCCGTTCGTTTTCATCTTTTATCGCATTGAAAGAACGGGACGTGGCAGCGATATATTTCACGGCGGCCCTTATACTCTCTTCCGGATTTTGTTCTTTACCGGGAGGAACCCCCATAGCACGCGCCGTCCGGGGCATGAGCTGCATTAATCCTTTTGCGCCTGCCCATGATACGGCTGTCGTATCAAAATTTGATTCTGTATAGGCTAGGGAGGCTAAAATACGCCAGTCCCAATCTATTTCTTTCGCATATTTCTTGAACAGATTATCAAAGTGGGAAATCTTTCCATCTTTAATGGACAAGATGGAGCCGTGAGGTGTCCGTTTGCTTATTTCGAAATAACGTTTGCTACTAGCCTGATAGGCGGGAGAGGTCATATTTTCCTGATGCCATTTAGTGGCCGCTTCACTTAGTAGCGGAGAGGTCTTACGTACGGCCCATGAGGCACGTTGGTCAAAACTGACTGCCAAGTCAATATTTAGATTGGGGTAATAAGTCTTGTTTAATTTGGCCAGGTCGTTGTCACAGATGGCATAATCTATCTCACCATTGGAAACCTGCATGATTAAATCTTCGGTGGTGATACTGTCATTATCGACTTCGTGTATCAATATACCGCCACCCAGTTCTTTATCCAGATTGATGAGACGTTCCAGATACTTTCCCGGTTTTACATAGACCTCTTTCCCAATTAATTCTGTCACATTATTCAGTGCTTTTTTCTTTTTTTGAGTATTACGTTGTACCAATACCTGATGGGTGATGATATCTTCTCCACAAAACTCTACACTATCTTTAAACTCTTTGGTGATAGGCAGATTGTAAGCTATCAGATCTCCTTCACCTTGCAGGAGCTTGTGTACCAGATCCCTGGTATTCTGTGCCACTTTTACTTTTAGTTTTACACCCAATGAACGGGCGAACTGATCGGCCAATTCATATTGAAATCCCATAGGCTCCCCCCGATAATCAAAATAAGAGGTGGAACTGTTCAGTGTCAGGACCACTAACTCCCCGCTATCTTTTATTTGCGGCAAATCATAATTTGTCACTTCGGCAGATTGTTGCCGGTTGCGGCATGCAATCATACATATACAGGCAAGGAGGAGTAGCCAGACATTTTTCATTTTCCTAAAATCTTTTCGATATATAGTTTAAGGATTTCGATGGCCTTTTTGTTGTGACCGCCTTGCGGAATTATTAAATCGGCATATCGTTTGCATGGTTCGATAAATTCCAGATGCATCGGCTTCAATACGTGCATATATCTGTCCATCACGGCTTGGGCGGTACGTCCGCGTTCTACTACGTCCCGTTCTATGACTCGTATCAACCTTTCGTCGGGATCTGCATCTACAAATATTTTTAAATCCATCTGGCTACGCAACTTCTTGTCACTCAGTGCTAGGATGCCTTCTATGATAATGACTTCGCGTGGCTCTACGTGTATCGTTTCGGTTTGGCGGGTACAAGTCAAATAGGAATAAATAGGTTGCTCTATACTCTGCCCTTCTTTCAGCAGAGAGACATGCTTGGATAACAGTGCCCAGTCAAAGGCATTGGGATGGTCAAAGTTGATGTTCTGACGTTCCTCCACCGGGACATGGCTGCTATCTTTATAATACGAATCTTGAGGCAGTAATACTACTTCCCCTTTAGGCAGACTCTCAATAATTTTTCTCACAACGGTGGTTTTTCCTGAACCCGTTCCACCGGCTATTCCAATAATTATCATAATAATAGAATGTATTTTAAAACAAAACTGTTACTTTTGCATCAGGCTAAGCATATTGGCCTTGTGTAAATTACAAAAGTATGATAATTAATTAAAATATCAAGTATGGTTAAGCACATTGTTTTGTTTAAATTGAAAGAAACTCTTTCACAGGAAGAAAAATTGAAAGTGATGAACGATTTTAAGGCGGCTATCGAAGCTTTGCCTGCCAAGATAGGTTTTATCCGTCATATATTTGTAGGACTGAATACTAATCCTGCTGAAAAATGGGATATTTGCTTGGATAGTGAATTCGATACGCTGGCAGATGTCAATGCCTATGCCGTTCATCCGGATCATGTAGCTGCTGCTGGCCTTTTGAAGGAAGTCAAGGCAGATCGAGCCTGTGTAGATTATGAATTTTAATAGATAGATTATGAAAAAGATAATCAATCCCTGGAAAGGGATGGAAGGATATAATTGCTTTGGCTGTGCTCCCAACAATGAAGCCGGAGTGAAAATGGAATTTTATGAGGACGGGGATGAGGTAATCAGTATATGGAAACCTCAGCCACAGTTTCAGGGATGGATTGATACTTTGCATGGAGGTATTCAGGCAGTGTTGCTTGATGAGATTTGTGCATGGGTGATTTTGCGTAAACTATAGACTACCGGCGTCACTTCCAAAATGGAAACCCGCTATATGAAGCCTGTCAATACCAATGATTCTCATATCGTATTGAAGGCTTCCATTAAGGAGAGGAAGCGCAACATTGTATTTGTAGAAGCGGCTATCTATAATAATAAGGAAGAACTCTGTACCCGGGCACTTTGCACATATTTCACTTTCCCACAGGAAAAGGCGAAAGAGGAAATGCATTTTCTCAGCTGTGATGTTGAGAAGGAAGAAATAATTCCTTTGATTTGAAAGAAAAAATGAAGTTTTTGCGATAATTGTTTGTTAATGTCAAATATAAACTTTACTTTTGTCGCAAACAAAAAGAAAAACTATGGTTAGAATAGCTGCACATCATCATCATTTTCCTAACGAATAACTCGGTGGGCTATGGTGATATTGTAGTATAATGATATAGGGCTTGCCGAAAACGGTAAGCCCTTTTTTATTGCCAATTAATAATTAAAAACAGATAGAAACCATGCTTAGAATTGCAGTACAGTCAAAAGGCCGTTTGTTTGAGGAGACAATGGCATTATTACAGGAGGCGGATATTAAAATCTCCACTTCCAAAAGAATCCTTTTAGTTCAGTCGTCCAATTTTCCTATCGAAGTTCTTTTTCTTCGTGATGATGATATTCCTCAGTCGGTGGCTGGTGGAGTGGCTGATTTGGGGATCGTAGGCGAGAATGAGTTTGTAGAGAGAAAAGAAGATGCTGAAGTGATAAAACGCTTGGGATTCAGTAAATGCCGCTTGTCATTAGCAATACCTAAAGATGTGGATTATCCGGGTTTGTCTTGGTTTGAAGGACGTAAGATTGCGACTTCTTATCCCAGTATTCTGAAGGACTTCATGGCACAGAAGGGTATTCATTCGGATATTCATGTTATTACCGGTTCTGTGGAGATTGCTCCGGGAATCAGTCTGGCGGATGCTATTTTTGATATTGTTAGTTCAGGATCTACTTTGGTGAGCAATAGTCTGAAAGAAGTGGAAGTGGTCATGAAAAGTGAGGCATTGCTGATTGGCAATAAAAATATGTCTGAAGAAAAAAAAGAAATTCTGAACGAGCTTCTATTCCGTATTGAGGCGGTGAAGGCTGCCGAAGACAAGAAATATGTCTTGATGAATGCGCCGACAGAGCGTCTGAAAGAAATTATCGAAGTGCTTCCGGGTATGAAGAGTCCTACTGTGATGCCATTGGCACAAGAAGGATGGAGTTCTGTACATACAGTGCTTGATGAAAAACGCTTTTGGGAGATCATCGGAAAACTGAAGGCATTAGGGGCGGAAGGTATTTTGGTATTACCCATTGAGAAAATGATATTATAGCATCAAAAAGAATGATATGAAGAAAATAATATATCCTGAAAGAAAAGACTGGGCGGAAATTCTTCGCCGTCCGGCACTGAATACGGAAACTCTGCGCGATACGGTTAAAGAAGTATTGGACAGAGTGAAAACAGAAGGAGATAAAGCGGTGATGGAGTATGAAGAGCGCTTTGATAAAGTGAAGCTTTCATCATTGAGGGTTACT
The DNA here is from genome assembly GCA_963651205.1 of Bacteroidaceae bacterium. GTDB lineage: Bacteria > Bacteroidota > Bacteroidia > Bacteroidales > Bacteroidaceae > Phocaeicola. Next base: position 10,258 of record CAVJPC010000030.1, read on the forward strand.
GAGACTGAGATTGCTGAAGCGGAGAAGGAAGTTCCTATTGAGCTGAAAGCCGCGATAATGTTGGCACAGAAAAACATCCACACTTTCCATGCTGCCCAGCGATTCGAAGGGAAAAAGGTACAGACTATGCCTGGTGTAACTTGCTGGCAAAAAGCTGTTGCCATTGAAAAAGTCGGTTTGTATATTCCCGGCGGTACAGCACCTTTATTTTCTACCGTATTAATGTTGGCTACTCCGGCACGGATTGCAGGTTGTAAGGAAATTGTATTATGTACGCCTCCCAATAAAGAAGGAAAGGTACATCCTGCTATTCTGTATGCTGCAAAACTGGCAGGAGTGAATAAAATCTTCAAAATAGGAGGTGTGCAAGCCATTGCTGCTATGGCTTACGGAACAGAGAGTGTGCCTAAAGTATATAAAATCTTCGGTCCCGGTAATCAATATGTAACGGCGGCCAAACAACAAGTTTCTTTGCGGGATGTTGCCATTGATATGCCTGCCGGTCCTTCCGAAGTCGAAGTATTGGCTGATGAGACAGCCAATCCGGTATTTGTGGCGGCCGACCTGCTTTCACAGGCAGAACATGGGGCAGATAGCCAGGCTATGCTGGTTACCACTTCTGAAAAATTAATAAAGGAAGTGGAATATGAAGTGCAACGCCAGCTTGCCCTGCTTCCCAGATGGGAAATAGCCGAAAAGTCGCTGTCAAACAGCAAGCTGATTCTGGTGAAGGATATGGATGAGGCTATAGCCTTAACGAACGAATATGCTCCGGAACACTTGATTGTAGAAACTAAAAACTATATGGAGCAAGCAGAACGCATTGTCAATGCCGGTTCGGTATTTCTGGGTTCACTGACTCCTGAGAGTGCAGGTGATTACGCATCCGGTACGAACCATACATTGCCTACCAATGGTTATGCCAAAGCTTATAGCGGTGTCAGTCTGGATAGTTTTATCCGTAAAATTACTTTCCAGGAAATTACCAGTGACGGTATTCAGACCATCGGTCCGGCTATAGAAGTGATGGCTGCCAACGAACAACTAGGTGCGCATAAGAATGCAGTGAGTGTGAGATTAAAAACAATAAAAAAATGAAAGATCTGAAAGAATTGACGCGACCGAATATATGGGCTTTGAAACCCTATTCATCGGCACGCGACGAATATAATGGAGCAGAAGCATCCGTCTTTCTGGATGCCAACGAGAATCCATATAATACTCCCATTAACCGTTATCCCGATCCTATGCAACGGGAACTGAAGAATATGATCGCTCCTATTAAAAAGGTGAATCCTGATTCTATTTTTTTTGGTAACGGCAGTGATGAGGCCATTGACTTGGTATATCGGGCTTTTTGTACTCCGGGAGTAGATAATGTAGTAGCTATTGACCCCACATACGGCATGTATCAGGTATGCGCCGATGTCAATAATGTAGAATATCGTAAGGTGTTGCTGGATGATAACTACCAGTTTAGTGCTGACAAACTATTGGCTGCAACGGACGATCACACCAAACTGATTTTTCTTTGTTCGCCCAATAACCCTACCGGTAATAACCTAGATCGTGGCGAAATGGAAAAATTGCTGAATGCTTTTCAAGGTCTGGTGATTATAGATGAGGCCTATTCTGATTTTTCCGGCGCTCCGTCTTTCCTCACAGAGTTGGATAAATATCCTAATCTGATTGTTTTCCAGACTTTTTCCAAAGCATGGGGATGTGCGGCAATTCGTTTGGGTATGGCTTTTGCTTCAAAAGAAATCATATCTATTTTCAGTAAGATTAAATATCCGTACAATGTGAATCTGTTGACACAGAAAGAGGCCATCACTATGCTACGTCGTCATTATGAAGTAGACCGTTGGGTAAAATCATTGCTTGAAGAACGTGCACGTTTGGTCAATGAATTTGTAGAATTGCCTTGTTGTGAGAAGATTTATCCTACAGATGCCAATTTCTTTCTGGCCAAAGTAACGGATGCCAAGAAAATATACAACTATCTGGTGAGCAAAGGCATTATAGTGCGTAATCGTACCAATATCTCTTTATGTCGTGACTGTCTGCGTGTTACTATTGGTACGCGTCCTGAAAACGATGTTTTGCTGGATGCTTTGAAGAATTATGAAAATTGAAATATGAGGAAAGCATTATTTATAGACCGTGATGGTACATTGGTTATCGAACCGCCGGTTGATTATCAGTTGGATTCTTTCGAAAAACTGGAATTTTATCCTAAAGTATTCCGTAATCTGGGATTTATCCGTAGCAAACTTGATTTTGAATTTGTCATGGTTACCAATCAGGATGGTCTCGGTACTTCCTCTTTTCCTGAGGATACCTTTTGGCCGGTGCATAACCTGATGTTGAAAACATTGGAAGGAGAAGGTATTACTTTTGATGATATATTAATAGATCGGAGTTTTCCGGAAGACCATGCATCTACCCGTAAGCCCCGTACGGGCATGATGGGGAAATATTTGGCTGGTGATTATGACCTGGCAAACAGTTTTGTCATTGGTGACCGGGCTACAGATGTAGAATTGGCTAAAAATATGGGATGTAAGGCTATCTTGCTGCAAGATAATATGGATATCCTGAAAGAAAAGGAACTGGAAGCCTATTGTGTACTGGCAACTACTGATTGGGATAGGGTAGCCGAATTTCTTTTTGCAGGGGAACGTATGGCAGAAGTTCGCCGCACCACTAAAGAGACAGATATTTATGTAAACCTGAATTTGGACGGAAGTGGGAAGTGTGATATCTCTACAGGTCTTGGCTTTTTTGATCACATGCTGGAGCAGATAGGAAAACATGGAAGTATTGATCTTACAATCCAAGTAAAGGGGGATCTGGAAGTGGACGAACATCATACTATTGAAGATACAGCTATCGCTTTAGGTGAATGTATTTATCAGGCATTGGGCAGTAAGCGTGGCATTGAGCGTTATGGTTATTGTCTGCCTATGGATGATTGCCTTTGCCAGGTAGCTTTGGATTTTGGCGGTCGTGCATGGCTGGTATGGGATGCTGAGTTTCATCGTGAAAAAATAGGGGAGATGCCTACCGAAATGTTTCTTCATTTCTTTAAATCATTGAGTGATGCTGCTCGTATGAACTTAAATATCAAGGCAGAAGGACAGAATGAGCATCATAAGATAGAAGGAATATTCAAAGCATTGGCCCGTGCTATGAAAATGGCTGTCCGAAGGGATATTTATCATTTTGAGGTGCCTTCAAGCAAGGGGTGTATTTAAGTTGGCTTCAAGAGCAAAGTAAGTTAACTCCGTTGGGCAAGTAAGCTGGCTTCGTTGGACAACGAAGCCAGCTTACTTTTTTTATGGTTTTATAGTTCCTCACATTCCTTCAGCCACAAAGCTGAACTTGCATCGCTCGGCATACGCCAGTCTCCCCGGGGACTGAGTGATACAGATCCCACTTTAGGACCATCGGGCAAACATGAGCGTTTGAATTGTTGCTGAAAGAAACGGCGGCAGAAGGTGGTGAGCCATTTCTTGATCGTTTCCTCATCATAGATATCACGGAAAGCGATGCTTGCCAGAAAGAATATTTTGGCGGGGCGAAAACCGAAACGCAGGAACTGATATAAGAAGAAATCATGTAGTTCGTATGGACCTACCAAGTCTTCAGTCTTTTGTCTGATATTTCCGTTTTCATCAGCAGGAATTAATTCAGGGCTGATAGGAGTGTCTACAATATCGAGCAATGTGATACGCGATTCATTATCCATGCCGTTTAATGCCACCCAGTTTACCAGATATCTTACTAATGTTTTGGGTACGCTTCCATTGACACCGTACATGGACATGTGGTCGCCATTGTAGGTTGCCCAACCTAATGCAAGTTCCGAAAGATCACCCGTACCGATGACCAATCCTCCCAGTTGGTTGGCAACATCCATCAAGATTTGAGTTCGTTCGCGTGCTTGCCCGTTCTCGTAAGTCACATCGTGCATAGTCATGTCATGATCAATATCACTGAAGTGCTGAATGCAAGATTCTTTTATACTGATCTCTTTTATGGTAACGCCCAATGAAGACATCAGATGGAGTGCGTTATTATAAGTGCGGTCGGTAGTACCGAACCCGGGCATTGTAATGCCAACAATGCCTTTGCGTGGCAAGCCCAGTTTGTCGAAAGTTCGGACGCAAACCAGAAGTGCCAGTGTAGAATCCAATCCACCGGAAATGCCCACCACTACAGTCTTGCAATGGGTATGTACCAGTCGTTTGGCAAGTCCTGCTACTTGGATAGCGAAAATCTCTTCACATCGTTCATCCAATTCTTTGCCTTGCGGCACGAAAGGATGGGCTTCTATACTGCGTGTAAGGCTGAGGTCGCGTGCATTAACAAATTCGGTACTGATATGGATGGCAGGACGTCCCGGACAGTTGCCGATATTAGCGGAAAAAGTAGTATTGGTCAACCGTTCGCCACGGAGGCGCTCTACGTCTATTTCGCTGATGATTAATTGTTCCTTGAATGAGAACCGTTCCGATTCGGCAAGTAAAGTGCCATTTTCATAAATCAGTCCGTTACCTGCAAATACAACATCTGTGGTAGATTCTCCGAAACCGGATGAACTGAATACATATCCTGCCAGGCAGCGGGCAGATTGTTGGCTGATCAGTGAGCGGACATAATTATGTTTACCTATACCTTCATTATCAGCTGACATATTGAAAATGATTTCTGCTCCTTTCAGTGCCAATGCCGAACTGGGGGGGATAGGGGCCCACATATCTTCACAAATTTCAATACCAAAGCAAGTTTCCGGAGTATCGAAAAGCAGGTTGGCGCCGACCGGTACGTTTTGTCCGCAGAGGCGTACGTTGGTTTCAGGATGGTTCAGTGCTGACGTAAACCAGCGTTGTTCATAAAACTCTTTATAATTAGGTAAATATGTTTTAGGGACAATACCTAGTATTTTTCCTTTTTGGAAAACGACAGCACTGTTCAGCAGCGTGGAATTCATTACCACAGGCATTCCTACTATGGAGATGATATCCATTTGGCGGGTATTATTCATGATCTGCATCAAAGCAATTTCTGCTTCTTCCAGCAATAAAGACTGGCCAAACAGGTCGGCGCAGGTGTATCCTGTAATACTCAGTTCGGGGAAAATGATAATTTGTACTCCTTTCCCGTCTGCTATAGCTATTTGGGTTTCAATCTGTTGTGCATTAAATTTGCAGTCGGCCACTTTCACTACCGGAACGGCAGCCGCTACTCTTACAAAACCGTATTTCATATGATACCTATATTATATATAGCTGCAAAAATAATCATTCTTTCCCGATTTATGATGCTAAAGAAAAAAAATAAAAAAAAGTGCGTAAATTATTTGTTTGTTGCAAAGAACTCTCTATCTTTGCACGTGAAATAAAATTGTAATAGTTACAAAAAGGGAATTTATGAAGAGTTACGATTATCTTATCAGTTATAACATTAAACCGTCTGTACAGCGTATTGCTATTATGGATTATTTATTGGCACATAAAACTCATCCTTCTATTGATGAGATTTATCTGGCACTATGTAAGGACATTCCGACCTTATCCAAGACCACAGTGTATAATACACTGAAACTCTTTGTTGAGCACGGAGCAGCTTTAATGCTTACAATTGATGAAAAAAATGCATGTTTTGATGGTGATACTTCTCTTCATGCCCATTTTCTTTGCAAAAAATGCGGAAAGATATTTGATTTGCCCTATAGTAACGAAGTGAAGCAGGTGGAACAAATTGATATGAATGGTTTTAAAGTAGACGAGATTCATCAATATTATAAAGGTGTATGTCCTGTATGTTCCAAAGAAGACTAAAAAACGAACCCAAATAGATAGAGAATAATAGCTAACTAATAAATAAAATATTGACTAACTAATAAAAAGAAGAAATTATGAAAAAGTTCATTTGTACAGTTTGTGGTTATATTCATGAAGGTGATGCAGCTCCTGAAAAGTGTCCGTTGTGTAAAGCTCCCGCTTCTAAGTTCAACGAAATGGTAGAAACTGAAGGTGGATTGGAGTTTGCTGACCAGCACGTAATCGGTGTAGCAAAAGGTTGCGATGAAGAAATGATCAAGGATCTGAACAATCACTTTATGGGCGAATGTACAGAAGTTGGTATGTATTTGGCTATGAGCCGTCAGGCAGACCGTGAAGGTTATCCTGAAATTGCTGAAGCTTTCAAACGCTATGCTTGGGAAGAAGCTGAACATGCTTCTAAATTTGCAGAATTGCTGGGTGACTGTGTATGGGATACAAAGACTAACTTGGAAAAGAGAATGAATGCTGAATCAGGTGCTTGTGCTGACAAAAAACGTATCGCTACTCGTGCTAAGGCTTTGAATCTGGATGCAATCCACGATACAGTTCATGAAATGGCTAAGGACGAAGCTCGTCATGGCAAAGGCTTTGAAGGCTTGTACAACAGATATTTCAAGAAGTAATATACAATTTGCTTTAGTATAAACGGAAAAAGCCGTATCAGATTTAATCTGATACGGCTTTTTTATTGATTTAATTTTAAAGATTACTCCATAGGGCAAATACGTTATCGGAATGGTAGGGCTGACCGTTATTAAAATTCTTATTTCATTCGACAATCATTGGGAGCGGTTGTCCTAAAATGCCTGTCTGCTCATTGCCTTAAATGCGAAAGTTACTAAATTATTACATGCAATTAGTAGTCTTAAAAAAAGAAATATAAAGTGAGGACAAAAGTGTAACAACTTATTATTTCAATTTTCTTTCTGAAACTTACCATCAATAAACTTCGGCTGCGATGTAAACTACCGGAAATTACAACTATACCCTAATGAATCTACTAGTTTACATACGTTAAAGGCAAAGTTCTATCAGAACTTTGCCTTTAACGTATGTAATAATTAATGCTGCAAATATATTCCTTTTTTAAAAACATCAAAAGAAATTAAGGAATATTTTTCAAAATAGCCCAAAATATATTTAACGATACAATTATTAATTGTTTTATCGCCTATTTATCGTTCATTTTCGTCTTTTTTTTCGAGATATCTATCCAATAATAGTAGAATGCAGGTAGAAATATTATCTTTTATCTATTTATTTCATTGCTTTAAAATCAATAATTAACACTTTATCTTTCTAATAACGTCGTTTTTCTTAAAGGCAAAGTTCTGATAGAACTTGATAACATACTTTAATTAGTATTTTTTTATAATGTGCGAATATCTAAAAACAAATGGACATCGCTTTGAATAAAGCGATTTAAAAGCTTGATAAGTACATTAAAACAGAATATAACGGTTAGTTAAAAATAAAAGAGAGGTTTTATGACATATAAGTTTCTGTTTAAATTTCTATTGGAAGCCGCTTTTATTGCTATTCTGAGCTATGCAAAGGATCTGCAAAGGCATTCAGTTTCTTTACTAATGTTCTGAAAGACAGTGTTGATGAAAATTTAAACAGTTTTTTATTAATAAAAGCTCAATCTTATGATAACTGGCTATACTATCAACTTAAATATTATTTTATGAGAAAGAGAATGATGTTATTCCTGACCTGCATTTGGATAAGTGTAGGTTTAGTATTTGCTCAGAATCGGACGGTGACAGGTGTCGTTATTGCCGAAGAGGACGGAGAGCCTATTATTGGAGCGTCAGTATTGATCGTAGGTACCACAATGGGGGCAACCACTGACATGGATGGTAAGTTTACACTTTCCAATGTCCCTTCTTCAGCCACGAAAATACAGATCTCATTTATCGGTCTGAAGACCCAAACTATCCCAATTAACCGAAAAGGAGCCATGAACATTGTAATGGAGTCGGATTCTGAGGTTTTAGGAGAAGTAGTAGTTACAGGTATGACAAAGGTAGATAAGCGGTTGTTTACAGGAGCTGCGGACAGGCTGACGGCTGCTGATGTAAGATTGGACGGTATGGCGGATATCAGTCGTGGTTTGGAAGGCCGGTCGGCCGGTGTGTCGGTGCAGAATGTATCCGGAACATTTGGTACGGCTCCTAAAATCCGCGTGCGTGGTGCAACTTCTATTTATGGTAATTCCAAACCATTATGGGTGGTAGATGGTGTTATTATGGACGATGTAGTAGAAATAGGGGCGAACGATTTGTCTTCTGGTGACGCTACTACTATGATTAGTTCGGCTATTGCCGGTTTAAACTCAGATGATATCGAGAGTTTCCAGATATTGAAAGACGGTTCGGCTACCTCTATTTATGGAGCACGCGCTATGGCGGGTGTAATTGTAGTAACGACAAAGAAAGGAAAAGCTGGAAAAAGTTCATTTAACTACACCGGGGAATTTACTACTCGTCTGAAGCCCTCTTATTCTACTTTCAATATTATGAATTCTCAAGATCAGATGGGAATCTATAAGGAATTGCAGGATAAGGGTTGGTTGAATCTATCAAGTACATACCGTACATCCAATAGCGGTGTATATGGTAAAATGTATCATTTAATCAATACGTATGATCCATCAACCGGACAATTTGCATTAGCGAATACGTTGATGAGCAGAAACGCTTATTTACGTGAGGCTGAATATCGTAACACAGACTGGTTTGATTTGCTGTTCAGCAATGCGTTGATGATGAACCATTCTATCAGTATGTCAAGCGGTACGGATAAGTCAACCTCTTATATTTCATTGAGTGCGATGACTGACCCGGGTTGGATGAGAGAAACAAATGTACAGCGCTACACAGCTAATTTGAATTCTACTTATAATTTGCATAAAGATATTTCTTTAACGGTTATTGGAAGCGCCTCTTATCGTAAACAGAAAGCTCCGGGAACTATTGGTCAAACCCGTGATGCTGTGACAGGAGAGGTTGCCCGCGGATTTGATATTAATCCATATTCTTATGCGTTAAATACTTCCAGAACCTTGGATTCAGAAGAATACTATACACGAAATTATTCCGATTTCAATATATTCAATGAATTAAAGTCAAATAATATCACTTTGAATGTAGTAGATTTGAAATTTCAGGGGGAATTAAGATGGAAACCCATACTGGGATTGGAACTCAATGTTTTGGGTGCCGTGAAGTATAATTCATCTTCGCAAGAACATAAGATTCTTGAAAATTCAAACCAGGCGATGGCTTATCGTGCGATGGATGATGCCACAATGCGTGATGCCAATTCCTGGCTCTATACGGATCCGGATATCATCAACTCTCTTCCTTTCAGTGTATTACCGAAGGGTGGTTTTTATAATAAGACTGATTATCGCATGTTCAGTTATGATTTCCGCGCGTCTGCCACTTGGAATAAGGTTTTCAATGAAGATCATATCATTAACCTTTTTGCCGGTTTGGAAGCGAAAGCTCAAGACCGTTCAAATAATTCATTCCAGGGTTGGGGCATGCAGTACGAGAATGGAGAAATTCCTTACTTTGATTATAATGCATTTAAGAAGATGCGTGAAGGAAATTCTGACTATTATTCATTGAAAAATACTAAAAATAGAACAGTAGGTTATTTTGCTAATGGTACTTATTCCTATAAAGGGCGTTATAGCATTACCGGTACTTACCGTTATGACGGATCTAATCGTTTGGGAAAATCTCGTTCAGCGCGCTGGTTACCTACATGGAATGTGGGAGCTTCTTGGAATGCGCATGAAGAAGAGTTCTTTAAGAAATTTCAACCTGCATTCTCTCATTTTACGCTGAAAGCATCATATAGTTTGACTGCTGATGCGGGACCTTCCGATGTGACTAATTCCATGGTAAATATCAACAGTTTCACCCCATGGCGTCCTAGTGCATCTGTGGGAGAATCCGGGCTGCATATCGTTGAACTGGAAAATGGAGGATTGACTTATGAGAAAAAGCATGAAATGAACATTGGAGCTGATTTTGGATTCTTGGACAATCGTATTAACATGGAACTTGCTTGGTATAAACGTGATAATTATGACTTGATTGGCGCAGTACTGACACAAGGTGTGGGTGGTGAAACTCGTCGTAATGCCAACCTTGCTTCCATGAAATCTCATGGTTATGAAGCGTCCATTTCTACACGTAATATAGTAACTAAAAACTTTCAGTGGTCGACTGATTTTATCTTTGGTTTCAGCAAGACCGAAATTACGGATTTGAAATCACAAACTTATTTGTTCGATCTTGTAACCGGATACGGTCAGCGTGAAGGTTATGACTGGGGAAGCCTTTTCTCCATTCCTTTTGCAGGGCTGGACAAGGATGGTTACCCCACTTATATGTGGGAGGATAAACTGATCGACAAATCAAATTATGGAACGATAAATTTCCAGCAAGTGGAAAATGTTGATTTCCTGAAATATGAAGGACCTAAAGACCCTACTATAACTGGTAGCTTTGGTAATATTTTTTCTTATAAGAATTTCAAGCTGAATGTTTTCATTACGTATTCGGCAGGCAATAAAGTTCGTTTGGATCCTCAATTCTCCAATTCATATAATGATTTGGATGCGACTCCTAAGGATTTCAAGAACCGTTGGATGCTTCCCGGTGAGGAAAGTATCACGAATGTCCCGGTAATACCGGCTGTACGTGATAACCAGAAATATAGTAATTTGAATTTGGGTTATAATGCTTACAACTATTCGGATGTGCGTATTGCGGACGGTGGATTTATTCGTATGAAAGAAATATCATTATCCTATGATTTCCCTCAATCTCTTTTGGGAAGTCAGAAACTGTTGAAGAGTTTGGCATTGAAAGTGCAAGGTACAAACCTATTTTTGATTTATGCAGATTCTAAATTGAACGGACAAGATCCGGAATTCTACAACTCAGGTGGTGTGGCTGCTCCTGTACCCAAGCAGTTTACTTTGACTATAAGAGCGGGTTTCTAAACTAAAAAGTGAATAATTATGAGAACAAAAAATATACTATTGTCTTTATTGGCTACTGCATTGCTTGGCGGTTTATCATCTTGTGATGATTTTCTAGATACAATGCCTGATAAACGTACGGATGTGGATACTCCTTCCAAAGTACGTGATTTGTTATTATCTGCATATCCTACTTTGCATCCTACATTGATGTTTGAGTTTATGTCTGATAATTATGAAGATAATGGGGATGGATACAGCAGTCCTACCAATTTGGCAGTGGAATCCTATCACTGGGAAGATGCTGTAGAGTCTGATTGGGATTCTCCTCAGGAAGTATGGGATGCGAACTATAAAGCTATTGCTTCTGCTAATCAGGTATTGGAAGCCATTGCGGATTTAGGAGAACCGGAATCGTGTCTGAGTTACAAGGCGGAAGCTTTACTCTGTCGGGCGTATGGACATTTCCAGTTGGCAAATACATTTTGTATGGGATATAATGAAAACACGGCCGGCATTGAATTGGGAATCCCATATATCAAAGTACCGGAAAAAGAAGTAGGCTTGTTTTATGAAAGAGGAACATTGAAGGAGGTATATGAAAATATCAATGCGGATATTGAAGCGGCGTTGCCTTTGATTAAAAAGGCTGGCTTTGAGGTACCGATGTATCATTTCAATGCTAAAGCGGCCTATGCTTTTGCTGCTCGTTTCAATCTTTTCTATGGAAATGATTATGATAAGGTAATCAATTATGCGACAGAAGCTATCGGAACTGATCCCACATCGGTATTAAGAGATTTGAACGGTTATGATAAATTCACTAATACTAAAGAATGGACCTATGGATATATCAGTAAAGATGAACCCGCTAATTTATTATTGATAACCAATCGTTCACTATATGGTCGCGCAAGAAACAAGCGTTACGCTATTACAAATAATGTGATGAGAACTCAGTTAGTTTGGTCAGCTTTTCCTGGAGGTAAATTACTGTCGGTATATAATACAGTGTTCCATAATGATTATATGAATTATTGGGTTCCTAAAATGGAAGAGATTTTTGAAATTACCGATCAGATAGCTCAGACGGGACAACCTCACGTAATTGTACCGGCATTTACAACTGATGAAACGTTATTATGCCGTGCTGAAGCCTATATTTTGAAGAAAGAATATGATAAAGCTGCCACTGACTTGTCATATTGGTATATGAAAAAAGGAATTTCAGCGCATTCGTCTGATGAAATATCCGACTTTTATAAAGAGAGTAGTATAGATACGAATGCTAAACCTCTCAATACAGGTGTGGCCTATGATGCCAAGCAGGTCAATATGCTATACGCCGTCTTACATGCCCGCAGGGTGGAAGGCATACACGAAGGTCTACGCTGGATGGATATCAAACGTTATGGCATTGCTGTGACACATACCATATATAATGGAACGCCTATTATATTGAAAGCTGACGATTCTCGAAAGGCCATTCAGATTCCTTCACAAGTATTGGCAGCCCCTGGAAAAATGACGCCTAATCCCAGATAATGTTGAATTTAAAAACGATATAAGTTATGAAAAAGATATTTATATATTTTCTGATGCTGTTTTTCGTGGGTGTATTTGTTGCCTGCGAAGAAGATGAATTAAATTCTACCAGTATCTTTGATGATAGTCTTGAAACGGAAAAGAATGAGCTTGATATTTGGTTGGATAAGAATTATTTAGATCCTTATAATATTGATTTCAAATATCGTATGGAAGATATAGAATCAAGTATGAGTAATAATTTGGTACCAATTAAATATGATTTGGCGATTCAGATGGCTCGTATTGTGAAGCACGTATGGTTTGAAGCTTATGATGAAATAGCAGGTGTGAACTTTACACGCTCTTATGCTCCGAAAATCATTCACTTGGTTGGTTCACAGCAGTGGAATCCCAATGGAACGATCACATTAGGATATGCGGAAGGTGGTTTGAAGGTGACACTGGTTGGAGGTAACTGGTTGCAGCCGACTAATATTTCTTATATGAATGAGATGTATTTTAAAACCATGCATCATGAATTTGCCCATATTCTTCACCAGACCAAAAATTATCCGATTGAGTATAACAGCTTGAGTGAAGGACATTATTCACCTTCCGGTTGGAATAATCGTAATAATATGTCTGACTATGCTCCTTATGGTTATGTGACTGCCTATGGAAGCAGCCAGCCTGGAGAGGATATTGCCGAAGTCACCGCTTGCTTGTTGACATGGACACAGGATCAGTGGGATGAATTGGAGAAAGGAGCCGGGGAAGATGGATGGAAAATTATCCAACAGAAAATTAGCATCGTGAAGAATTATATGAAGGAAAGTTATAATGTGGATATGGATAAACTTCGCACTGCCATTGATAGAAGATGTACTGAACTTCAAACGATGGATTTGACAGAACTTCCTAAGTAGATTTTAACCAATAAATATGAAAGATTATGAAAGGTAAATTACTTTATATAGCGTGTCTGGTCATTACGGGGTTATTGCAGTCTTGTACCAACGAAGTGGATGATTTGTTTGACACTCCTGCTCAACAAAGAATGAATGAAGAACTAATGGCGTGTAAAACTCTTCTTACTAGTTCTGAACTAGGCTGGAAATTGGATTATTATCCTTCGTCAGTCCAAAGTTATGGTGGGTATGCCATGACTCTGAAGTTCACTGATACTCAAGTAACGGCTGCTTCTGAAATTACAGGTGATCCTGCCAAGACAGTGAAAAGTTTGTATTCGTTAAAAGCTGATATGGGACCAACTTTGAACTTTGATAGTTATAATGAGATATTGCATTATTTCTCAGATCCGGATAATTCGGAAGGTGCCGGTTTAGGTAAAGGGTATGAAGGTGATTATGAATTTATCATTCAGTCTCATTCCGAAGATGAAATCATTCTGAAAGGGAAGAAGACGAAGAATCTGATGAAGATGACGCGTTTGGCTGAACCCAGTGAAACTTATCTTGCAGCTATTTTGAAGTTGGAGGAACAGGTTTCGGCAGTGGTAGGAATTTTGGGATATTCAGGTACAGTGAATGGCGAAAATGTATCGATCTCATTACCTTCGGATCGAAGAATGTCTATTCAGTTTGGCAACTCGTTGGAATCTACCGGATTTATGTATACGGCTACGGGTATCAAATTTTATCAGCCCATAACAATAGGAGGGCAGGAAGTAAGTTCATTGGAGTGGTCGGAAAGTTCGGAAACCTTTATGTCGGGTAATAACCTGTTAACTCCGGTTCTGGATCCCGTTTATCCGAAATATCTGAGTTTCTTGGGAGAATATACAATGAATTATTTTTATGGTTCTCAAGCAAGAGAAATAACCATAAAATTGCTTCCTTTAGCCTATACAGCAAGTACGAAAGCTTACATGGTCGAGGGATTACCTTTCCCCTTACAGATGTATTACAATCCCACATTGGATTGTCTGGAAATTATTTCTTATACTACAGATGCTTATTATGTAGCTATGTGGGAAGTAAGCGGTGACGGATATCTCAATTGGGGAGGTGGAATCGGTTTGATTGGCAAATTGAAAAAAGATACGGATAATGTATACGAATTTGTAGATAATGGAGTCTGGAGTACCTCTATAGCTCGTGCAATTATTCTATGGAGTCCTTCTGGTGAGTACAAAGAGTTTGGTGGTGATACAAGATTCCAGGATATTGTTTTCACGAAAAAATAAAGAATCTAAAAGAATTGGATTATGAAGAAAATATATGCTATAGCAACATTAGTGTTTTGCATTCTTTTAGTAGGATGTTCGGATGATGATAACGATAACGCGGGAGATCGGTTGTTGAAAGTTATCAGTTCTGAAGTGTCTTTTGATTGTAAGGGAGGAGCCGGTATGATTAACGTGGAATCGCCTATCGCGATTTCCGCAGTCTCTTCAGAGGAATGGTGTCAAGTAGCTATAAATGGTAGTACTGTAAATGTCACTGTATCTCCTAATTTGCTGATTGGTAGCCGTACGGCGAAGGTTACTATTATGGCAGGAACTGAGAATACGCAAGTTCCGGTTTATCAGCTGGGTGATATTTTCGATACGGATATGAAGAGCGCAAATTTTGCAGCGAGAGGCGGTGAAATGAGTTTTCATGTGAAATCGAATTGGGACGTTACATTTGAAGGGATTGATGAATCATGGCTTACATGTATATATTCCGCTTCAGACGAGAAGCTTACAGTGACGGCTGCTCCACTTACCGAGGGAGGGAAATATCGTTCTAACACGATAAAAGTGAAATCGGGAACACACGAAATTGTGACGAGCTTTTTTCAGGCGAATATGGCTGGAAAGTATGCCTGTTTCGTAAATGGTGGAAAGGCTGGTTATGGAACTTGTCTGATGGAGGAAACTGAAACGGATAATCTTTATAAGGTGACTCCTGCCGGAAGTGCTTACGATGCTCCTTACTATGCTAAATGTAGAAATGGGCAATTGGTTATTTCTTTTGGACAGTATCTGGGACCTATTGATGATGACTCTTTTCCACAGGTGTATTTGTGTGCATATGATAAGAAAGGTAGTTTGACGTGGGAAAATAAAATAGAATATGTAGCACCTCTTGATAAAGTATATACAGATGGGCAAATGATTCTTGAGTTTGAGGACAATGGAACATGGAGTGGACAAACTGTAGATGGTTTTTATTATGGTATGTTTACTGATTTGTTGGAAAATGGAGGAACTACTACAGGATATGGAGTCACGTCAATTATTGATTTAGTCTGGTTGAAAATACCCGATTAATTTTATTTATAATTCTCTCTAAATAAAATTACATTAGTAGGTGGGAACCTGTGAAGGCTCCCACTTTTATTTTTTATATATATATCGTTATGTCTATTTTAGTAATACTTCTTCAATGGCTCTTCTAAATGTAGCTTTATTGGCGGCACCTATAATAATTTGCGGCTGTCCCGTGAGTGGTATGAAAATGACTGTAGGCAGGGATTGTATTCCTATGGCAGCAGATAGCTCTTTTTGTTTGTCTGTATCTACTTTATAGATTACTATTTGATCTTTGTATTCTTTAGCCAGACTCTTTAATAAAGGAGCTACCATATGACACGGAGCGCACCAGTTAGCATAGAAATCAATAACTGCCGGTTTCTCTCCTTTGTATTTCCAGTCAGTGGAGCCGGTAGTATAGTCGAATACATTATCCAGAAACATCTGCTTGTCCATTCGGATAACTTTACCTTCATTTTTATCTGCTTGATCCTGGACCGGAACTTGAGCATTGAGATGGCCCGTTAGTCCTGCTGCCAGTATAAGCCCTGCTATTGTTTTCTTCATAAATTATTCATATTCAGCCAGAATCATGCTTAAGTCATTGGCGCGCATTACTCCGCTTTGTCTCCATAATTGCTTGCCATCTTTGAAAATCATCAGTGTGGGTACGGATTGAATCTGATAGTATGCAGCAATCTCTTTATGTTTGTCAACGTCTACTTTGACAATTCTCACTTTTTCGCCTTTTTTTCCTTTCAGTTCTTCCAAAATCGGTTTCATGGCTTTGCATGGTCCGCACCATTCGGCATAGAAATCTACCAGTACAGGGATATTTGAGGTGATTAGATCATTAAATTTTTCCATAATGTTCTCCTTTCGTTATTGTTTTATTATATATGATAAAACGTATGTAGCAGAGTTTTTGTTTAAAAAGCAAAGCCGGAACAGTTCACACTGTTCCGGCTTTTAAATCATTTATAGGATAACTATTATTTCTTTACAGAGGACGGAGTATAACGTGCATTTAAACCATCAATGATTTCCTGTGTAATGTTATAGGCCGGATTAGCGTACAGCAAGTTGTCGAAACCTGTATTGCTGATAATCAAATCATACCCTTTGTTTTGATTGTAAATTTTCAGGAATGAGTTGATAGAGTCGCGCAACTGTAAGCTATTCTTTTGATTCTCAGAAGCCAGTTCATCGCTCAGTTTCTGCTGCAAAGCCTGCAACTCCTGTTGTTGTTTCATCAGTCTCATCTGTTCCTGTTCAGCGCGTTCGCGGGTTGCAAAACCGTTATTCTGAATTTTTCGTTCAAATTCTCTGGCTTCAGCTTCCAGTTTCTTGCCTTTTTCATTCAGAGTGGTACGAATATTTTCCTCTTTTTTTATCATGAGTTCGTTCAAGTCGTTCCAGAAATTGTACTTGGTCAGTAACGAATCGATTTCTACATAAGCAATCTTCATATTGGAAGAGCCGGCGACATTTCCCGTGGGAGCAGTGTTAGTAGTAGAAGAGGCGTTGTTTTTGTCGCTACATTGTGCAAACACTAACACGGTGGCCAGTGCCAGAAATCCATTCAGGATGAAATTTGTTCTTTTCATAATCTTTTTCACGTATTGTTTTTTATTAATTATTATCTCTCTTGTCTTGCTTTTCAACTTCGGATATGGCTTTTTTATTAGGTTTGCGCGCTTCACGGTCTTGTGATTGTACGCATCCTACACCTTTTTTGCGGAGTGCCTTGTTGCCACTCACATGTGTGTTGGGGAACTTTCCTTTCAGGAAGATTCCGATAGATAATAATGCTATACAGATAGCAACTATTAACACAGTTATAAGGATAGTGTCAAGCATTTCTATTATTTTTGTGGTGCAAAGTTAGTGCAAGGCAAGGGAAATGCCAAATTTATAGAAGCATTTCGTGTCCACAGACTAAATTCGCGGAGCAAATATAGACTTTTGTAGTGATTTAGCTTTCTCTTTTTCCATTAAAAAAGAGCAACTGTCTCGTTTAAGAGATTGATTTAACTAATTTTTGCAAGTTTAGGAGTTGAATTTGCTTAAACAATAATATGATTATGAATAAAAAGGATTTGAAACCGGCATCTGTTTTTCATTATTTTGAAGAGATATGCCAGGTACCCCGCCCCTCGAAAAGAGAGGAAAAGATAATTGCTTATCTGAAAGCATTCGGTGAAAAACACAGTTTGGAAACTACTACAGACGAAGCAGGTAATGTATTGATTAAAAAGCCTGCTACTCCGGGTAAGGAAAATTTGCAGACTGTGATTTTGCAGTCTCACATAGATATGGTTTGTGAAAAAAACAGCGATGTGAAGCATGATTTCCTGACCGATCCTATCGAAACGGTAGTGGATGGAGAATGGTTGAAAGCTAAAGGTACGACATTGGGAGCTGATAATGGTATCGGTGTGGCAACAGAACTGGCTATATTGGCTGCAACCGATATTGAACATGGCCCGCTGGAATGTCTTTTCACTGTGGATGAAGAGACAGGGTTGACAGGGGCTTTTGCGCTGAAGTCGGGATTTATGAATGGCGATATTCTGATAAATCTGGACTCGGAAGATGAAGGGGAATTGTTTATTGGTTGTGCCGGTGGTGCAAATACTACAGCAGAATTTACGTACCGGTCTGTTCCGGCTCCACAGGATTATTTCTATTTCCGTGTGGCGGTTAAAGGGCTGACAGGTGGTCACTCAGGTGATGATATTAATAAAGGTAGAGCAAATGCCAATAAGTTGTTGAATCGTTTTCTGACTCAGCTGGCTACCAAATATACATTGTATTTGTGCGAAATAGATGGCGGAAATTTGCATAATGCCATTCCTCGTGAAGCACAGGCATTGTGTGCGGTACCTATGAAGGATAAGGAGTCAGTTCGTATAGATTTGAATATCTATACTGCCGAGCTGGAGAATGAATATGCTGTGACGGAACCAAACCTGAGAACAGAATTATCCTCGGAATCTCCTTGTCAGGAAGCTATAGATATGGCCACCACCGGGCATCTTCTGAGATCTGTATATGCTGTTCATAACGGTGTATATGCCATGAGCCAGGATATTCCGGGGTTGGTGGAAACTTCGTCCAATTTGGCTTCTATCAAGCAGGTAGATGGCAACAAGATTAAGATTGTGACCAGCCAACGCAGTTCCATCCTGTCTTCCCGAATGGATATGTCGGAGATGATTCGTTCGGCTTTTCTTTTGGGAGGTGCTGAAGTAACGACAGGTGAAGGTTATCCTGGCTGGAAGCCGAATCCGGCTTCTCCTATTCTGAAAGTTGCGGTAGATAGTTATAAGAAACTGTTTGATGTAGAACCCAAGGTGAAAGCTATCCATGCAGGATTGGAATGTGGGTTGTTCCTTGAAAAATATCCGTCACTGGATATGGTTTCTTTCGGACCCACGCTACGGGGTGTTCATTCACCTGACGAGCGCATGCTGATACCTACTGTGGATAAATTCTGGTGTCATTTGCTGGATGTATTGGTTAATATACCGACAAAATAATGATTATGAAGAAAATAATCCTATTCCTTTGCTTGTGTTGTCTGGTGGGGGTAACATATGCGCAGGAACCGTTCCGGGTGATGTTTTATAATGTAGAGAACCTGTTCGACTGCCAGCATGATACTTTAAAAAATGATTATGAGTTTTTACCGGATGCTCCGAAAGGATGGACGCCGGCGCGCTACCATGATAAACTGGCTAAGATAGCAAAAGTTATTATTGCTACCGGCGAGAAAAATGTCCCCGATTTGGTGGGACTTTGTGAAGTGGAGAATGATCACTGTTTGAAGGATCTGACGGAAAATTCCCCCCTGCGTGAGGCCGGTTATCGCTATGTAATGACTGATTCTCCCGATGAACGGGGTATTGATGTGGCATTGCTTTATCAGCGAGGAAGTTTCAAGTTGCTGGACAAAAACAGCCTTTCTGTTCCTTATAAGGAGATGGAACGCCGCCCTACACGTGATATCCTTCATGTGATGGGGCAGGTAGCATCAGGTGATACTTTGGACGTGTTTGTGTGCCATATGCCGTCTCGTGCCGGTGGTGAGGAAAAAAGTGAGCCTTATCGTCTTTTCACTGCACAGATATTGAACATAGCGGCAGATTCTATCATGAACCTTCGCCAGCATCCCAATGTGATGATAATGGGTGATTTTAATGATTATCCCACTAATAATTCGATAGCTAAAGTATTGGGTGCCGTGGCTCCGAGAGGTGATGTACAGGCTAAGAAACTGTATAATCTGATGGACGGACGCAAGGAAGGTACTTACCGCTATCGGGGTGAATGGGGAGTACTTGATCAGTTGATTGTTTCCGGATTCCTGTTGCAGGGACATGAAGGTATGCGTACTTCTTATGACAAGGCACTGATTTTAAGACATCCGTTCCTATTGGAAGAAGATGAAAAATATGGTGGTGATATCCCATCACGTACCTACTGGGGAAAGAAATATCATGGTGGCTATAGCGACCACTTGCCGGTATGTGTGGATTTTGAGATTGGAAAATAGGGAGAGGGGCAATTAGTGGTTAGTGATAAGTGCTTAGTGATGAATGGGCTGCGCTATTATGCCGCAGGTATTAATCACTAACCACTAACCACTAATCACTAACCATTAATCACTAACCATTAATCACTACTATATATTCCTATTCATGATGATAAGGGCCATTATTCAAGATAGTCATTGCCCGGTAGAGCTGTTC
Source organism: Bacteroidaceae bacterium (assembly GCA_963651205.1). GTDB lineage: Bacteria > Bacteroidota > Bacteroidia > Bacteroidales > Bacteroidaceae > Phocaeicola. The sequence goes on from CAVJPC010000030.1 coordinate 30,655, forward strand.
TACAAAAATAAGCCGTATCATTTGATGTGAGAAGGTCATTTTGGATAATGAGATCTTTTCTTGGGCTACATCATATATTTTCGAGGCAAATCCGTATGGACCGCCGATGATAAAAACCAACCGTTTGTTTACGGTATGCATTTTCCGTTCTATCCAGTCGGCAAATTCCACGGAACGGAACTCTTTTCCATGTTCATCCAATAATACAACGACATCACCCGGTTGTAGTGCTTTCAAAATTAATTCTCCTTCTTTCTCTTTCTGTTGCTCCATGCTCAGGTTCTTGGTATTTTTGAGTTCGGGAATAACTTCCATATCGAAAGAAATGAAGTGTTTGGTACGTTCTACGTAATCATTGATAGCGGTGATATAATGCTTTTCGACGGTGCGTCCTACTACTAATAATGCAAATTTCATACGTTCTTTTCTGGTTTACTTTGCAAAAATACGGAAAATCTCTACCTTTGCCTATCAATTCATAAAAAAACGATAACATTATGGACGAATTAGTAGTAAAAGACTTAATAGACAGACTGATAGACCTGTCTTTTGCTGAAGATATAGGTGATGGAGACCATACTACCTTGTCATGTATTCCTGCAAATGCAATGGGAAAATCAAAGTTATTGATCAAGGAGGAAGGTATTCTGGCTGGAATCGAAGTAGCTAAAGAGGTATTTCGTCGTTTTGATCCGACCATGAAGGTTGAAGTATTTATTCAAGACGGAACTCACGTGAAACCGGGTGACGTAGCAATGGTAGTGGAAGGTAAAGTACAGTCACTTCTTCAGACAGAACGCCTGATGCTGAATATTATGCAGCGTATGAGTGGTATTGCTACTATGACGAATAAATATGTGAAGAAACTGGAAGGTACAAAAACTCGTGTACTTGATACCCGCAAGACTACTCCGGGTATGCGTATCATGGAGAAGATGGCTGTCAAGATAGGTGGAGGAAGCAATCACCGCATAGGTTTGTTTGATATGATCTTGCTGAAAGACAATCATGTAGACTTTGCAGGCGGCATACACAATGCAGTATCTCGCGCAAAAGAGTATTGCAAGGCGAAAGGTAAGGATCTGAAGATTGAACTGGAAGTGCGTAACTTTGATGAATTGAATCAGGCATTGGCAGAAGGGGTAGACCGTATCATGTTCGATAACTTTACACCCGAAGATACTCGTAAAGCTGTAGAAATAGTAGGTGGACGTTGCGAAACCGAATCTTCCGGAGGTATTACTTACGATACCATGTTACCTTATGCGCAGGCAGGAGTGGATTTCATTTCTTTCGGTGCACTGACTCACTCCGTGAAGGGGCTGGATATGAGTTTCAAGGCTTGTTAATATTGGTGTCATTTTATGACCTGTTGAACGAAGTAAAGAATCTGAATGTCAGTTCTTTATTTCGTTCAAAATAATAAATGGCAGGCCTTATTTGCTCTAACAGTTTATATGTGTCCGCTATTTTTGTTTTTCTCCTTGAATTGTGAAGGTGTAACCCCTTTCATCTGTTTAAATGAAGTACTGAAATAGCGCGGATAAGAAAAACCTACTTCATAAGAAATCTCGCTAATGCTCAGATTGGTATTTGCTAAAAGGTATACAGAGCGTTCTATACGTAGTCTGTTGATATATTCATTGACCCCTAATCCGGTAATTTGCTTTACTTTATTATATAAAGATGCACGGCTCATGGCCATGGTATCTGTCAGGTACTTGATAGATAGTTTTTCACTTGATAGATTCTCATTGATAATTTGATCCAGTTTTTTTATGAAATCTGCGTCAGCACTGCTGAGTGGAGTTGCTTCCATTGATTGAGGATATGAAGCATCTGTTATTTCTTCCAAGTCTTTCTCTTTTGTATTTTCTTCTTTATTTCCCAGTACATTATAGAGGACGGTTTGGACAAAATCGCCCATTTCATCTCTCATTTCCTTCTTTTTCTTATGAAATATCCAAAGAGCTATTTTAATGGTAAGAAGAATAAATAAAAGAGTACATATCGAGAAGAACCAACTACTTTTATACCAGGGTGGAGTGATGACAATGTTGATTATGGGTACAGGAGTAGTGTATTCACCATCTTTGGTGCTGCTTGATACCCAGATTTTATATTTTCCTGGTGACAGGGAAGATAAAGAGAGTTCGGAGTCGAAACTTTCGACCGTTTGTTTTCCTCTGCCTGATATAGTATATCTGAGCAAGTTCTTTTGGAAGATATCTTCATTTTTTACACATATATGAATGGTCAATGAATTATAGTTCCATGGAATATGAAGTGTCTGATTCTTCATTTGTCTCAGATAAGAACATCCGTTAAATTTAATATCTGCCAGACTTATCTGAGGTATTTGTGTTTCAGACTGAGGAATATTGGTATTGATTTTCACTAGCCCTTCCGCACCTCCCAAATAAACAAAATTGGGATTGGATAGTGTGTAGTGGGCAGCTAGTATGTCGTTAGGCAGAAATCCGTCAGAACTGTTCCACAATGTGAATTTCTTTTCTTTAATCAGATAAGAAAATAGTTTGTTGTGTGCACAAATCCATAATCTTCCTTTTTTGTCGCCAATGAGGAAAGATATTTTTTCAAAATAGTTGGTATGTATATGGTGGAATTTTTTGTGTATCATATCATAACATCCCAGACCTCGGTCCGTACCTATCCAAATAGTACTATCCTGATAGGCAAGAGCAGTAATTGTCTCCTTTGGGTCTATTTCACATAAAAGGCTGATACTGTCGTTTTCTTGAGGTACATAAAATATTTGATTGACACGTTTTAATAATGAGAAATGCTCATTGGAATAGACAAGACGCAATGCATCTGTATTTTTCAGATTGTTGGTGGGCATTAAAGAGAATTTTCCACTTAATGGATGGTATACCCATGGACGGTAACTAATAATGTAAATTTTATCATTGGCTACTTGATGGGCCAATGGAAGATAGCCATAGAAGCATTCTTTGTAATTTGTACCTTCATCAACAATGGTAAAGGGGCGGTAAGTGCCGGTTACTTTATTGAAAATAAATATACCCTTTGTGTAAAGAGATACCATCAGCTCCCTTTCAGATATTTTGGCGATAGAGGCCACTTTGTCTCCGTAGGTCGAAGGAAAATGGGTAAACTGATCGGTGTGTGGATCATATAGATTAATACCTCCTCCATCTGTACCAATCCATAATTTGTCATCGTCATCTTCATATAAGGAAATGATAGACTTATCGCTTAGGCCGTTGGAGTTGTTCAGGGCTACATCTTTATAAGTTCTTATATAGGTTTTCTTAATGTTAATGATACCCCCTCGGACACTACCTGCCCATAAGTTCCCGTTTCTGTCCTCGTATAATAAGACAATAGAATTGACAGGCAAAGAGAAGTTGTCTCCAGCCACATGACACATTACTTTGATTTGGTCGGAGTTCATGTCAAGTACATTGATACCTCCTCCGTCTGTAGCAATCCATAATTGTCCTTTATGTTCGATGATGTCTAGCACATAGTTATTGTTTAAAGAAGAAGTCTTTGATGTATAAGACTTTACTATCTTGCCATCTTGGTTGTAGCAATAAATCCCATTGCCGTAAAAAGAGGCATATACATACTTGTCTGATACCACATAGAGCGAAATCAGTAGATGATGGATATCTGATGTGAAACGGGTGAGCTGTTGCGTGCAACAATCATAGAGATAGATACCTTGTTCTTTAGTTCCTATCAGTATTTTATTTTTTTTCAACTGAACCATTTTTTGTATCCGGTATTCGGATATATCCAAATTCTTCTTCTGGCAAATATAGATGCTGTCCATAGTCCGGCTTTTATAATTATAGTGGAAAATGATATTCTCACTTCCAAACAATATACCTCCTTCAATGCAAAGGGAAGAATAAATATAATTGTATCCAGTGGGCGTGAAATTATGATTATCGCTGTTATATAAAGCCATCTCCTTGGAGGTGGCCACCCAAATGGTACCTAATGAATCTTCTACTATGTGATTGATGTAATTGTTAGGTAAGGATAGGGAGTCACTTTCATGGTGAATGAAGGTTTTTAGTTGCTGCTGGAAATAATAGTTCAAGCCGCTCTGAGTACCTATCCATAGTCTTCCTTTCTGATCCATCGTAACGGAGGTGACAGAAGCTTGTGATAATCCTTGATTAGTGGAAAGTTGGGTGAAAGAGTAATTAAAGTCTTGTCCGGTTGCAATTGACACCCCTCCCCATATAATATATAGTATAAGTAGAATTCGGTACATCTCTTTATGATTTTAGAACAAAATTAAACTTTTTTCCTGATAGAGAAAAGCTTCACAAATCTTTTTTTAGATAAATAAGGAACTAATTTATATGATTTTTGATTTTTATCGTATTACTTTTTAAAATTTAGACGATAGTTGATTTGTTTTATACGCACACGGACCCCTCTTGAGGGGGGATATAGTTAATTTTGCTGCAAATCATCAAACTTAGTTTAACCTTAAATGATTTAAGAATTTTATGAGAAAAAAATTATTGCCGTTAGGTAGGCTGTTTGAGTCTGCGTGGTACAATCCAATTTTGAAAGCTGTACCAATGAGTATGGGTATATTGATGTCGGGTAATGCCGGGTATGCAATTGCCGGAAATATGAGTGACAACGTAGTAATAGTACAGCAACAGACAATTAGTGTAACTGGTACAGTTATTGATGCGAGTGGAGAACCATTAGTCGGTGTAAACATTGTAGAGGCAGGAACCGTAAATGGGGTTATCTCCGATTTTGAAGGTAAGTTTACATTGAATGTGAAGCCAAATGCTACGTTGAAGATCTCTTATATTGGATATATTGCTCAAAATATATTGGTAAAAGGGCAAAAGAATTTGACTATAACCCTACTGGAAGATACTGAGACTTTGGATGAAGTGGTTGTGGTGGGTTATGGTACGGTACGTAAGGCTGACTTGGCAGGTTCGGTCTCCGTTTTGGATAACAAGAATTTCAAGGACCAGCCCATTACTCAAGTAAGTGATGCGCTTCAAGGGCGTGTTGCAGGTGTGAATGTGGTCAGTGATGGTGTTCCGGGTGGTTCGGTAAAGATTCGCATTCGTGGTACCAATTCTATTAATAAAAGTAATGATCCCCTTTATGTCGTAGATGGTATGGTTCGTGAGTCGGGTCTTGAAGGTATAAATCCGGAAGATATTCAAAGTATGCAAATTCTGAAAGACGCTTCCTCCACTGCTATCTATGGTTCACGTGGTGCCAACGGTGTTGTTATCATTACAACCAAGAGTGGTGTGAAAGGGCAGACTAACATTACTTTTGATGCCTCGGTAGGAATCTCTCAGGCTACCAACCTTCCCAAGATGATGGATACCAAAACTTATGCCCAAGCACTTGTTGATTATGCGGGTATTAGTGCGAGTGAGGTCTCTGATTATTTGGATGGCAGTAATCCCGGTATTGACTGGACAGATCAGATGTTCCGTACAGGCGTGACTCAAAACTACAAGCTTGTCTTTTCAAAAGGCTCTGAAGGAACTCAAACGTATGTTTCCGCTAACTATATGGGTAATGAAGGTGTCATTGACAAAAATAGTTATGAACGTTATTCGGCTAAAGCCAACATTAAGACCTCTATGGCTAAATGGCTGGATGTTACTGTCGATTTAAACGCATCTCATGGTGTCGGTAAGGGTATTGGGGGATTGGAGATGTCAGGTTATAACCCCTTGTGGATAGCCTTTAATTCCTCTCCGGCCATGACTATGACAGATAAAAACGGTTACTATAATTGGGACCCTTATGGTACGATCCAGGCCAATGCTTATGGTATAATCGCAGCCAGCGAAAGTGAGCGCCGTCGCGATGTGTTCAGCGGACATATTGATCTTAAATTCAATATTATCAAAGGCTTGACTTTTACAAGCAGCAATGGGGTTGATTATTATAATAATACTTCCTATAGCTTCACACCACAAGCTGTAAACGGTGCAGGAAAGAACAGCATGGGTAACAGCAATTTACAGCGGATGTTGCTTCAGTCCTCAAACAACATCACCTATAATCATACCTGGAATGACAAACATTATTTGACCGTAACAGGGGTTTGGGAAGCAACAAAAAGTACGGTTCGTAATATGGGGATTTCCGGTTCTTCACTTCAAGCTGAATCAGTAGGCTGGTGGGATGTGAAGAATGCTGTCACACGTGATGCAACCAACGGCTATTCGGACTGGGCATTGCTTTCAGGGGTAGGACGTGTTATCTATAATTACGATAATCGCTATATGCTGACCGGTACGTTTCGAGCCGATGGTTCCAGCCGTTTCACCAATGATAAGTGGGGGTATTTCCCTTCTGTAGCTGTTGCATGGACTGCTTCCAATGAATCGTTTATGGAAAGTACCCGTGACCTTATCAGTAATTTGAAGGTACGTGCCAGTTATGGTGTTATAGGTAATCAGGATATTGACCCTTATTCAACTCTTGCAATTCTTAATACGACTACCACTTATTTCGGTAATTCTTCAGGAGTAACCGGTTATTGGGCCAATACGCTTGCAACTCCTGATATAAAATGGGAAAAGACGAAGCAGTTTGATGTGGGTTTCGACTTGGGCCTTTTTAATAATCGTATCGACTTGAGTGTGGATTATTTCAATAAAAAGACCTCTGATGCACTTCTTTCAACCAAGTTGGCTGATTATTTGGGTGGAACTTCTTACTTGATTAATGCCGGTGAGGTTTCCAACCAAGGTTTTGATATTGCTCTTACTGCAAATATCGTTCAAAGCAAGGATTGGAGTTGGTCAACCACACTTAATGGTACTTACTTGAAAAATAAGGTAACAAAACTGACTGCTCAGGAACCTATTATTTATGGTGGTTCTTTCCAGTCCATTATCACTGATTGTACTATTATTAAGGAAGGTGAAGCGATCGGTACTTTCTTTGGTTATCGTTGGGCAGGAATAGACAATGAAGGATATGACACTTTTTATACTGCCAATGATGAAATAACACGTAATCCGTCTACAGATGATCGTGCTGTGCTCGGTAAAGCAAGTCCCGACTTTACACTGGGATGGAACAATTCGCTGCGTTATAAAAACTGGAGCTTGAATGCATTTTTCAATTCATCTTTCGGTGCCAAACGTTTGAACGCCCTCCGTTTTGCCATGAACTCTATGATTGGTAATTCACGAATGTTTACTGATGCGGATTTTTTGAAGGAAATAGGTAAGACGATGCCCGATCCCCGTGTTGAAAACAATCAATATCTGGGCAATTCGACCAAATGGGTAGAGAATGCAGATTATTTCCGTTGCGAGAATGTGACTTTAGCTTACGATTTTCCGAAAAGCATGACCAAAATAGCCGACCTGCGACTCAGTTTCAGTATTCAGAATCTCTTTACTATTTCCAGTTACAAGGGATCCAATCCTGCCGGTTACTCTTTTTCAAGTGACTATGGTGACCGTGCAAATGGTATTGATACGGGTACTTATCCTACTCCTAGGACTTTTACTTTTGGTGTACGTATGAACTTCTAAATGATTGACAATTATGAAAAATAAAATAGTATTAGGCTGCCTTCTTGCAGCATCTATGTTGGCAATGCCTTCTTGCAGTGACTTTCTGACTGAAAACCCGAAAGGAAAATTAACCCCTGAAAATTTCTTTTCCAATCAAAACGAACTGGACATGAGTGTTTATGCCCTATATGCCAAAGTACAGGCATCCCAATGTAACTCTAACCCGATGATTGTGCAATGCCAAGGAGATGACGTAACCTCAACTACGGGATCAAACAAGGGTGCTTATCTTTCTGCAGATGCCTTTGAATCTCCTTCTGACACAAAAGGTCTTGAAGGAACCTGGAGTCGTTTTTATACGATCATCAAGGCAGCAAATTTAATCATTGATAATGCTGGAAATGCTGTGACTTCTCAAGAGGAAATCAATATTGCTCTTGGTCAGGGTTACTACTGGCGTGCATTCGCTTATTTTAATTTGGTGCGTGTTTTTGGTCCGTTGCCTATGAATCTTCACAACTTGCCAGACAACAATTTGACACCTCTATCGACGGTTGCAGAAGTATATGAGCAAATCGTGTCAGACTTGAACGCTGCCGAAGCCTGTAACCTGCCGGCTAAATATACGGAAGCTAACCGTTCCATTGAAGGACAGAATATTTACGTTTCAGTTCAGACAGTAAAGGCGACTTTGGCAGCTGTTTATATGGCGATGGCAGGTTACCCTTTGAATAAGACCGAGTATTATGCAAATGCGGCTGACAAGGCTAAGGAAGTAATGGATGGCGTGAATAAGGGTACCTATGACCACTCTTTGCTTTCTGAATGGAAGGATGTTTTCTCTTATGGTAAAAACCATCATAATGAGACGCTCCTTGGAATAGATTACAATTCTAATTTTGGTGGTTGGCAGGAATGGGACTCACAACTTTCATCTTGTCATCAATCAGGAAAACTTTGGAGTGGCTGGGGTGATTTTTTGGCAGAGCGCCGTTATTGGAAAAACTTTCCTGATGGTCCTCGTAAAGATGCTGTTTATTCAAAACAAATTCTATTAAACAATGGAGTATTGGTTGACTGGTGGGCAACTACGGATGGAAAGCCTTATAATGGTACGAATGCAGTGTTTGCCGATTATCGCCCGATGTTTGTGGCATTTACCGTCAATAAAGACCCTGAGACAGGACTTCCTGCATCGGCTGCTTTCGATTACACCAAACCTATTTGGGGAGGTATGTGTATCAACAAACGACATCAACTAATCCGCTATTCAGAAGTTCTTCTTTGGTATGCCGAATCTGCGGCACGCGCAGGAAAGGATCTCAGCTTGGCTAAATCTGCTCTAAAGCAGGTACGTGCGCGTGCTTGTTCCAATGAATCATTTGTAGCTGCTGTGGATGCTATGGGTGCTGAACAACTGGCAGAAGCAGCATATGAAGAACACGGTTATGAAGTGGCTGGCTATGTATTGGCTATGGTAACCCGTCGTTCTGATGAGTTCCGCATGAACCATCTCAAAGAAAGTTATGACTACCGTAGTGGTTCTCAGGATGAAGTATTGGTTCCTGCCGGTACATTGACTTATAGCTACAACGAAGAAACTAAGACGACTTTTACCTATGCTCTTCAGGAAGATTTGAAAATGGAAGAGAATATGCCTGTAACTGTTCCTTGGAATGGTGAGGCTTCCATTTATCATAATTATCCTCCGAAGGAAGTTGAGAAGAATCCGAATCTGAAACGTTGATATAACGATCAGCTGTTGATTTAAAATTATACTTGAAAAGTTGGAATAAGTATTTGTTATACCTTGGTAAAGATTGTTTGAGGCGTACTGGAAAACTTTCAGTACGTCTCTTTTATTAGAAGGTAAAATAAGCCAATTGGTCGATTATTTGCTTTGGTTGTGATGTTTATTGTTTATCTTTGCAAACAATTAAAATCAATAAAACATGAATAGTAAAACCTTGTTGAAATGTTTATGTATGTGTTTGGCTATGTTTGCCATTTCGGTTAATGCCAATGCTCAGGATTTGAAATCTATATTGACCGGCGTAGCAAAAGCGGTAGTAGGTGATAAAGCAACAACTTCATCTTCTATTATAGGTACTTGGAAATATGTAGGTCCGCAATGCCAGTTCGAAAGTGAAAATTTACTGGCTAAAGCCGGTGGAGAAGTAGCTGCGAAAGAAGTGGAGGAGAAGATGCAGACTGTCTATGACAGAATAGGGATGAGTGGCTGTGAGTATACTTTTAATGAAGATGGAACTTATTCATACACATTGAAAAAACGTACAATGAGTGGCACTTATACATTCGATGATAAGGAAAAGACCATTACTATGAAGGGAAAATTGGGAGTAAAAACTGTTGCTCATGTCACTGTGACCGGAAATGATATGAGCCTGGTCTTTAACGCGGATAAATTAATGTCAGTATTGAAAACGATTACAGGTACTGTTTCTAAAGTGAATTCTACTGCTGCCACCATTAATAGTGTAGCCGGATCTTATGACGGTTTGATGTTGGGATTCGATTTGAAGAAGTAATTATAGAATAGGGGCTAGGTTATAATAAAAGGAAGTCATTAAGATGGCTTCCTTTTTTATAGTAAGAATCAAATTATTCTTTATCTTTCAGAGCTGCAAAAATCAGACCTTCCAATTCTTCAGCCAATTCAGGATTATCTTGGATAACTTGTTTGGAGGCATCACGTCCTTGGCCTAATTTGGTTTCATTGTAGCTGTACCATGAACCACTCTTTTTGATGATGCCCAAGTCAGCACCCAGATCAATAATTTCACCTGCTCTTGAGATACCTTCACCAAACATGATATCAAATTCAGCTTTACGGAAAGGGGGTGCTACTTTATTCTTCACCACTTTAACCTTGGTTTGGTTACCAATCACTTCTTCACCGTCTTTCAGTTGGGTGGAACGACGGATATCCAAGCGTACAGAGGCATAGAATTTCAAAGCATTACCACCGGTGGTTGTTTCGGGATTACCGAACATGACACCGATTTTTTCACGTAACTGATTAATAAAAATGCAAGTAGTATTAGTCTTGCTGATGGCAGACGTGAGTTTACGTAAAGCCTGAGACATCAAGCGAGCCTGCAAACCTACTTTATTGTCACCCATATCTCCTTCAATTTCAGCTTTAGGGGTCAAGGCTGCCACAGAGTCGATAACAATAATGTCAATAGCAGATGAACGGATCAACTGTTCGGCAATCTCAAGTGCCTGTTCACCGTTATCGGGTTGTGAAATCCATAAATTATCTACATCCACTCCCAATTTTGCTGCATAGAAACGGTCGAAAGCATGTTCTGCATCAATGAAGGCTGCAATACCACCTGCTTTCTGGGCTTCGGCAATGGCGTGGATAGCCAATGTAGTCTTACCGGATGATTCGGGACCATAGATCTCAATAATTCTTCCTTTAGGGTAACCACCTACTCCCAAAGCAGCATTCAAGGCGATAGAGCCGGTAGGAATCACTTCCACTTCCTGCACATTATCGTTACCCATTTTCATGATAGAACCTTTACCGAAGGTTTTCTCTATCTTATCCATTGCGGCTTGTAGTGCTTTCAGTTTTTCACTGTTTCCTGCACCCGGACCTGCTGTAAATGGAATTTCTTCGTTATCTTTTTTTGCCATAAATCTTTTGGTTTATAAAATTTGTTGCGCGTGTTCTTTCGTCTTTACCTCTTTGGGAGAAATAATACGTTCAATCACGCCTTCTTCATTAATAATAAAAGTGGTACGAAAGGTACCCATGTATTTACGCCCATACATGCTTTTTTCTCCCCATACTCCGAATTGTTCTACTAATTTCTTGTCAGTATCAGCAATGAGAGTAAAGGGCAGCTCGTTTATCTCTATAAATTTTTGATGCGATTTAGCATCATTTACACTAACGCCAATTACTTCGTAACCTTTGGTACGCAGTTCTGCATAATTATCACGCAAGTTGCATGCCTGTGCCGTACAACCTGATGTCATGTCTTTAGGATAGAAATAGAGTACTATCTTCTTTCCTTTATAATCGCTTAAACGAATTTCTTCTCCTTTTTCGTTCAGGCCTAGTATTTCCGGGGCTTTATCTCCTACGTTCACTTCTTTCTTTAATTGAAAATTAAAAATAATAGTTTGATGATTGGGAATTGAGAATCTTAAAAATGGGTGCATCCATATTTTTTAATTCTCAATTCTCAATTTTTAATTTATTAAAGTTCTAAATCACCATCTAGCACCTCATGCCAAGGTAAACCTTGTTTGTTCAATTGTTCCATGAATGGATCGGGGTTGAATTCTTCTACATTCCATACTCCCGGACGCTTCCACAATCCCTGCAGGAACATCATGGCTCCTATCATGGCAGGAACACCCGTTGTGTAGCTTACTCCCTGCATGCCGGTTTCCTTGTAAGCTTCCTGGTGGCTACAGTTGTTGTAAACATAGTAAGTACGTTCTTTTCCATCCTTTATACCACGGATACGGCATCCGATGGAGGTTTCGCCTTCATAATTTTCTCCCAGATCCTGTGGGTTGGGGAGCACGGATTTCAAGAACTGTAGCGGAACAATTTTTACCCCGTTATAATCTATTTCATCTATACGGGCCATACCTATATTTTGAATGACACGCAGATGCGTCAGATATTCCTGACCGAAAGTCATCCAGAAACGGGCGCGTTTGATGGTCGGGAAATTCTTAACCAATGACTCCAGTTCTTCGTGATACAGCAAATATGAATCACGCGGACCAATATTGGGGTAAGTTAAATCCTTGTGAAATTCCAATGGTTGGGTAGTTACCCATTTGCCGTCTTCATAATAACGTCCGTTCTGAGTAATTTCGCGGATATTAATTTCAGGATTGAAATTGGTGGCAAATGCTTTGTGATGGTTGCCGGCGTTACAATCGACAATATCCAGATAGTGCATCTCGTCAAAATAGTGTTTTGCTGCATAAGCAGTATAAATACCGCTTACTCCCGGGTCAAATCCGCAGCCGAGAATTGCTGTCAGGCCGGCATCTTCGAAGTGTTTTTTGTAAGCCCATTGCCAGCTGTATTCGAAGTGAGCTTCATCTTTCGGTTCGTAATTTGCTGTATCCAGATAGTTTACTCCGGCTTTCAGACAAGCTTCCATTATGGTCAGGTCCTGATAAGGCAGAGCTACATTGATGACTATTTCGGGTTTAAAACTAGTAAACAGGGTTACCAGTTCGTCTACATTGTCCGCATCTACCTGTGCAGTCTTAATGGCAGGATTACCGATAGCTTTTACGATTGCATCACATTTTGATTTAGTACGGCTGGCAATCATGATGTCAGTAAATACATCCGGATTCTGAGCCACTTTGTGTGCTACGACAGTACCTACACCGCCTGCACCGATAATTAATACTTTACCCATTTGCTGTTTTTTATTCTTGTTAAAATAAAATGCCCGGCAAACAATACCGTTCACCGGGCAAAGATAACAAAATATTTTGGGTATTAGTTGATACGGTCCAGTTTCTTATTAGTGAAATCCAAGGTTTTTCTATCATAGAACCAGGTTTCGTACCCCCCCATGACTGCATGCACGCGGATGGGGTCTCCCAATGCCAGGCGGCATTCATCGGTGGTCATTCCTTTCCGCACTTCACCACGACTGATCATATTCCAGGTTTCTTCCGTGATAGTTGGATATTTGGCACGCAGATTGCCTATGCCGAATATATCTGTAAAATAGTTGTCGGATTGTAATATCACATTGACTACATTGGTATGAGTGAATGTGGTTTTTATCTTGTAATTTTTTCCGTCTGTGCCTTCCAGTTCCAAAGTGACATAAGGGGAGCCATTTTGGGAGATCATATTTTTAATGGTGAACTGTGTGTATCGGGGAAGTTTTATCGGGGTATCCGCATCATCCAGACATTCGGTTTCCGCTTTCAGATAAACAGGTTTTCTGCCATATTTTCCCATCAGATTCTCTGACTTTTTAGTGTTTGCATCACTGAAACTGAATGAATTGGGAAAATATTTATTCTTATTTTCCATGATGAAATCACTGTCCACCATGCCGCAATTCGTTTTAGAGATAGCCACCGGCTGGTAATAAGTATTTCCTTTTTTATCTTGGAATACTATTTTTACGGGGTATGCACGAGTACCTACCCCGACCGCTGTTACGGTCACTTCTTCATTCATTCCGATCGGGACTTCTTTATATCCTGATGTGCTGTTGGGATCGTCTATGCGTACTTTGTTGGTGCGCATATATAATGTTTGTCCTTCCAGCAAATCTTTGGCAATATCCACATCGCCCAAGTAGGCCAGAGTGGGAATGCCTGCTTTGGGTTTCAAACAATATTGTTCCAAAGTGGTATTTTTGACTTCATGATAATAGGGTTTTCCTTCACATTCAAAGTTGAAATGCACGAAACCACGGTCAGTCACTTCTACCCCCATATATTCAAAAATTTTATATTTTAAGTCCCCTGTATCCACATCTTTATTTGTTTCTCCCGATTTAAAAGGAGGAATAATGATATCTTTGCGTTCCGGCATCACCATGAATTTCATGCCTGGTTTCCAGTCACATAAATTGTAATACTGGAAATGATCGTTTATAAACTGCTTTTCCGGCGATTCTACGGATGTACCGGCTTGCTGTGAAGTGGTCGTTACTATGTATCCGTTTTGCGCATAAGTGCATAGGCTACAGCTTGTTGCCCAAAATAGTATGGCTAAAAACCTTTTCATCGCTTTAAGTGTTAGTATGTATAAATTGATACAAAGGTATAAAATTTTTGTGTTTAATTGCTATAGTGAGAAATAAAATAGTTAGTTTTGCGCACTAAACTAACAGATTTAACAAAGAAGGAATATGAAAAAATTAGTATTAAAATTTATGGCTATTTGTGCCGGAGCATTGATTGTGTCTTGTGGTAGTGGGAAAAATATGTTGTCTATATCTTCATTGGATGGTGAATGGAATATCACAGAGGTGGACGGACAACAGATTTCTACAGAGAGAATGCCCTTCATAGGTTTTGATGTAGCTCAGAAACGTATTTATGGAAATAGCGGATGTAACCGCATGATGGGAAGCTTTGAAGCTGACTCGTTGAAACCGGGTGCATTGAAGTTTGGTCAGATAGGAAGTACCCGCATGATGTGCCCCGATATGAAAGTTGAACAAATGGTATTAAGCGCATTGGATAAAGTTACTTCTTTCCAAACCGTATCTGACAAACCTGAAATAATTGCTTTATGTAATCAGGACGGTCAGCCGTTAATGACATTGGAAAAGAAAGAAGCTCCGGAGGTTTCTCTCTCTGACCTTTCAGGAGAATGGGCTATTGAATTGGCGAACGGAAAGAAAATAGTGGGCACAGCAGAAGTTGCTCCTTTTATCGGATTTAATTTGGATGAGAGCCGTATTTACGGCAACGTGGGTTGCAATACTATAAATGGCGCATTGGTCCAGGATGAGAATAAAACGAATTCGTTGAGATTTGACAATATTGCAAGTACCATGATGATGTGTCCTGATATGGAAACTGAAAATATTGTACTGAATGCTCTGAATGAAACCAAGAGCTTTAGTATGAAGGACGGTAAAGTTTACTTATTGGGTGAAAATGGGAATGAATTGCTGGTACTGAAGAAGCAGTAATCCATACAACATAGAATAGATATCCAAGTTATCATAATCGGTCTGTTTTCTTTGGAGAGACAGGCCGATTATTTTTTAGTGATAAAGAATTTGTGTTAAAATAGTGAAAAGTATAAGTAAATGTCATCAATTGTACTTTAAAGTCATAAATAACTGCTTACCTTTGATAAACTTCTAACTTCCCCATTTTATGATTTGTAATAATGATGCTATGAAAGAGATACAGAAATTAATCTCGCACAATGGTAACCCTTTCCCTTCTCAAGAAATGGACTCTTTCGTCTTTGATTTGCTGGACAATATGCCTTTTCCGGTAATGGTGAAAGATGTCGATAATGATTTCAGATATATATTATGGAATAAACAGTGTGATTTGCAGTCCGGATTCAGTCGTTGGGAAGCTTTGGGTAAAACTGATTTTGAATTGTTTGGAGAGGTTTTTGGAAGGATGAACCGGAAGCGCGATGAGGAAGTCATAGCCAGCGGGAAAACTTATCGGGTGCAGGAGGATTATGTGGTCCGTAGCGGTGAGGTTCGTAATACAATGCTTGAAAAGAGTCTGTTGAAAGTGGGTGAGCGTCGTTTTTTATTGGTTGTTCGTTGGGATTTGACCGAAGTGATGTCTTCACGACGTGAAATAGAGCGTATTAATAAGGAGAAGCTGGCTTTAATGGAATATAATCAGCTTATTTTGGAAAATGCCAGTATTGGTTTGGTCTAT
The DNA here is from genome assembly GCA_963651205.1 of Bacteroidaceae bacterium. Classification (GTDB taxonomy): domain Bacteria; phylum Bacteroidota; class Bacteroidia; order Bacteroidales; family Bacteroidaceae; genus Phocaeicola. Next base: position 46,593 of record CAVJPC010000030.1, read on the forward strand.
TTGTCTCCTGATTATATTGTACAATGGGAAAATCTCTCCAATTACAGTTCTCATCCCATGGCGAAAGCTTATAAAACCGGGGTCTTGTGTTATAAAAATGCGTGGGGATACGATTCTCCGTGCAAGGGGTGTGTGGTGGAGAAAGCAATGAAATCCAACCGGATGGAAAGCAAAGTGGTAACATTGTCCGGTGGGCTTACTATAGAAATCTCTGGAAAAGCAGTGAGAAACGAACAAAATGAAATAGCCGGTTACGTTCTTAAGTTTGATGATATAACGGACAAAATGCGTATTGATGAAGAACTACGCTATGCTATATCAAAAGCGGAAGAGGCGAATCGGTTGAAATCTGCCTTTCTGGCGAATATGAGTCATGAAATACGTACTCCGCTGAATGCTATCATCTGTTTCAGTCAAATTCTGGCGGAAACGGAAGATGCTGCTGAACGGGAACAATATGCTAAAATCATCACAGAAAATAATGATCTGCTGTTGCAGTTGATTAATGATATTCTGGATCTTTCAAAGATAGAGTCGGATATGTTGAAGTTTGTTTATTCTTCTATCGATTTGAACAATCTGATGAGCAATATTGAAAGTGCCATGAAGATGAAAGCAAAATTAAATGAACATGTAGAAATATCCTTTGATGACAGGTTGCCCGAATGTATTATTATTACCGACGGAAAGCGGTTGCAGCAAGTGATTACTAATTTGATGAACAATGCCATGAAGTTTACAGAAAAAGGCAGTATTCGTTTCGGCTATTCCTCTGTCGGTGAAAACAAACTTCGTTTCTATGTAGCAGACACCGGAATAGGAATACCCGAAGAAAAAAGGGAGGATATCTTTAACCGCTTCACCAAACTGAACAATTTTAAAGCCGGTACAGGGCTGGGGCTAGCTATCTGTCGTACTATAGTACAAAAATTGGGAGGTGAAATAGGAGTTGAGCCGAATGATGGAGGAGGCAGTGTGTTTTGGTTTACCATTTCCACTTTTCCTCCGGAAGCATAATCACTGTGTCAATGGTAGGTTTTCTTCGACTTGCTTTGTGGTAATCTGACATACTTGCCTTATAAAATTTCAGGTAAAAGTATAATGTAGTAGGCAAATCAGTCATTTTGTCAGTCTTTGTCATATTCTCATTTTTGGCATACCGTTTGTTTTATAAAGGACGTGCGGTTGGTGCACGAAAGAAAAAAAGAATGCCTTCGTGAACCATTCGCCGGGAAATCAGTTTAATTGAAAACAAATAAATAAAAGATATACAATTATGGGAAAGATTATTGGAATTGACTTAGGAACTACAAACTCATGTGTTTCAGTATTTGAAGGTAACGAACCGGTAGTAATCGCTAACAGCGAAGGCAAACGTACTACTCCGTCTATCGTTGCATTTGTTGATGGTGGCGAACGTAAAGTAGGTGATCCTGCAAAACGTCAGGCAATCACTAACCCGCAACGTACAATTTTCTCTATCAAACGTTTTATGGGTGAAAATTGGGACCAGGTACAGAAAGAAGTAGCACGTGTTCCTTACAAAGTTGTAAAAGGTGACAATAATACTCCGCGTGTAGATATCGACGGACGTCTTTATACTCCGCAGGAAATTTCAGCTATGATTCTTCAGAAGATGAAGAAAACTGCTGAAGACTATTTGGGACATGAAGTTACTGAAGCCGTTATCACTGTACCAGCATACTTCTCTGACTCACAACGTCAGGCAACAAAAGAAGCAGGTCAGATTGCAGGTCTGGAAGTGAAACGTATTGTGAACGAACCGACAGCTGCTGCTTTGGCTTATGGTCTTGATAAGGCTCACAAAGATATGAAGATTGCTGTATTCGACCTTGGTGGTGGTACATTCGATATCTCTATCCTTGAGTTTGGTGGTGGTGTATTCGAAGTACTTTCTACTAACGGTGATACTCACTTGGGTGGTGATGACTTCGATCAGGTAATCATTGACTGGCTGGTACAGGAATTCAAGAATGATGAAGGTGCCGATTTGACAAAAGATCCGATGGCTATGCAACGTCTGAAAGAAGCTGCTGAAAAAGCTAAGATTGAATTGTCTTCTTCTACTTCAACAGAAATCAACCTGCCTTATATCATGCCGGTAGACGGTATGCCTAAGCACTTGGTTAAGACTTTGACTCGTGCTAAATTCGAAGCTTTGGCTCACAACTTGATTCAGGCTTGTCTTGAACCTTGTAAGAAGGCTATGAGTGATGCTGGTTTGAGTAACTCAGATATTGATGAAGTCATCCTTGTAGGTGGTTCTTCACGTATACCGGCTGTTCAGGAATTGGTAGAAAAATTCTTCGGAAAGACTCCTTCCAAAGGTGTAAATCCGGATGAAGTAGTTGCTGTAGGTGCTGCTGTTCAGGGTGCTGTGTTGACAGATGAAATCAAGGGTGTGGTATTGCTGGATGTTACTCCGTTGTCAATGGGTATTGAAACATTGGGTGGCGTAATGACCAAATTGATTGATGCAAACACGACTATTCCGGCACGTAAGAGCGAAACATTCTCTACTGCCGCTGATAATCAAAGTGAAGTAACTATTCATGTATTGCAGGGAGAGCGTCCTATGGCTTCACAGAATAAGTCTATCGGTCAGTTTAATCTTTCTGGTATTGCTCCGGCGCGTCGTGGTGTTCCTCAGATTGAAGTAACATTCGATATTGATGCTAACGGTATCTTGAAAGTATCTGCAAAAGATAAGGCTACCGGTAAGGAACAAGCTATCCGTATTGAGGCTTCATCTGGTTTGAGCAAGGAAGAAATCGAAAAGATGAAAGCCGAAGCTGAAGCAAATGCAGAAGCAGACAAGAAGGAACGTGAAAAGATTGACAAGATGAACCAGGCTGACTCTATGATTTTCCAGACTGAAAATCAGTTGAAGGAACTGGGCGATAAATTGCCTGCTGAGAAGAAGGCTCCGATTGAAGCTGCTCTTCAGAAACTGAAAGATGCTCACAAGGCTCAGGATGTTGCGGCTGTAGATACTGCTATGGCAGAATTGAACACTGCATTTCAGGCTGCCAGCGCTGAAATGTATGCTCAGAGCGGTCCGCAAGGTGGTGCTCAGGCTGGTCCGGGTGCTGATGCAGGACAGCAGGCTAATCAGGGTTCTTCTTCTAATAATAAGGAAGACATTCAGGATGCGGACTTTGAGGAAGTGAAGTAAGCACATATAGAAATAAGAATACATAATCAAATGGAAA
>CAVJPC010000031.1:0-3360 GCA_963651205.1 Bacteroidaceae bacterium
TATACGGTGCCGCAAGCGCCCGCGCTTGCTTCCGCTCCGCAGGGCGCCGTTCCCGGCTACCGGGCGGGGTAGGGTAGCGCCTGTTCCATTCTCAGTTACTCCGGTCGCTACGTCGCCCCGCTAAACACTATCCCCTGACCAATACCGCCTGTTTCGCCTGCCGCGGGGCGTCTCCGTGCCGCTCGCGCCTTGTTCCAAGCCGTTCCCGTCCCGGAGCCTAAGCCGGGGCGTTTTGGCCTGCCCAGTCTTTTCGTTAATCCGGTAGCAATCTTTATCTCCCGCCTGTCCGCAATCACATCCTGCTGCCCACATCTTTACAGCGCTATCGCGCTGCCCTGTGCGCCTGCGGCGCCCCTGTATTGTAACATATATTAACCATAAAGGTGTAGTTATTTACACAACTATTTCGTATATTAGTATATTGATAATCAATTATTTAGTGTTTCACGTGAAACAATTATCGCACAGTATTAATCATTAAAATATGTAATATGAACACACTTGAAGAACTTAAGGAATCGTTTAAATTGATGGAAACATTGCCTACCGCGATTGTATCATACTATCGCGAACCGACAGATTCTAAAATGCGTATTATCCTTTTTGACGCATCCCGTTTACGGCGTTTAAAGGGAGACAAAGACTATAAAGTCTGTGTCGATTTAATCTGCGTACATTTAATCCATGAATGTAGTTTTACATTCATAAATCACATTGAGCAAGAATTATTAACCGTTAAAATTTAACACTATGACATATAGGCAAGCCTTAGAAAACCTAGACGAGTACAGAGAATCCCCCTTTTCATCAACTCTGTTCCCCGACTTTGAATATTATGCGATACGTGTTGCTCCGGCAAAACCGCGCGGTCTATTTTGGTACGTCGATAGCGTCGGCAAGCTCATAGAACGTATTATCGTAATCTCTCGTAATGGCAAGCACTGCACCTATATCAAACTATACGGCGATAACCATGCCTATTCCCCTGCGAATATATTCGAAACCTACGAAGACGCAATCGACGAATGTATCTCCCGGAACGGCGATAGGAACCGATCTCGCCTGCTAGACGTCGAAGGTAAGGAGATACACTATCAGGAAGTGCTATCCGCCATCGCCCGTTAAGTAGTACGGGCGTAGATTTTACGCCCAACCCCCAGTAATAACCTGTAATACAAACAACTATGTACAAAATGATAATATATCCATCTGATCAGGTAATCGCGGTAGCCTACACCAACGCCGGGCGCTTTGTCGCCCGTCTCGAAGGCGACCAATACCGCGGAGTGGGAGACGTCTTTGCCGATCTCCGTCGCGATCAACATCTACCGATCGACGAACCCGTCAACGTCCTAGTCATAAACTGCTGCCGGAACCTAGTTCACAATTACATCCTGGCGCTAGATTTCTGGCGTAATGTTTGATCAACATAAAGTATAAAAATAGGCCTGCAACCCAAATGTTTGCAGGCCTATTTTTATGATCACGAAAACATGTAAGCAGTTGAGCAAACGCTCTCCGCATTCATCATGCAAATAACCAACGTTGGTATATCCGGTGCTCGGATAATAAGCAGTGACTGTTTATCTAACATACCCGGAACCTTGTTGATTTCTAAAGGTTCCAATCTACTTCTGATCTCTGTCTCCGATAACCCTTTGTAGGTTTCAATAACAAAAACCTCTGTTTTTTCCGGGTTTCCCCACATTTCTAACAATGACATAATACTAGTGCATTGGCGCCCTCTGTCCCTACGGAGCGGTTAACAAACGAAAAGCGTGGGACGTTAACCCATCGGTCGTAACAGGTACCGCCAAGCACCTAAGTACACGAATGAGAAACACCCACGCCATGCGCAGGCATCTAACATTTTTTCGTGTACTCGTAGTTCAATTGGCGGTTTCGTTACGACACAAAAAAAGCTAAACGCTTTTATATTTTCAATACAGTTGTCCCGAATTTGCTCCCTTTCGGGCGCTTTTCAGGCGCAAATATAAGAATTAGTTATTAATCCCTATATAAAAATAACAATCCAGTACGAATAAAGTTTCCCTGAAATGCGTTTTCTCCCTATGAATTTTATACTAACCGGAAAATAAACCCGACAAAACAAACCACAATACAGTTAATTATATATAAAAATGGATAGAGTAGGGGTCTGTTACTATTTGACAATATGACACAAAATCCCCTTATTTGACTATCACATTGTAAGTATCTCCGGGTATTCTCCGTGTTCGCTCCGGTCTTGCTCCGTGTCGAACTAATTTGCACCTTTGCCGGACGTTGGAACCCGCTCAGGACTTAACCTCTAGGGCACCCCCGGCGTATATTATTTGTATGGGAGTATATAGCAATGCCAGTATCGGCGTAAGAAAAAAGAGCGTAGGTGAGAACACCTATAAGACTGTGCGCGGTCGTACAATCGTGTCGAAGCGTATCGTAGAAAACAGTTCTAAGACACAACCTCAGACCGAACAGCGTAAAGCGTTTAGTGTCATGGGTAAATCAGGTAAGTTACTATCAAAGTGGATAGACCGTACATTCGATAAAACTAAGTATGGTTCACAGCGAAACAATTACGTGAAGCTCAATGCTCCGGTCATGGCGTGGCTTAAGTCTAATGACAAGTTAGGCGGGTCGAACTATATCAAACAAATAGCTGACGCGATCGAAGGTGATGTTCCTGTTTATGCGGGCTTCGGTTCAAACCTCTGCGAGTCGGAATTTACGCAAACCGATAAAGAATTGTCAGTAAATCTAGTATTCTCTAAGGTTCTTACCGTTGGGGATAAGGTTGTAATCGTCGTAGCACAGAGTTACAGTAAACACGTTCCGGGTGTGGATGGAATGAACCTGCTAGCAACATTCAATTCTGCTCCGATATTCGAATACTCTGTAACTGAAGCAGATGCAGGCGTTAATACGATCTCTATTGATAAAGCTAAAGTTCCGGCTCTAGCGACCGCATGTGCCCCGATGAACACGTACAATCAGATCGCAATTATCGCTTCAGCTGCGATCATATCAGGCAAAGAAACTTGTCAGTGTTATTTCTCGTCTCTCGAATTATACGAAGAACCCGGCGGAGAGGACGACCGCCCAGTAATCGAATAATATGAAACCGTTCTGGAAATACACAGTAGGTCTGTTGGTCGAGGTCGTCATTAAAGTCCTGCAGACGATCATAGGTAAGAGCGACAACGTGATTAAGGGCACAGGTAGTGACAGTTCGCGCAAGGATTAAACCGTTAATGAATCATAATATAAAAAGGTGGGCTATTGCAGTTCACCTTTTTTTTGTTTTGCTTTGTGACGGGTAGAGATAACCCGACGGCTGGGGGGCTGTCGGCTAACGGT
>CAVJPC010000032.1:0-29783 GCA_963651205.1 Bacteroidaceae bacterium
TTAGATTTTGTAAACAAGCGTATTATGAAGCAGAAATGTTTCAATAGACGTTCGTTTAAAAACACATGATTTTTGTATATAAATCAGAAGAGGGCAGAAAACAAAATCAGACAGATAATAAGCCGTTTTTTATTAATTCATAAACACCTATTGCTTAGTATATTAAGACAACGATCAAAAGAGCAAAATCATTTTTTTTATTAAACATTTTGTAGTTCTAAAAATACCCTCTATCTTTGCGTTCAATTAAACGAACGTCTATTGAAACACTCGCTTTTTCATCTAATACAATACTATATATCAAATATTTACTCTATCAAAAGCGTTCATTTTTTCTTTAATTCCGCTTTTATTTGCCTGCCGATAGATTCCTTTCTACCTTTGCAACAAATTAACAACATTTAGTTATTAACAAAATAAAAGAAATTATGGACAAAGAAAAAGGATTATTTCAGATTGTGGACAAAAGTGTAAAAAAACGCCATTAGCAAAGCACAACAATCTAATACAGAAATAGTTAAAGAAACAAGAGGCAGAAAGAAAGGAATACCGATACGTGGAATAATTTCGCATAAAGGAGAACTTATCAAAGCGTTGACAGAATCCTACATAGAGGATGCGAACATACAAAATATCAATACATGTCAGGCTTCACTCGCACGCTACATCAATGAAAAAAGACTAATCGGAAATATTAAAAACGGAGTATTTAAACCATTATCCATCAGTTCAATATTAGTCTATATCAGCAGCATTTGGGAAGAAATGGAAAAAGACAAACCGCACAAAGCCATCATCCACAAAAATACGCACAATGAATTATCATAATCCGCCTTACATGAAACGTCCCTATCTTCGTGACGATAACATTTTATCAACTTAAAAAATATACGTATGAAACGGAAAAAAAGACCGGCATCACAAACTGAAGCCATGAAACTGAGATGGAAGAGACGGATTGTCTTTGAGAAAGGATATACCGAACAATGTGCCGAATGGATGGCGGAGCGCCTGGAAGCGTTGACCGACCACCTGCAATACGGGCACGCAGCCATCGCTTATCAGAAGCAGAACGGAGACTTCAGGTTGGTGAAAGCGACACTGATCTACTATGAAGCGGAATTCCACAAGAAGTATGATCCCACAAAAATAGAAGGCGCAGTAGTCTACTGGAATGTGGACGAACAGCGATGGACAACATTTCAGGTGGAGAACTTCATGGAGTGGAGACCGATCGTATAGGGCGCCACCACAGATTACACGGATTTTCACAGATGAATGATTTCTATTTTGAGGAATCAAGTGAAAACGTCTTTGGGAATCCGGGGTAATTTGTGATGAATGTTTTATTGAAAGTACAAACGATTAATTTGAAAATACAATGGCAATAGCATACGACGGGATCAACTATTTCCCGATGGGCGTAAACTTCATGGAAGAGAACGCAATGGAAGTGATAGAGGCAAAATACGGAATAAAGGGGGCGGCAATCGTACTGAAGCTGCTTTGTAAAATATACAAGGAGGGATACTTCATCCGTTGGGATGAAGAACAGTGCCTGATCTTTGCCAACAAGGCGGGAAGGGAAGTGCAGGTAGCTGAGGTACAGGGGATCATCGAAATTCTCTTCATCAAAGGAATATTGGACAGAAACAGTTATCTGGAAAACGGAATACTGACTTCGGCAAACATACAGAAGGTATGGATGGAGGCGACAAAGCGAAGAAAAAGGGATCTGAAAGCATTACCCTATCTGCTGGTGAAAGACTTGACTCAGCAGGAAGATGAAGCGCCGGAAGGTGAAAATGTAACCGTTAATCCGGGAAATGTAGTACATGATGTAGCCGTTAACGCAAAAAATGCATGCAATTCCGGACAAAGTAAAGTAAAAGAAAATAAAGAATTTCCCCCCTCAGCTCCCCCCAAGGGGAAGGAGGAAGAAAGGAAGGAGGATTCTGCTTCTCTCCCGATACTGGGATACGCTTTCAATACGATGACGCACAATTATCCGGGACTGACGGACACACTAAAAAGATTGGGAATAAACGAAGTGAGCGAAGTAAACGCCATTCTCAGGCTGTCGGACTATGGAAGAAAGGGAACAACGGTGTGGCGGCTGATTGCCAACACTTGCTGGAGTGACATTGGGGCGAAAGGAAGGTATCTGATTGCGGCACTGAATAAGGCAAAAAGGAAATAAACGGATAGTGCAAGATCTCTGTTTATAGTTGATAAAAAAGCAAGTATATCAGTTATAGCCCGCAAAGACCTTCAGTAAGGCTAAGAAGTGAAGATCGAACTTAACAAACTGAAAAACAAGATATTCAAAGTACAAAATATCTGTCAGTAAAAGCTTTGTTTTAACACAGAGTTAAAGTTCGTTTTTCGTCTGCAAATAACAAATTCTTTAAATGCAAAAGACTTGTTATTTGCAGACAAGAACAAAACCATCGGAAAATGGCATTAACAATGTTAACGGGCAAAAGGCATAAGATATCCTCTCCCACTGTACATAGTTATATTGTTATTTACCTCTCCCGGCAGACACAATCCGCCAGGTGGTCGTTGATAAATCCGGAGGCCTGCAAGTGGGCGTAACAAATCGTAGTTCCGAAGAATTTAAATCCCCGTTTTTTCATATCCTTACTCATAGCATCAGATTCGGGAGATGATACCGGAATCTCACTCAATGACTGAAATGTATTGACAATCGGTTTTCTGTCGGGAAAGAATGATAGAGTATAGTCATAAAAACTACCGAACTCCTTTTGTACGGCGAGAAATAACCTTGCATTTGTGATTGTCGATTTGATCTTCAGACGATTTTTCACAATGCCATCAAAGTGCATCAACCGTTCAACATCTTCATCGGTCATTTGTGCCACCGACTCAGCATCGAAATTGCAAAAGGCTTTGCGATACCCCTCACGTTTCTTAAGGATGGTTATCCAACTCAAGCCAGCCTGAGCACTCTCCAATACAAGAAACTCAAACAGCGTCTTGTCATCGGTCACCAATTTCCCCCACTCTTGATCATGGTACTTCACATACAGTTCGTCACTCCCGCACCAACCGCAACGTCCGTTTATTATATCTTGCATAATCATAACACTTAATAGTACGATACAAACTTACAGAAATCTCTGGAATAAACGAACCATATTTGTGATATTTACAAATTGAAAAATGGCTGACAGCTCAAAAGAGGCATCACTTGTCAGACAAGCAGGTGCAAATGGCACGGGGATTCGGACTCAACCGAATAAACTTTTAACGGAGCATTTGAGATATAGAGGTAACGATTTAGCAGCCATGCAATTTTCAGCGATTCACGGTGCTATACTGTCAAATAACTCTTTGCATTTACAAAGGTATAACAATTATTCGGAAAATAATGCCTACTATCGAAAAAACGGCATCCTATCTTTGTAAATAGTCCATTAAAAAGGATGCAGTCTCACAAATTATAGCGACCTTTGTGATTGAAACTCAATGCATCAATTACAATGGCAAAAATTACCGTTCAAAATACAGATATTAGCGTTGTCAAGTACAATGAAGAAGACTACATCAGCCTTACAGACATGGCAAGAAGCCAACTGCAAGAGCATATTATCTTCCGTTGGCTTAGCCTTAAAAGCACTATCGAGTATCTTGGCGAATGGGAAATGTTGTATAATCCCGATTTTAATTGTACCGAATTCGGTACAATTAAAAATGCGGCAGGAAGCAATAATTTTGTACTTTCGGTGAAAACGTGGATAGAACGGACTAGTGCAATCGGGATTCATTCTAAGGCTGGTCGCTACGGCGGTACATATGCACATCGGGATATAGCATATCATTTTGGTATGTGGATTTCTCCTAAATTCCAATTACTTCTTGTTAAGGAGTATCAGCGGCTAAAGACAGAAGAACAAAGGCTGCTCGGTTGGTCAGCGAAACGTGAATTGTCGAAAATCAACTACCGCATACATACTGATGCCATAAAGCAAAACCTTATTCCAATGGAAGTCACACCGATACAAGCAAGCATTATTTATGCCAATGAAGCCGACGTGCTGAACGTGGCAATGTTTGGTATGACAGCAAAACAATGGAGAGAAGCGAATCCCGAGCTGAAAGGAAATATCCGTGATTATGCTACTATCAATGAACTTATCTGTTTGTCGAATATGGAGAATCTAAATGCTGTGTTTATCGAACAGAATATGACACAAAGGGAACGTCTTGTTAAGCTAAACCAAATAGCTATCCATCAAATGAGCATATTGGAAAATGGTAATAATCGGAATCGTAAGCTGTTGAAATAAAGAATTATGAAAGACAATCGGACAACTGCTCCAACGCATTGTTGCCCCAGCCGATTTGTATTTGGCTTTCGGACAATTCCTGCATCACTTCTCTTTTCCAAGGCGTATGAATGCCCGGACATCTCGCCCATATCGGTATAAAAGCCTCGAAGTCCCGGTAATATCTTTCTAAAATGTGCGCAAATAGTATTTTGTATCTCGGACAATGGCAATTATTTTTTTCAGTATATACCCCTCACTTCCGGTTTTTTTCGTACTTTTACAGCTTGTTGGAAAGTTATGCACTTCCGGCATCTGAGAACAGATAAAAAGAAAAAACAATATATAAAATGAATCACAAATGGAATTATCGACCCATTACACAAGAACAGGCAGAGACAAGCCGGGCACTGGCTCAGGAACTGGGTATTAGCCCGGTCCTGGGACAACTTTTGGTGCAAAGGGGAATTACAAAGGCACAGGATGCCAAGAAATTCTTCCGTCCACAATTGCCCGATTTGCATGATCCATTCCTGATGAAGGATATGGACATAGCAGTGGAACGCCTGAACATGGCAATGGGAAAGAAAGAGCGCATTCTGATTTATGGAGATTACGATGTGGACGGTACCACCGCTGTGGCACTGGTCTACAAGTTCATTCAACAGTTCTACTCGAACCTTGACTATTACATCCCCGACCGTTACAACGAAGGATACGGAATTTCCAAAAAAGGAGTTGACTATGCCGCAGAGACAGGAGTGGGACTTATCATTGTGCTGGACTGCGGAATTAAAGCAGTGGAGGAGATTACGTATGCCAAAGAGAAGGGAATTGACTTCATCATCTGCGACCATCATGTACCGGACGATGTATTGCCGCCGGCCGTTGCCATTCTGAATGCCAAACGACTGGATAATACATACCCATACACCCATCTTTCGGGATGTGGCGTGGGGTTCAAATTCATGCAGGCTTTTGCCATCAGTAACGGCATCGAGTTTCATCATCTGATTCCGTTGCTCGACCTGACCGCTGTAAGCATTGCATCGGATATTGTACCGATCATGGGCGAAAACCGTATCTTAGCCTATCATGGACTGAAACAGCTGAACAGCAATCCGAGCGTAGGGCTGAAAGCGATTATCGATGTATGCGGATTATCGGAGAAAGAAATTACGGTGAGCGACATTGTATTCAAAATAGGTCCGCGTATCAACGCTTCCGGACGTATACAGAACGGGAAAGAGGCTGTAGACCTGTTGATTGAAAAGGATTTCTCGGCAGCACTTGAGAAAGCCGGACAAATCAACCAATACAATGAAACCCGGAAGGATCTGGATAAAAGCATGACGGAAGAGGCCAATAAGATTGTAGCCGAGCTGGAAGGATTAGTGGATCGCCGTTCGATAGTGCTTTACAATGAAGACTGGCATAAAGGAGTGATCGGAATCGTAGCCTCACGGTTGACAGAAATTTACTACCGTCCGGCAGTGGTATTGACGCGGACAGATGACATGGCGACAGGTTCGGCACGTTCGGTATCCGGCTTCGATGTTTACAAAGCTATCGAGCATTGCCGCGACTTGCTCGAAAACTTCGGAGGGCATACCTATGCTGCCGGACTCTCGATGAAAGTGGAAAACGTACAGGCATTCACCGAACGATTCGAAAGTTTCGTGTCGGAACACATACTACCTGAACAGACCAGTGCAGTGATCGACATCGATGCCGAAATAGACTTTAAAGACATCACTCCGAAATTCTTTAATGAATTGAAGCGATTCAACCCGTTCGGTCCCGATAATCAGAAACCGGTGTTCTGCACACACCACGTGTACGATTATGGAACAAGCAAAGTGGTCGGACGCGATCAGGAACATATCAAGCTGGAACTGGTAGATAACAAATCGAACAACGTGATGAACGGAATCGCTTTCGGACAAAGTTCGCACGTAAGATACATCAAAACCAAACGCTCATTTGATATCTGCTACACCATTGAGGAGAACACCCACAAACGAGGGGAAGTACAGTTGCAGATTGAAGATATCATGCCGATAGAGTGACTTACCAAGAGATTTTAAAACAATACTGGGGTTATGATTCCTTCCGCGATTTGCAGGAGGACATCATAACCAGCATTGGCAATGGCAAAGACACACTGGGACTGATGCCCACCGGAGGCGGAAAGTCAATCACCTTTCAGGTTCCTGCCCTTGCCAAAGAGGGATTGTGCATTGTCATCACTCCACTGATCGCCTTAATGAAAGATCAGGTGCAGAACCTGAAAAAACGCGGAATCAAAGCGGTAGCCATCTATTCCGGAATGACACGGCAAGAGATTGTAGTGGCATTAGAGAACTGTATCTTCGGAGACTATAAGTTTCTCTATATCTCTCCCGAACGACTGGATACGGAAATTTTCCGGGCCAAACTCCGGTCAATGAAAATCAGCATGATCACCGTGGACGAAAGCCATTGCATCTCGCAATGGGGATATGACTTTCGTCCGGCCTACCTGAAAATAGCAGATATCAGAGAACTGGTGCCGGATGCTCCGGTGCTGGCACTGACCGCTACCGCCACCCCCGAAGTGGTGAAAGACATACAGGAACGTCTCCACTTCCGCCGGGAAAATGTATTCCGTATGAGTTTCGAACGGAAAAACTTGGCATACATTGTCCGCTCCACCGATAATAAAAACGGAGAATTGCTTCACATCCTGAACCGGATACAGGGCAGTGCAATCGTATACGTACGCAGTCGGCGGAAAACCAAAGAGACTACCGAGCTACTGGTAAATGAAGGAATCACTGCCGACTTTTATCATGCAGGATTAGACAATGCAACCAAAGATCTCCGCCAGAAACGATGGCAAAACGGTGAGAGCCGGGTCATGGTAGCCACCAATGCGTTTGGTATGGGTATTGACAAACCGGATGTACGCATCGTGATCCATCTGGACCTCCCCGACTCCCCCGAAGCTTATTTCCAGGAAGCCGGACGGGCAGGGCGTGACGGTCAGAAAGCATACGCAGTCATACTCTACGCAAAATCGGATAAAACGACACTCAACAAACGCATTGCAGATACCTTTCCGGATAAGGATTATATAAAAGATGTGTACGAACATCTGCAATACCACTATCAAATGGCGATGGGCGACGGACTGGGATGCATGTATGACTTCAGCCTGGAAGAGTTTTGCCGCAAATTCAAATACTTCCCTGTACCTGCCGACAGTGCTCTGAAGATACTCACACAGGCCGGATACCTGGAATATACCGACGAACAGGACAATGCTTCACGAATCATCTTCACGATCCGCCGGGATGAGTTGTATAAACTCCGCGAGATGGGTGAGCCTGCGGAGAAACTGATACAAATGATTCTGCGATCTTACACGGGTGTCTTTACAGACTACGCCTACATCAGCGAACAGACTCTGGCGGTACGTACGGGACTGACCCGGCAGCAGATTTACGACTTACTGGTGATGCTGAGCAAGCGCCGTATCGTCGACTACATTCCGCATAAAAAGACACCTTATATTATATATACGCGCGAACGGGTAGATTTGCATTATCTGCAGATTCCCCGGGCGGTATACGAAGAAAGGAAAGAGCGCTACGAAAAACGTATTCATGCCATGGTGGAGTATGTTACTTCAGAGAATGTCTGCCGCAGCCGGATGTTGCTCCGCTACTTCGGAGAGAAGAACGAACACAACTGCGGACAATGTGATGTCTGCCGCAGCCACCGCACACAACAGGACGTGCCACAAAGCAGCTTCGACGAACTAAAGGAACAAATAACGACCCTGCTGAAAGAACACCCGATGACTCCGGCAGAGATAGCTTCGCACATAAATACAGATAAAGAACAGTTGGGCGAAGTGGTACGGTTTATGCTGGACGAGGGCTTGTTAAGTTCAGAGAACGGGTTGCTCACCGAAAAAACTTCCTGAAAAGCAGTAAGGGTATGTGATGAAATTACTACATTTGCAACCAAACTAAAAAAACATCGATCATGCCAAACTTCTTTAAATCTTTTTTCTCAGGTAAAACAGAAAACCCTGAGGAGGAAAAACAGAAAAACGCCAAAAAGAACTTTGAGATATTTAAATATGACGGCCTGCGTGCTCAACGTATGGGACGCCCGGACTATGCCATTAAATGCTTCAACGAAGCCCTGGCCATCGAAGAGGATTTCGAAACACTGAACTATCTGAGCCAGATTTACATGCAGACCGGAGAGTTCGTGAAAGCACATGAACTGCTGGAACGTATGATTGCATTGGAACCGGAACTGACGAGCACGTACCTGACGCTGGCCAACCTGTGCTTCATGCAAGAAAATTATCAGGAAATGGCCGATGCTGCCCAGAAGGCCATCGCATTGGAAGAGGGTAACGCAATGGCACACTACCTGTTAGGTAAAGCCAATCATGGATTGGATAACGGAATAATGACCATTGCCCATCTGACAAAGGCCATTGTACTGAAAGATGATTTCACGGAAGCCCGGCTGCTTCGTGCCGAAGCACTGTACAAAATGCAGCAATTCGCAGAGGCTATGGAAGATATTGAAGCCATACTTGCGCAGAATCCGGACGAAGAAGCTGCCCTCCTGTTACGTGGCAAAATAAAAGAAGCCACCGGAAAGCAGGAAGAAGCCGAAAACGATTACCTCAGTGTGACGGAAATGAACCCTTTCAACGAACAGGCCTATCTATATCTGGGACAATTGTTCATTACACAGAAGAAACTGTCTGCGGCTATCGAACTGTTCGATGAAGCAATAGACCTGAATCCGAACTTTGCTGCGGCCTACCACGAAAGAGGACGTGCCAAACTGCTGAACGGTGACAAAGAAGGCTCAGTAGAAGATATGAAGAAATCGCTGGAACTGAACCCGAAAGAGGGGGAGAACCTGAACGGACAGTTCAATAATCAGCAGGCAGAGACTACTCCAAACGTATTGGGATTGTAATCCGCCCGCTGCATAGGACGGTTTAATACTGCAAAAGCAAGAAAACATGAAAAAAAAGTGGCTTTTTGCTTGCATTTAAAAGAAAAGTATTACTTTTGTCCCCTGAAACAAAGAAATAAAGCAAAACGTTATGAACGTATTCACTTTTACATATTACTTCTTTTTTTACTTTTACTTTAGCCAGAAAGTAGAGCGGGAGTTTGTATGTATCAAGTGACAGTGATGCTTAAGGACTGAATAGAGAAATCAATCATATGAATCCCGCTCCAATATGGACGCGGGATTTTTTTATATAATACATTTATAACAATGAAAAAAATAGCAATTCAAGGAACACTCGGCTCATATCACGATATCGCCGCACACAAGTACTTCGAGGGAGAAGAAATAGAGTTAATCTGTTGTGCCAACTTCGAAGATGTGTTTACTTCGATACGGAAAGACAGCCAGGTTATCGGAATGCTAGCCATCGAGAATACGATTGCGGGAAGTTTGTTGCACAACAATGAATTGTTGAGACAAAGCGGCACACAGATTATCGGTGAATACAAACTGCGCATCTCGCACAGTTTTGTCTGTCTCCCCGATGAGAACTGGGAAGATCTGACAGAAGTCAACTCCCACCCTATCGCCCTGATGCAGTGTCGCGAATTTCTGAATCAACATCCGCAGTTGAAAGTGGTGGAAGGTGAAGATACGGCCCGCAGCGCAGAAATCATCAAGAATGAAAATCTGAAAGGACACGCTGCCATCTGCTCCAAAGCAGCAGCTGAACGTTACGGTATGAAAGTCCTTCAGGAAGGTATTGAAACGAACAAGCACAACTTCACCCGTTTTCTGGTTGTTGCCGATCCCTGGCAAGTAGACGAACTCCGCCAACATCATGCCAATGCAACCAACAAGGCAAGTATCGTATTCACTCTTCCACACACGGAAGGCAGCCTGTCACAGGTTTTATCCATTCTATCGTTCTATAATATCAATCTGACCAAAATTCAATCGTTGCCTATCATCGGACGGGAATGGGAATACCAGTTTTACGTAGATGTAGCTTTCAACGATTACCTGAGATATAAACAATCGATTACAGCAATCACTCCATTGACGAAAGAACTTAAAATATTAGGCGAATATGCAGAAGGAAAATCAAACGTATAAAGTAGCGCCGGCCGACAGACTGGGCGGTGTAAGCGAATACTACTTTTCGAAGAAACTGAAAGAAGTGGCACGGATGAACGCAGAAGGTAAAGACGTAATCAGCCTGGGAATCGGAAGCCCGGACATGCCCCCTTCGGAGCAAACCATCGAAACGCTGTGTAACAATGCTCACGACCCGAACGGACACGGTTATCAACCGTATGTGGGCATACCGGAACTTCGCAAGGGTTTTGCCGACTGGTATAAACGCTGGTATGGAGTGGAACTGAATCCGGCAACAGAAATTCAGCCGCTGATCGGATCGAAAGAGGGAATCTTGCACGTGACACTCGCTTTTGTCAATCCGGGAGAACAGGTACTGGTACCCAATCCGGGATATCCCACCTACACTTCGTTAAGCAAAATACTGGGTGCCGAGGTGGTGAACTATAACCTCAAAGAAGAGGACGGATGGATGCCGGACTTCGATGAACTGGAAAAGATGGATCTAAGCCGCGTGAAACTGATGTGGACCAACTATCCGAATATGCCGACCGGTGCCAATGCCACACCGGAACTTTACGAACGCCTGGTGGAGTTTGCCCTCCGCAAGAATATCGTGATTGTGAACGACAATCCGTACAGCTTTATCCTGAACGATAAGCCGATCAGTATCCTGAGTGTGCCGGGCGCCAAAGAATGCTGTATCGAATTCAACTCCATGAGTAAAAGTCACAATATGCCGGGATGGCGTATCGGTATGTTAGCTTCGAACGCAGAGTTTGTACAATGGATTCTGAAGGTGAAAAGCAATATCGACAGCGGAATGTTCCGTGCCATGCAACTGGCAGCTGCCAAAGCACTCGAAGCGGATGCAGAATGGTACGAAGGCAACAATGTCAACTACCGGAACCGCCGCCACCTGGCCGGAGAGATTATGAAAACGTTAGGATGTACGTACGACGAAAAGCAGGTGGGCATGTTTCTCTGGGGAAAAATCCCCGCAAGTTGCGCCGATGTAGAAGAACTGACAGAGAAAGTGCTGCAGGAGGCACGCGTCTTCATCACTCCGGGATTTATTTTCGGAAGCAACGGAGCGAGATACATCCGCATCTCTCTCTGCTGCAAAGACGCCAAGCTGGCAGAAGCGCTGGAAAGAATCAAATCAATAATGAAATAACAACTAAACGAATTAGATCGATATGGAACTCGAATCAATCTTATTGCCGGGCGTGGAAGATAAACGCCCGATGGTGATAGCCGGCCCTTGCAGTGCCGAAACAGAAGAGCAAGTAATGTCAACCGCCACACAACTGGCAGCCAAAGGAGTAAAAATCTTCCGTGCGGGAATCTGGAAACCGCGCACCAAACCGGGAGGTTTCGAAGGTATCGGCGTAGAAGGCCTCGCCTGGCTGAAAGAGGTGAAGAAAGAGACCGGCATGTACGTATCTACCGAAGTGGCTACAGCCAAACATGTGTACGAATGCCTGAAAGCGGGTATCGACGTACTCTGGGTAGGAGCACGTACCACCGCCAATCCGTTTGCCGTACAGGAAATAGCAGACGCACTGAAAGGTGTAGACATCCCTGTGCTGGTGAAGAACCCGGTAAATCCGGATCTGGAATTATGGATCGGTGCTCTGGAACGTATCAACAATGCCGGACTGAAACGTCTGGGAGCCATTCATCGCGGCTTCAGCAGCTACGACAAGAAGCTGTACCGCAACCTGCCGCAATGGCACATTCCTATCGAGTTGCGCCGCCGCATCCCCGAACTGCCTATCTTCTGCGACCCGAGCCACATCGGCGGAAAGCGCGAACTGGTAGCTCCTCTCTGCCAGCAGGCTATGGACCTGAACTTCGACGGACTGATAGTGGAAAGTCACTGTAACCCGGACTGTGCATGGAGCGACGCTTCACAACAAGTAACTCCGGACGTACTGGACTACATCCTCAACCTGCTCGTCATCCGTAAAGAGACACAAACAACGGAGAACCTGAACGTACTGCGTAAACAGATTGACGAATGCGATGATAACATCATACAGGAATTGGCAAAACGTATGCGCGTAGCACGCGAAATCGGTACTTACAAAAAAGAACACGATATCACAGTACTTCAGACCGGACGTTATAACGAGATTCTTGAGAAACGCGGTGCCCAGGGCGAACAGTGCGGCATGAGTGCAGAGTTTGTGAAAGTGATCTTCGAAGCCATCCACGAAGAATCGGTTCGTCAACAGATGGAGATTATCAATAAATAGCAAATCATTCATATTATGCGAATTCTAATTTTGGGAGCCGGCAAGATGGGCTCCTTCTTTACTGACATACTAAGTTTCCAGCACGAGACGGCCGTGTTCGACGTCAACCCGCATCAGCTTCGGTTCGTGTACAACACGTATCGCTTCACAACATTGGAGGAGATCAAGGAGTTCGAACCGGAACTGGTGATCAATGCTGCCACAGTGAAGTATACGCTGGACGCTTTCCGCAAAATTCTGCCTGTTTTGCCCAAAGACTGTATCCTGAGTGATATCGCTTCGGTGAAAACCGGACTGAAGAAGTTCTACGAAGAAAGCGGATTCCGTTATGTCTCCACTCACCCGATGTTTGGCCCTACTTTTGCCAGTCTGAGCAATCTGAGCAGCGAAAGTGCCATCATCATCAGTGAGAGCGATCATTTGGGGAAAGTATTCTTTAAAGACTTATACAATAGCCTGAACCTGAATATTTTTGAGTATACCTTCGACGAGCATGATGAAACAGTGGCTTACTCCTTGTCCATCCCGTTTGTTTCGACGTTTGTTTTCGCAGCTGTCATGAAACACCAAGAGGCACCGGGAACCACATTCAAGAAGCACATGGCTATTGCAAAAGGGCTTTTGAGCGAAGATGATTACTTATTGCAGGAAATCCTGTTCAATCCGCGCACGCCGTCACAGGTAGAGAACATCCGCACAGAGCTGAAACAACTGCTTGAGATCATCACCAACAAAGATGCGGAGGGAATGAAAAAGTATCTGACGAAGATACGGGAAAAGATTAAATAAGGGATTGTATCAAAACCCTTTTCACCACAGATTACACGGATTATCACAAAATAAGAATATTGATAGTCAATAACTTAAAAATCACTCTATGTTACTCTGTGTCCTCTGTGGTGAGTTTCGACACACTCTCAAATTTACATCTAAATGTGATTGAGGGGGGGGGCAGGAAGAGAGAATTAACTCTTCTTGCTCCCCTTCTTACTTTTTTTACGTTAAGGGCAATAGCTACTGTCGCTTTATATCCAGCCTTTGTTTGCACACTCTATCCCCTTCTTTTACTTCCACCCAATACTCACCATCCTCCAAGGAAGAGATATCTACAATCAAACTACTTAAAGGAGTTACCAACTCTTTTACCACCTGGCTGTAGTCGGCTGTATAAACCGAAATAGTGAATTGTTCGACACTTCTCACCCTATTAACAATTTCTAATTGCATAACATTTCCTATTACAGGATTGGGAGAGACAGAGAAAGAAAAAAAAGATTTGACATCCTGTATATCAAAAGTCTTACTAAAAGAAGTTCCTATTCCTACCGCATTTGCCGCATATACCGAAATAGTATATGACCCTCTTTCATAGAAATCAATTGCCCTAAACAAATTGGGATTTTCAATGAAAGAGGCATCATCCGGATAAGGGATTTCATATAATCGCGAATGTCCACTACACTCCCATGTACAAACGGAAGTAGGGTCCGTGACTAAAGCTTTCACTGTGTATTCCCCATTTCCTTGCCCATATTTAAACAGATCAATGTCTGTAACAATAGGGTACTTAGAAGCAATAACATGCAAAGAGGGTATTTTTACATCTAAACCTGTATTACAATGTACTATGGCACTTACAGAAGAATTATAACTAAAAGCTATCCGGACTTTGTCTGATCCTTGACCGCTGACAATAGTTGCCGCCCCTCGATCTACTACCCATTCTACAGAAGCTCCGACAGGTACTCGAGACAAAATATATTCAGAGGTAACAGTATTCCCACTCGGAGGAATAACCAAAACTTGCTTTCCGGAAATCTTCATCGAAAGTTTAAAATACCGAAGTGTTTTTGAACGCTGATACGGGCAATCACTCTTTGTATGTTTGAACAGGCAAGTATTCCCCCATTTAGATATGAAATAATAAGACGGAGTAGACACAATAGCTGAATGATTATCATCCGGATAAGAAACCTTTGTCGCTTCCGGATCAGAAGCAGTTGTTTCAATATAGCTCCCATCCTCCCAATATATACTCGTTGGATTTGTAGACATCCCCATCCATACATGTGAACCTCCCTCTGAAATATGCCAGGCATATGCATGACAATTATAAGTAGGATCAGCTTCATCTATATAAATGGCACGAGGATATGCCTGCTCATATTCTTGTTTGATAGCCAACTTTTGGGCAGGCGAATAATATCCGGGAATTGCATATGTATCGCTAACTAAACTACCCTGCGGGGTGTACACTTGTCCCCAGACAATATCAGGAGTAATACATAATAATAAACATATTAAACCTTGTATTCTAAAAAGACGTTCCATAATAAATTTAGATTAGTTCCGTGATTAAACAATTTATCCAATTCTTGAAATACCATATCTGAAGTTTCAATGCAGTCACCACCGTCGGAATAATACACCACACGGCTTTCTATTTCGTTGTTCTCACTTAATATGAAATGCTTAACAGCCACATACATATTGGAACCATACTCTATGGAATAAATACCTATATTCAGAATCTTCTTATCCGATAAGCGTTCTATTTCAGCCTGTAACCACGTGGGATTTTCAACACCGCCAATCGTCACTCCGGTTATTTTAAGCTCTTTATCTCCCAATCGATTGGTCCATAACAAAACGGACTCAGAATTATCATATGCTTTCCGGACCTTTTCAGAAGTTACCTTACCACCGGAACTTGTATAACACTCAATATTCTGCACAACTTTTTCACCCAGTATTCCGAAATATTGAATGGCAACATAGGTATTCTTTTTATACACGTAAGAATAAGCACTCATGATCAATAGCGGATAGTAAGAACTGACTCCGGATTCCTTATGAACAATATCATTTACTCTATCCTGTAGCCAAACCGGTTTGTTTTCACTGCTCCAATTTCCATAACAATCACCATCGGCATCCTCATTACTACATGCCATAACAAGCGTAATGCCTACCATTAAACATAACAAATATTTTTTCATAGTCACCAATTATTAATTGAATTCTTATAAACATCTTTCAGTTCTTGCAACTCTTCATTATTCAGAATCATTTTACGAATCAGAAAATCAGAAAGAACATTACCGGCTCTCGTGACGGATTTCTTTTTAGCAATGACGCTCCCCGCAAGATAGGCTGAAGCTCCTATAGAAGACAGACCATATACGGAAGGCTTCTGTTCCTGACTTTCTATTAAATCACAGGAGAATAAAGCAATATGTTTCTTTTGATCATCATCCGCATTTTGAATAATCCGGTCAAAAGAAAGAAGTACCTCTGCCAAAGCATAATAAATAGTTTTTTTCGCCAAATTTATTTCATCCAGGCCAAAAGTATTTTCTTGCCTCAAATCATTAGACTTTAAATAGTCAAACAAACAAATACAATTATCCTTCCTTTTGAAGAGTTCCTGAAATCCATTAAACGTCGAAGTGACCTGTTGCATGCCTTCAACGATATTATTATATGCGTAGGCATCTATCAGCAAAGGGTATTCCATGCAGATTTCAACCAACTCTTCTGTTGAAAGAAGAGGTAATAAATTATCCGGTATCCGGCAAGCATCTATTTTCTGCTGATGGGTTTCAAAACTCATCCACTGTGCACTGCCCGGTTTTATGGGAAACTTAAATAGCCTTTGAGAAGTATCGGATGACCTCGACATCGCAACAGAATTAGGCAATACCGTAACATTGTCACAGATTTTACTGTCTGTACATCCGAAATTACAAAACAGTAATAATAGAATCAAATAAATGTATTTCCTCATAAAAATAAGTATTAGACCGTATCTCACAAAGGAAAGAAAAATAATAAACAATAACAAATCTATTTATATAATTCTTCCGGACAATCATCAGAATCAATGGAAGAGCCCCATATATTACGCCCGGATAATCATCACTTTCCTTTATAATACTGACTCTCCCCATATCACACAGTAACACAAACGTGAAACAGAAACAGGATTCTCCCTACAACAAGCAAAATGTCAAAATGATAATAAGAAACGCTCAGTTTTCATTCTTTAGTACCGAGGGAAAGGCAAGAAGGAAAAAACGGCTCTAATTCATTTTTCCTCCGATCCGATTGATCGCATTTATCGATATAAGAAGCATATTGAGCATAAAAGAGCTCTTCCTGTATCATATTATCCACTCAGAAGCGACGAGAGTACCTTTCTGGCAGAAAAGGAAGCTCCGGGACGGGCAAGCAACCAGAGAGAAAAACAGGGAAAATCCGGATCTTAAACGGAACAATATATGTAATTATGAAAAACATATAGAGATATTTGAAAAAGAAGTAATCATTTTCGGAAAATGTAACCATCTTTCGGTGGAAATACAACCGTCTTTTTCGGAAAACAAAGGCTCTTTTTACCCCGGACAAAGGCTCTGCCCACTCAAAAGCCCGGCTCTCCAACCGAAAAAGCCCGCCGATTTCCTTTTTCTTCCTCCCGTTGGATCAAAAACAATCGGGCATCCGCCAGACAAAAGCCTTATTGGCTGACTTTTTAATGCAAAACAATCCGTATTTGCGACATAAAGCAAATATCCGATAAATCGGCACGGCCTGCCGAATCCACTGAAAAGCCATTTGATTATCCAAGAAATATCACGTACATTTGCATCCGCAAGGAGATAAAACAATGATAGACCAGGCAACCATAGACCGTATACTCGATGCCGCACAAATCGTAGAAGTGGTTTCGGATTTCGTCACGCTGCGCAAACGCGGTGTGAACTACGTGGGACTTTGCCCTTTCCATAACGAGAAAACACCCTCGTTCAGCGTGTCTCCCTCAAAGGGACTTTGCAAATGCTTCAGTTGCGGTAAGGGCGGTAACGCGGTGCACTTTATCATGGAGCACGAACAGATGTCCTACCCCGAAGCGCTCCGCTATCTGGCCAAGAAATATAATATAGAAATCAAGGAACGGGAGCTGACCAATGAAGAGAAAGAGGTGCAGAGCAACCGAGAAAGTATGTTCATTGTCAACAACTTCGCCCGCGACTATTTCCAGAACATCCTGAAAAACCACGTAGACGGACGCAGCATCGGACTGGCTTACTTCCGCCAGCGAGGCTTCCGTGATGATATTATCGACAAATTCCAACTGGGGTTCAGCACCGAAGGGCGTGACGCTCTGGCACAGGAGGCGATGCGCAAAGGCTTCAAAAAAGAGTTTCTCGTAAAGACGGGGCTTTGCTATGAGACGGACGACCATAAACTGCGTGACCGCTTCTGGGGTCGTGTCATGTTCCCGGTCCACACGCTTTCGGGCAAAGTGGTTGCGTTCGGCGGGCGTGTGCTCAGTACGGAAAACAAGAAACTCGCCAAGTATGTCAACTCTCCGGAGTCGGAAATTTATCATAAAAGCAACGAACTTTACGGCATCTACTTTGCCAAACAGGCCATCGTAAAGCAGGACCGCTGCTTCCTTGTGGAAGGATATACGGACGTGATCTCGATGCACCAGTCGGGGGTGGAAAACGTAGTGGCCTCTTCCGGTACGTCCCTGACACCGGGACAGATCCGGCTGATTCACCGTTTCACCAACAATATCACCGTGCTCTATGACGGCGACATGGCGGGAATCAAAGCGTCAATCCGGGGTATAGACATGTTGCTCGAAGAGGGAATGAACATCAAAGTATGCCTCTTGCCCGACGGCGACGACCCGGACTCTTTTGCAAGGAAACACAACGCCACGGAGTTCCAGAACTTTATACAGGAACACGAAACGGACTTTATACGTTTCAAGGCACAACTCCTGATGGAGGATGCGGGCAAAGATCCGATGAAACGGGCGGAACTGATAAACGACATCGTACGCAGCATCGCGGTCATTCCGGAAGCCATCGTCAGGGATGTTTATATCAAAGAGTGCGGACAGTTATTGCGGATAGAAGACAAACTGTTGGTTTCGGAAGTGGCCAAGCGCCGTGAACTTCAGGCCGAAAAAGGGAATAAACCGGCCGTCACCAACCATGCTCCGGTACCGGAAGCAGGCGAGATACCTCCTCCATTTCCGCCGGAAGAGGCAGAAATCGATACCTACCAGTCGTTTATCCCTCAGGAGGGCAAAGAGGGACAGGAGTTCTACAAATACGAACGCCTTATCATCCAGATGATCATCCGCTACGGAGAAAGGGTGATGTGCAACATGACGGATGAAGAGGGGAACGAAGTACCGGTCACAGTGGTGGAGTATGTCATCAACGACTTGAAAGAAGACGAACTGGCTTTCCATAACCCGCTGCACCGCCGTATCCTCTCGGAAGCCGCCGAACATATCCGCGAACAGGAGTTCGCCGCCGAACGTTTCTTTGTGGCGCACCCCGATCCGGCTATCAGCACAATAGCCACCGAACTGGCAAGCGACCGGTATCAACTGAGTAAATATCACTCGAAAACACAAAAGCTGGTAACGGACGAAGAACGTTTGTACGAAATGGTTCCGATGCTGATGATCAACTTCAAGAATGCCATCGTGGCAGAAGAACTGAAGCACATCATGTATGCGCTGCAAGATCCTGCGATAGCCAATGACAACGCTCAATGTGACGCCGTCATGCAACGGTATAAGGAGATGAAGGAAATACAGAACCTGATGGCCAAACGCCTGGGCGACCGGGTGGTGTTGCGCTGACCACATCCGGTTATGCACCGTCATCGCTTTCTTAAAGAAGCGGATACACATACAGTTTGTAACAAAAAAGAGGGTGCGTCGAAAAAATGTGAGTCTCGACACACCCTCTTGATGTATCAGTAAACCTTCACTTGTCAGAAGTAGACAAAGGGCTTCAGTTCATTTCCTTGCTTATCTACCGGATAAAGAGCTCCTTCCTTTACCAACTGGTCAGACATTTTCCGGATCATCTCTTTACACTTATCGGGATACGCAGAAGAGAGTTCATTCCTTTCTTCAGGATCATCCTTCAGATTGTAAAGCAGAGCCTTCGGTTGTTGCGGGGTCTCGGGAAGATAATAATAAATCAGTTTCCAGTCCCCCATACGATATGTCGTAAAGTAATTGCCACGGTGAGCATGCGGAAAGTGCATCAAGAAAGACTCGGGACGCCTCCGGTTTACTTTACCGCTTAATTGCTTTTTGAGGTCGAATCCATCTATCGCATAGCCCTGAGGAGCTTTACATCCGGCCACGGCCAACACTGTCGGATAAATATCCATTATTGTCCCCAACTGTGTCTGCATACCTCCCGCTTCAATCGGTAAACGCTTCTGCACTTTACTCTCTTTCTCAGGCTTTGCCCAGCCCGCAATAAAAGGAACACGCATACCTCCTTCGAACTCCGTACCTTTTTTCCCTCTCAACGGAGCAGAAGAGCCATATCCGCGTTCATCTCCCAGAGGGGCGTCGCCACCATTATCTCCTAAAAAGAAGATCAAGGTATTTTCGGCAATTCCCAACTTCTCAAGTTGGTCCATAATATCCCCCAAGGATTTATCCATGCCTTCTATTAAAGTAGCAAACGCCCTTGCCTGTTCGCTCTTATCCGGATCGGTATACCGTGACAAAAAGCGTTTATCTGCCTGAAAAGGCGCATGGACCGCATAATGAGCCATATTCAGATAAAAAGGACGCTTTTCTTCTACCGCCTTGGTTATCTCCCGGTTCGCTTCTATCGTCAAAGCTTCACTTAGAAAGATGTCCGTCCCATGATACTTTTCCAGGTCGGGAACCGCCCTGGCCTTTTCCCCCTTGATATGCCCATATCCCCATTCGCCATAATAGCTGCCGGGATGTCCTATGCCGGAACCGGCGATATTTACATCAAAACCAAGATGCAGCGGATTCTCTCCTTCGCTACCCATACAACCAAAATGTGCCTTTCCGACATGGATGGTCTTATACCCGGCCTGCTGCAAAACTTTCGGCATAGTGGGCATATCTTCCCTGAGACCTTTCCAGTTCCATTCGGGCGGCCCGAAAGGAGTCCGGTTATTGCTTTCGGCATTAATCCAGTTGGTGACACCGTGCCTTGTCGCATTTTGTCCGGTCATAATTGAAGCTCTGGAGGGGGAACTTACACTTTGCGCATAAAAAGTAGAAAAACAAATACCTTGTTTAGCCAGTCTTTCCATATTCGGAGTATGATACCAGTCATTCAGGGAATGGCGCGTCGGCTGACCATTTTCATCTGTCAGAAAGGGAACGGAAGTATCCATCAGTCCCATATCATCAACCAGAAAAACAATAATATTCGGACGCTCCTGAGCCACTCCGCAAACGGAATATGCCAAGCCGCCTAACACACAAAATTCTTTAAAAGCTCGATTTGTTTTCATTACATACTTTTTTATTTATGGAATATATCCTCGATATCAGTCATCCGGCCTCACCACCCGGGGTTCTGCACCAATGCCGGATTCAATGATACCTCACGAAGCGGCAATGGGAAGAGATAGTGTTTCGAAACATCAAATGTACGGCTTTCTGCTTTCTGTACCAACAAAAAGCCGTTCTTATCCAAAGTTACGTCTTTTCCCAGTATAGTTGTCGGATAGAGCGCCGAGTCAAACTTCGCACCCAAGATGGCTACCGGTAATTCCGATTCGGCTGTTTTCCAGCGGATAATGTCATCGTAACGGAACGATTCGGCAGCCAGTTCCACCCTGCGTTCCCGGCGGATCTCTTCGCGCATGCTCAAACCGTGCTGTTCTACAAAAGCATTGGTCAAGGCAGGCAGTTGGTCGGGATGACCTTCGAAACGGGCACGGAGCCGGTTGACGGAAAGGTTCAGGTCGGCATCCGAGATCTTATCTTCCAGTTCAAAACAGGCCTCAGCATAGATAAGCAACACTTCGGCATAACGAATCAGTATTTCATCAATCCGCGACTTCATATTCGAGTAAGATTCTTCGTCACCATACTTCTTGAACATGTATCCGGTACGTGTCTGGCTCGAAAGGTTGGGTACAAACGGTTTTCCCAGGAACGGATCTCCCGGTTTCCAGAGAGTAAGTGCCATACGCGGGTCGCGGTTCTCAAACTCCTTACCGGCAGGCAGATATTCTACTTTATAAGCAGACTTCTCCACAGGAAGCCCGTCTTTACAGAGAAATGCATCGGCCAGCACTTTGGTAGGGGTGTGAGAGGGATCGGCTATCGTAGCGCGGATACGGGAATTGTATGTATCGGCCTCAGCAGAATAACGATATGAAAGAATGTGCTCGTCCGAGTCTTCTCCGGGCAGCAGGAACAGATCGCGGTAATCTTTATACAAAGAATATTCTTTCGTGTCAATCAGCCGCTTACTGGCTTCTTTGGCTATCTGAAGATATTTCTTATACTCTCCGTCACCGTGGAACTTATTTCTCGTGCCGCAATAGAGCGCCACACGGGCAAGCATTGCCTGGGCGGCTCCCTTGGTCAGTCGTCCCACGTCGGTAGACAATTTGCTTTTCAGCGGAATGTGGGTCTCCGCAAATTCAAGGTCTTCGATGATACCTGCAATCACTTGTTCTTTAGGAGTGCGGGGGCCCATCAATTCTTCCGAGTCCATATCGAGCGTGCTCAGTACATAGGGAACATCACCAAAACGCTTCACTAAATTAAAATAGAAATAGGCTCTGAAGAACCGGGCTTCACCGGCATAACGGTTCTTGACGGCATCCGAGACTTCGGCATTCTGATAATTTTCCAGAAAATTATTGGCATTCCGGATTTGCTTATACGCCGCAGTCCAGATAGCATCTGTATTGCCCGGACTCTGAGTTCCCGAACTGACTTGATTGCTCACGTTAGCAAAACCGTCCGCACTCTGGTTATCTAATGTATACGAACGATTCATATTCTGATAAAACACATTGGTGGCCAGTCTCAAATCGCTTTCCGACTTCCAGAAGCTGGCAGGTGAAAGATTGGTTTTAGGTTCCCGATCCAGGAAATCGCTACAGCCACACAATACGATTGCAGTCAGCAACCAAAGATATATAGTTTTCATCTTCATAATTCAAGAATTAAAATGTCACGTTTAGTCCAAATGAAAAGTTTCTCATGATAGGATATACATATCCGTCTACATTAGACAGCTCCGGATCGAAGTTATCGTTCAGTTTGCTATACTCACAAAGATTATCGCCGCTAAAATAGACTCTCAAGCGCTGGATGCCCCATGATTTGGTCAGTTTCGGGTCTATCGTATATCCCAGTTGCAGATTTTTCAGACGTACGTAAGCCGCATTCTGCAACCAGTGGTCGGAAATCTGATAGTTATGATTGGCTCCGGCATAATAGCGCGGAAAGGCTGCATTCGGATTCTCCGGAGTCCAATAGTCATTGTGCATCTTATAGGAGAAGTTATTCCAGGTAGCATAATAGGGATTCATCACCTCACTCGACAAATAGAAATTTCTTTTGCCTACGCCCTGGAACAGTATTCCCAGATCGAACCCTTTCCATGCCGCAGTCAGATTCAATCCAAAGGTGTACCGCGGAGTGGTGGTGCCCAGATATTCCAGATCGTTAGGAGCTGAAATCTTTCCATCTCCGTCTTTATCAACATACTTAATATCACCTACACCGGTAATAGATTTATTATAAGCAGCCGAATTCTTAACTTCCTCTTCAGACGTGAAATATCCGTCGGTGCGGTATCCGAAGATTGACCCCAGAGAATATCCCTGAACTTTCTGATTGACACCGGCCACAAATCCGTTATACTCCACTCCGTAATCGACGAGCTTATCTTTCTGATCGGATAAGTTGAAACGGGCACTATAGGAAAAGTCTTTAATCCGGTCTTGCCAGCCTACGGTCACTTCCCAGCCCTTCACTTCAAGTTCTCCATAATTGCCGGTAGGCACATCGACTCCAATCACACTCGGAACCTCGACATTGACCAGCATGTCCTTGTTCCGTTTGATGAAATATTCTCCGGTCACTGTCAGACGGTTTCTGAGAAACGCCATGTCTACCGCAAAATTATTCATTTCTACCGTTTCCCAGGTTCTTGTTTCCGATGGCAGTTTGGAAATGACGGCCCACTGTCCGAGTTCCGACTTAAACGGATAGTACCCCTTAATATTATAACTGGCAATATGGTCATACATTCCTAACCCGTTCTGGTTTCCCAACTGTCCCCAGGAAACACGGAGCTTCAGGTTATCGAAAATACGCTGATTCTTCATGAACTTCTCTTCCGTAATTCGCCAGCCGACCGAAGCGGAAGGAAATACGCCCCATCTGTGCTTTTTTGAAAAACGTGAAGAAGCATCCGCACGGAAGTTGGCCTCAACCAGATATTTGGAAGCAAACGCATAATTCATACGCATGAATCCTGAAACCAATGCCCATTCATTTTCATCGGCACCATTCGACCATCCGTCCGTATCACCCAGATTAAGCGCAGGCAGTTCATTTCCTATGATATCGGTACGTTTTCCCTGAAGATCTTCATACAGATTCTCTTCTGCCGACCATCCTCCAAGAACATTAATATCGTGTTTTCCAAATACACCTTTGTATTCGGCAATCAGTTGCCCGGTCAGATATTGTCGATGGGAATTGTTCTGCGTTACAGAGTTCGGGCTTTTCTGTCCAAAAGCAGTCGAGATTAAACCTTCCACACCATATTTTCCATAAGCTCTACGCCATTCCTTTTTTTGTCCGTCAAGAATATTCGCACCTCCGACGGCCCGTAGAGAAAGACCTTTCACCGGTTTATACTCTAAAGTAAATACTCCTTCAATCCGTTGATTACGGGTACGCCCTTCACCGCCTTCTTTCAAGGCCTGAATCGGATTCAACTGCATTCGGTGGCGGGAATAATTTCCATTCGGATCATAAATAGGCATATTGGGACCGGCCTGTATAAAAGTGATATAAGGAATTGACCACGAACCTTCGGCAGCATGATAGAGGTTTACTCCCCGTGAATAGCTGATACGGCTATCAAACGACAGCTTGTTCTTTATCAATTCAACACTGATATTTGAGCGGAGATTAATACGGTCATAATTGTCAGGACCATATTCAGAAAACATTCCATTCTGATCAAGCCAGCCGATGGAAAAGAGATACTTCAAACGATCAGATGCTTTCGAAATAGTTAGGTTATGGGTCTGCTGAAAACTATGATCCATCATCAGACCGATCCAGTCCACATCCGAAGTATATATCCACTCTTTACCGTTAGGAATAGCAATGGTATTGGGATCTTTAATAGCATCAATTGCTTTCTGTGAAAAAGGAGCGGCCAGTCCGGCATTGGCAAATGCAACGTTGGATAATAATGCATGGTCCAATCCCGTATTGCTTTCAGGTAAACGCGTAGGAGAATTAAAAGAAAAATTACCGGTATACTCTACCTTCACCTTCTCCGAAGCCCCCTTCTTAGTAGTCACCAATACCACTCCCTCGGCAGCACGTGCACCATAAATAGCAGCAGAAGCGGCATCTTTCAATATTGAAATGGTTTCAATATCCTGTGGATTTACCACATTAATATCTCCCGGCATACCGTCGATAATCACTAAAGCACCGGCGCTATTGATGGAAGTGTTTCCACGTATCTTGAAAGAGGCAAACTCTCCGGGCTTTCCGGTACCCGAACTGACTGTCAGCCCCGATACTGTTCCCTGAAGTGCATCCGTGGCACTACGGATGGGACGGTTTTCAATGACATCCGACTCGATGGTCTCAACAGCACCTGTCAGGTTTACTTTCTTCTGCGTACCGTAACCCACGACAACAACTTCGTCCAGCAACTCGGCATCTTCTTTCATCTTTATATTCAGAGTCTTGCCGGAAATCACTTTGACTTCTTGTTTGGCATATCCGATATACGAGATGACAAGTATGGCTCCCGGAGATACATCCAACGAAAAGCCGCCGTTGAGATCTGTTATAATTCCGTTGGTAGTGCCCTTCTCAAGTATACTGGCACCTATGATGGGCTCACCCGCCATGTCGGTAATCTTCCCTTTCACCGGAATTTTGTCTTCCTGCTGTACGATTATCGTATTCCGGGGGCTGTGCTTGTCGGACAAAATGATGTGTGTTCCTTCCATCTCGTACAAGACTTGATTTCCAAGCAACTGATTCAGGACCTCCGATACGGGTTTCTCTGAAACATGGATTGATGCGTGTCTTTTCACATCGACAGCATTCGAGTACATAAACAGGTAATCTGTCTGACGTTCTATCTCATTCAGTATTTCCTCTAAAGGGACATTCGTTTTTTTAATGGACACTCTTGCATTCTGAGAATTGACAGTACCTGCCATGGCACCGAATACACAAAAGAAAAGTAAGAATGTAGTGACTCTCATAGTTTTAAATAATGGTTTGATTGACGAATTTTTAGGTACATAAAAATCCGTGCAACGAGTATTTTTCATATCTTTGCTTTATAAATTCATTTAATATTTTTCTTTTTCAGGTAAAAGAAGAATGTTTCTCCTTTAGGCTGGTAGGTATTGCAGTACTTACCGGCCTTTTGTTTCAATCAGATTTAAGCGGTATTCTTCATAGGCAGTATTCTTATTAAAGGTTCAACAATTTATTTAATGGTAAATGTATTCTTCTCATCATCCCGGACGTACTTAAAGTTCACGTCCCTCTGCAAAACACGTAATGCATATTCTATTCCGTCGGACAAGCGGAACTTGACAGTGAGTACCGGATTGTCTACTTTGGCGGCATCAAATCCTATCCCGACACCATAATACTTTTCAAACTCTCGCAGTATTTCAGTAAACCGTTTACTCTTAAAACAAATCAGTCCTTCACGCCAACGGTAAGTATCAAAATCAGTGATTTTTTCGACAGTCATTTTGCCCCCTTTAAGTACGGCTTTGTACGAAGGACGCAGCGTTAACTGGGAATTGCCTGCTTTCACACGGACACTTCCCTCTATCAAGGCTGTCTCAAACTCCTTGGTACCCGAATAGGCTTCTACATAAAACCGGGTGCCGAGTACTTCAATCTGTTCTTTTTCGGAAGTATGTACCACAAAGGGTTTCTTTGCATCATGCGTTACCTCAAAATAGGCTTCGCCGTCTATCTCTACGTCACGTCTTTTATCTGCAAAGTTTTGCGGATACTCAATTCGGGTATTGGAGTTAAGCCAGACACGGCTGCCGTCGGGAAGAGTGATGTTCGCCATCTGTCCCTTCAAAGTGCTGACCACACTTCTCGATTCTGTTTCGGAGGGTCGGTTAAGCCAAAAATACGTTGTCCCCAAGGCAATCAGCAGAACAACCGCCACCTTCAGGCATTCAAAACCGATTCTACGGATCATCCGTCGTCGCCCGGCCTGCTTTTGGACAGAAACGGCCCGCTCCTTCAGAATAATCGTATCGAAGAATTTCCTCTCCCGAAGATATTCCTTCCAGTTTTCTTCGGAAGCTTCAATATACTGGCGGATCTTCTTTTCTTCTTCAGGGCCGGCATCCCCGTTAAAGTAGCGATATAATATTTCTTTTTCTATTTTCATAGGTCTGTTTTTATCTGCATTCATCTTAATAACACGCAAACAGATTGCCTCCCTAGTAAAAAAGTTCTTTTTTTTATGGGCAGTACCTTCTTCGGATACCCGGAATACATTTTTCTGAATGGTTTTTAAGTGAGGAAGTCATATAAGAAAGGGAACAAGACCAGATAGTCCTTCAGAGCTATACGAAGCTCTTTAGTGGCTTTGGAGATATGAAATTCAACGCCTTTTACAGTCATTCCCATTATCTCGGCTATTTCTTTGTGGGATTTATTTTCGTAACGGCTCAGAACAAAAATCCGGGCGGTATTGGCGGACAGACGGGAAATCACATGATCGATAATGTTCTGCACCTCTCCGGCAAATAAAGCACTGGGTTCACAGGCATCCAAAGTGGCGATACGATTGGACAACTCCCATTCTGAATGAGAACTGACGCGATCGGACACTTCATTGACCAATTGTAAATGGCGGAGATGATTAAGGCACTTATTCTTTACGACCGTAAGGACATAGGCAGAAGGATTGATCTCAGAAGAGATCTTAAGACGGTTTTCCCAATAGGACATTAAAGCCTCCATAACGATATCTTCGGCTACGATCTCGTCACGCGTATAAGTCCATGCAAACCGGATAAACCGTTGCTGATTTTCGGAAAAGAACTTGTTGAACCGGATTAAGTCACTGGAATTGGAGGGCATACGCTAAAATAAAAGTTAATTCATTTAGCACAAAAATAAAAAACAAAAGCTATATAAACAAACTTAAATACTAATAAATTCAGCGCGATTGCCCCTATATACCAATAATATACTACACCAGACTTATCTCTGACGAATCAGATTCATAAACTCTTCGCGGGTTTTAGCCTGGTTGAAAGCACCTGTAAAATCGGAAGTAGTAGTTACAGAATTTTGTTTCTCAACACCACGCATCTGCATACACATGTGTTTGGCTTCAACGACAACCATCACTCCCAATGGATTGAGGGTTTCCTGGATGCACTCTTTAATCTGGAGCGTCATGCGCTCCTGCACTTGCAACCGGTGAGAGAAAATATCTACCACCCGGGCTATCTTGCTAAGTCCGGTGATATAACCGTTAGGAATATAAGCCACATGCGCTTTGCCGTAGAAAGGCAGCATATGATGTTCGCAAAGAGAGAAGAAATCGATATCTTTCACAATCACCATCTGGCTGTATTCTTCCTGAAACTTAGCCGAACGAAGCACTTCATGCGGATCCATGTGATAACCTTTGGTCAGAGTCAACATAGCTTTAGCAACACGTTCGGGGGTCTTCAGTAAACCTTCCCGTTCGGCATCCTCACCTAAAAGAGTGATAATACTGCGATAATGCTTCTTTAAATCCTCCAAAGCCGGAGAATTGATTTCTTCTTTTTCTAACATAATTACAGGGGGATATTGATTTGATCTTTAACAATAGAGACTTCCTTAAACACACCGGTTGCTTTCAGCTTGCGCATCATGGCATCAGCTTCTTCGATACTACGAAAATCGCCTACCCTGCACAACCAGCGGGGAGGATTGAAAGAGGTATAAACGGAAAGTTCCGGAAAATACTCCTTAACCCGGGAGCCTACGTTATGCGCCTCGTTCTTGGCCTGGCGAGTATTGTTGCCGGCATAAGTCTGTATCCGGTATCCGGAAGACTTGAGTATCTTCTGTTCACCGGTACTGGGAGGAACACTACCCAATAAAGCTGCAATGCGTGGATCTTGATGAATGGTCACTTTCCCTTGCCCCGGCACGTTACGTTCCAGACTCTTCACAATATCGCTTTGAGCCTGTACACCTGCCGCAAGAACCAATAGTAAAAACAGTAAGCTCAATTTCTTCATAAGCTTGTCAATTGAGGAATGGAGAACTGAAAATTGAGAATGGATTGATTGGTATAACCAACATTCCCAACTTCCAGTTCTTAATCTTTTAATTAGTTGAATGCATCAATGATACCTTTGAAATCGGCAACCTTCAAAGCAGCACCACCGATCAAACCACCGTCAACATCCGGGTTGGCAAACAGTTCTTTTGCATTAGAAGGTTTACAGCTACCACCGTAAAGGATAGAAGTGTTGTCGGCTATTTCTTTTCCATATTTTCCGGCTACAGCAGAACGGATAAATGCATGGATTTCCTGTGCCTGGTCAGGGGTAGCAGTTTTACCTGTACCGATAGCCCAAACCGGTTCGTAAGCCAAAACGATCTTAGCAAAGTCTTCTGCAGAAAGATCGAATACAGATTCTAACTGAGCAGCAACCACTTCGTTCTGTTTGTTAGCTTCGCGTTCTTCCAGAACTTCACCGATACAGAAAATAGGAGTCAAACCGTTAGCCAAAGCCAATTTCACTTTGTCTTTCAGGATTTCAACTGTTTCACCGTAGTAAGCACGACGTTCTGAGTGACCCAGGATGACATATTTAGCACCTGTAGAAGCAACCATAGCGGCTGAAACTTCACCTGTGTAAGCACCTGATTCTTTATCAGCGCAGTTTTCAGCACCAACACCAATCTTGGCAGCATCTACAAGAGGAGTTACAGAAGCAAGGTGGATAAACGGAGTACAGATGATAACATCACAGTTAGGCTTTTCGT
>CAVJPC010000033.1:0-3201 GCA_963651205.1 Bacteroidaceae bacterium
CGTCGCTTTTGACACTTCCATTGTGGTAAAGGCTGTACCCGAACCCTCGGATTACCAAACCACACATATTAAGTGAAAAAAATCATCATTTATAAGTTTTAAGGTACAAATCAGAATAAAATCCGCACTCTTGCTGCATTTTACTGGCAGTTCTGGCTGCCCTTGACGCCGATTTGTCTGCATAAAACTTGGGTTCAAAGTTACTACAATTTTTTAAATCACCAAAGGTTTTGAAAAATAATCTTTTAGACGTAGTGCAAGGTGCAAGTTTATCTATATATAGATACTTGCACCTTGCACCAACAATCTCAACTGGAAAGACTTTAATACCTTAAACTAATTTGGTATCTTTGCACCAGATAAATAGAATTTTAGCGGATTAATTCCGTTTATATATAACATAACGTTCGCTGAACGTCTCGATACGAAAACTGGTAATTTTCAACTGAAAGGGACAGATAGCGCAATGTTCATGCTATACGAGAGTATGGCGTGGGCTTGCCTGTTTCTTTCAAAGGTATACCAGTACCTCGTATCGGAGCAGTGTGAGTTCCACGCTTCTTTTTTGAGATACAGCGAGCAATGGTATAAACAATTAAATTCAGTAGCATGAAAAAAATTATCCTTTACATCGCTGCATCACTTGACCAACGGATTGCAGAGCCAGTCGGCGGATTGGAATGGCTTACCGGATGCCCAAATCGTGAAAAGACAGATTACGGGTGCAAAAATCTATCAGCTTCGGTTGATACGGTTATTATGGGCGGTCGTACTTACCGTGAAATTATGAACATGGATGTAATTTGGCCATATTCGGAACAAATGGCTTATGTTGTATCCCACCATGAATGGGATACAAAAGAGAATGTACGTTTTATCACGAAGAATATTATTGAAACGATTTCTGAACTTCGCAATCAGGAAGGTAAAGATATTTGGTTAGTTGGAGGCGGAGAATTAATTTCAATGTTGCTCGCCACAGATTTGATTGACGAAATGCAAATTTGCTACTTCCCCATAATTTTGGGCAAAGGCATACCTTTATTCCCTGAACAAAACAAGGAATCTAAGTGGGAAATAATAAAGACAAAAGTATATGATTCGGGTGTGTTGAAAGTTGATTACCAAAAATCTTTATAATTTCATGTAGGGTATTTATATCTTCATGCGGTATAATAGTAAAATGTCCAACTGGATGATAAGCAAAGCAGAGTTCAAACAATTATTCGATAAGTATTTTGATACGATTCGAAGTTTTATCTTCTATCGCTGTGGTGATAGGGATGCAGCATCGGATATGGCACAGGATGTCTTTATGAAGATTTTGGAGAAACGGGAACAACTGGATAACCTTAATTTAAAACCATTGTTTTATAAGATAGCAAACGATATGGTTATAAGCAATTATCGAAAAAGTTCTACCCGTTTAGATTATGAGGTGAGTATGAGTATTCAGATTGATAGTCCTTTGTCGCCCGAAGATGAATTAAACTTTGAAGAATTGGCATCTACTTATGCTAAAGCATTAGAAAAGATGCCGGAATTACAAAGGGTTGTTTTCCTGATGAGCCGGAATGATGAACTAAAGTATAGTGAAATAGCCCAATGTTTGGATATAAGCGTAAAAGCTGTCGAAAAACGGATGAGCGCTGCTTTGCAATTTCTTAGGACAGAACTATTATAATTAAAGAAGATATGAAAGCGGATGATATTAAAATAACCCCTAAATGGAGTAAAAGCAAAGAAGATATTTGGGATAGTGTCTTTGAAGGATTGGAAGAAACTCCCAAAGTTATTGAAATGGCTCCCCGAAAAAGATCATTGTGGTTTTATGCGGCTGCATCTATTGCCGCAATAGCTATAATTCTACCCTCCATAGCATTTTTCTATACAAAAAATGAAGTTGCTGAAAGAGGTACACATCTGGCGGTGGTTTTACCCGACGGCTCTAAAGTAGATTTGAATGCCGAAAGTAAAATCAGCTATAAACCTCTCTGGTGGTTTATTTCCCGTGATGTAGAACTGAAAGGCGAAGCATATTTTGAAGTTGAAAAAGGAAGCACATTTGATGTACGTTCCGGGCAATACACTGTAAGTGTACTGGGAACAAGTTTTAATGTATTTTCCCGTGCCGAAAATTTTAAAGTAACTTGCCTTACCGGAAAGGTGAATGTTTCGGATAAATCGGAATCAGTCATACTTATCCCGAATATGCAGGCATTATTAAGTAATGGCAGGCTTACCACAAAGAATGTCGAAGATGCAGAAGAATCTATTAATTGGAAACAGGGTAAATTTGTTTTTGTTAGCGTACCTTTGCAAGATGTAATTCAGGAAATTGAAAGACAGTACGATATTGAAGTATTGCCCAATTCAAATCTGGATTATTCATATTCAGGTAATTTTACGAAAGCTAAAGATCCGAATGATGTGCTTAAAATAGTAGGTAAACCGTTCGGAATAGAATTTAAGATAAAGTAATTGAAGAAATTTATAGTTATACTTATAATAACCCTGACAGGCACAATTGCAGCTTTTTCACAAGAGCTGCATTTGGTCGTTAATGACAAGCCCCTTAACGATGTTCTGCGGGGATTACCTGTAGAAATTTCTTTTGATGATAATGCCCTTTACCAATATAAGGTAACGGTCAATCGAAAATTTAATAATCCTCAAAGCGCACTTGATTTTTTGCTGAAAGATAAACCGTTTCGCCACGAAAATATAAACGGGGTTTATGTTATCGCTTCCTATACTGAAAAGATAGAAAAACCGCCTGTTGTTGAAGTTAAGCGATACTATACGTTTTCAGGGACAATAAGGGATGCAGATAACGAAGAAGGTTTACCTTACGCTTATATCACTACTCCCGAAAAGACCGTTTCAACTGATGAAACAGGTTATTTTTCTTTCAAAACCGAGAAAAAAGGAAATCAACGTGTACAAGTGCAGTATTTGGGCTATCAGGCACAAGATACTATTCTTTCTCCCGGACTAAACGAAATCCGGTTACAATCTGCTGTTTTTACTATGGATGAAGTAATCGTCAGTCCTGCTCCCGCCACAATGCTTATCCAGTCCGGCAATAGTCCCGGAGAAATCCGCATCAATCATCAAATCTCAAAATATATCCCCGGAAGCAATGACAATTCCGTATTTAACCTTATGCGGATGATGCCCGGCGTAAGAGCATCGGGCGAG
>CAVJPC010000034.1:0-3269 GCA_963651205.1 Bacteroidaceae bacterium
GAAATTCAATTTGGCAGATAAGAGAACAATCCGGTATAATCTCTTCCACTGGGTCACCTCGCCATATTGGTAGTTCATCAAGGAAAATACGACCGTCTTTATCCTTTAGGCATGTTGCACCTACATCACGTTCAATCTGTGCCATTTGAGCAAATACCTCCGGGAAGTCCTTCCGGATTTTGTTCCAGTAGCCCATGCCACCTTTCACACAACCGATGCAGTTGTTGTTATTGTAGCCCATCTTGTACATAGCGGGGATTTTAATACCGGCTTTCCAAAGCATACCCATAGCATTCGGTTTCGTAATCTGCTTTTCAATAAGCGGAAATAGCGGCTTTGTGTCTGGGTACTGCTGCTTTAATCGGATAGCTCGGTTAATCTCTTTTGGTTCATAATCGAATCCCCAAACTTGACCGTCCCAAGAACCAAGTTCCTTTTCCAACTTGTACCGGACTTTCTTTTTCAGTTCAAGAGTACAAGCAGCACCATGCGCACCATTGATAAAACCTTTCCGTAGGACATCAGCTACGCAAGTGTATTTGTCGCTTCGGATAATGTGAATAGGCTGATCGTACCATCTTTCGCAATCAGATAGAAAACGAGTGTTGTCCGAATGTCCGGAGCCAGTATCTATGTAGTAAAGCCGCACGTCATCGTATAGGCTAAGTGCTATCTTACAAGCGACTGCGGATGTTACACCGCAAGAAAACCAAGCTATTATCATATTTTTATTATCTTTGCCAAATGTTGAACTAAAAATATTATTTATGAAAAACGTTCTTTATCATTACATGTCAATGAGAAAAGTTGATTTAGATGATGATTACATCTTTTATGAAGATGGGACAATCGTCCATCACTACGACAAGAGCCGTTATCCAGGTGGGTATGATTTGAAAGAAGAAATTACCCCAAACCAAATTAGCGACTCTAAAAAGAGTGATATATTAGCAAAATGCCCAGAGGATAAACGGGAAGCAGTAGCTAAAATTCTCAATAGCTGATTTAATGCCGGATATATTCCGGCATTTCGCATTTCATTCATTTCTTTCTTTGTATTGAGGGTTATTTTGCTTTCACAACAACATTGCGTAAGAAATTAGAGAACTCTGAACGCACGTCAAAGCAGGGACATGCCTTGATAAATTCCGCCGGTTCCACCTCACCTGAACCATCCAGATCAGGTGAAGTATCCCGATGACCAAGTAACTCGATGATATCATACTCTTTGCATATTTTCGCTACAAGTCCACGTAATGCCGTTTTTTGCTCAGGAGTACGAGTATCGGATGGTCTTCCACTCGCATCTAAACCACCAATGTAGCAGATACCAATAGAGTGCTTATTGTAAGATATACCGGAAAATCCTTTTGTATTACAATGAGCTCCATCAATAGAAAGTGGACGTCCATGCTCTACATGACCATCAAGGTCGATCACGAAGTTATAACCGATCTGGCTAAAGCCTCTTTGTTTGTGCATACGGTCTATATCCTTTGCACGTAAATCCTGTCCGGCACGTGTTGCCGAGCAGTGAATGATAATTGAGTCAATTGTTTTCATTGTCTTTATATTATTGAATTATAAATTAAAAACATTACCTTGTCTTTAGTTGCTTTTTCTTGAGCGCTTCGCCCAATTTCTCTTCGAACTCCGCAATGATGCAATCCGCATCACCACCATGTACCCAGTTATCCAGAACGGAGGAAAGGATCTCGACAGCTTTTGTCACCGTCCTGTCCCTCTCCATCCGGAGTGCTTTCAAAACAACGGACTTCCCGACAACCGGATAGTCGGGATTGACTACCACAAAGCTCAGTTCTTCTATATAATCTTCCGGCTCCATGGTCGTCTGATTGTCAGGCGATGCTTTCACGCATCCAGACAACCTGTCCAAAAGCGGACGGAACATCTCTTTTCTCAGTACCACATCACAACATGCCATCGATACACGGGAGTAGCTCTTTCCGATGAAAGATGCGATTTCACGCAGAAGATAACCTTCCTTACGAGCCATGTAGCAGAATAGCATTCTTGCATCAGCCACATCCTGCTTCCTCGAACGAGAGAGGATCAGATCTTTTGATACTCCCGTCACTTTAGAAATCTCTTCCAGAATAATCTCCATCGGCTTCTTGCCTTTATTTTCTTTTAAGTTCATAGATTGTTCTTTAAATGGTTATTTAATTGTCTTTAAAAGCACCGGCTCCTGATGCGATGCCAGATAATCTCTCGTCTGAAATCTTGCGGATGGAAAGGCTTGTCACGCGTATGCCAGCCAAAACGTACTTGTTTACTCTCTTCGTGTATGAAGGCATCTATCGCATAATTGGTAGCTTCCAGCTTAATCTGTATCAGCTTCTCTTCCTCCGTGTAAACCTTGCTCACCATCTCTTTCGGATCGTTATGGTAGTCCTGCTCACATACAATGAGCAGGACTACGACTACCTTTGAACTGTTCATTCTTGCTTTTTCTTCTCGTCCGAGGATTCAGGATTGGCGTCTTTGTCAGCTGTATAAGGGTATACATCCATGATAGCTGTTTCCACTACCGAGGCTACCTGATAGTCTGCCATTGTGCCTTTCATGCCGGCATCAAGGTTCTCCTTCGCCCGTCCCAGATCCGCAGCCTGTACCAGCACATAGGTGCTCGTATTCTTCTCTTTTCCGCTCTTATCATCCAATGTGATGTAGCATAACTTACATTTAAACCAACGATCATCACATTCGGCATCACTGGGGAAAATTTCGCTGTAGTTGGCACGCTTGATGCCCGATACTGTAAACTCTCCGGAGATAAAGGGAGTCATCTCCTCGATTATCCTTGCTTCCGCTTCCGTGAAGCTGAGAGCATCTACCAGATAAGGTTCTGTTACTTTTTTCTGCATTCCGTTTTCAACGACTTTCTCGTAACGGATTTTACATTCAAACCATGTGTGCATTCCCATAATTATTTATCTTTTTCAGGTTCGTCAATATATTTATCCGCAAAACAGTCAAGCACCTTGATGCACTTGTCCGGAAGCTGCTTTGCCGTATCATTGGTCCTGATATAGTCAATCGTGCCACCGACACCATAAATGAGAAGCATTTCCTTAGTCGATGGAATGAAAATACTCGCCATCGCTGCTATTACACCACAGACAACAAAGCGCTTCAACCATTTGAAGAATATGTGTGCGTCGTCCCTATCCTCGATTACATCACCTTCCGATACCAACAAAACAAGCAGCATGACAACGACAATTATCAAAGCTACAATCCATATG
>CAVJPC010000035.1:0-4024 GCA_963651205.1 Bacteroidaceae bacterium
GGAGATAGCCCTCAAAGGAGCGACTTTACACGATTTGGGTAAAGCACATAAGTATTTTCAGAACCGGATGAATAAAACTGTTGACGGTTCACTGTCGAACAGGCGTACTAAATTCATCCATCGACATGAATTGTCATCTTTGGCATTCCTACCAGCCTTTCCGAGATGGGAATGGGATACGCTGATAGAAATGGTTGTAGCCCATCATAAATCTATAATAGACGATCCCCGGCGAAGAGGTATTTTAGATATTGTCCCGGGGGATCGCCATTGGCTAGACAATCATTTACAGGACTGGGAAGAATGGAGCCAATACGGAATACTGATATTGAATAGATTCGGATATCCATGTTCCGGAATAGATCGGGAAGAAGCCCGGCAGGCTTTACTTTATACTGTGGAGTATTGCGAATCGCAGACTTTCGGATGGTCAGTTTGGAGAGGTTTATTAATGGCTGCAGATCATTTTGCTTCCGCTTTTTCTTCATCTACTCAAAAGGAACTTGAGTCTATATTCGAAGTACCGGATCTGTCCGGCTATTTTAGAACGGAGCGGATAAATCCTCTATATCCCCTGTCGTTGATCGGGGTAGACAACAAACGCCCGCACACTTTGGTAGTCGCATCGACAGGTGCAGGAAAGACCGATTTTCTATTGAAAAGATGTAAAGGCCGCATATTTTACACCCTTCCTTTCCAAGCTTCCATAAATGCTATGTGGGAAAGGCTAAAAGCAACTATTCCCAACAAGGATATCCGTTTGCTGCATGCAACATCGAAGATCGTTGTCGGAGAGAATATGGAAGAAAGGATGTTACAACCATTGATCGGATCTAGCATCAAAGTGTTGACGCCCCATCAACTGTCGTCCATTATTTTCGGTACTTTCGGTTTTGAAAGTATCATACTGGATATCAAGGGGTGTGATATTATCCTGGATGAGATACATACTTATTCAGACTACTCGCAAGCAATGGTACTGGAAATCGTCAAAGCACTTTTAAGGTTTGAATGCCGTATCCATATCGGAACAGCTACAATGCCTTCCGCTTTATACAAACAGTTACTGGAAATACTGGGTGGAAAAAAGAATGTATATGAAGTCAAACTACCGGATGAAATACTGGACACATTCGACCGCCATCAGATATTCAAACTCGACAGTGAGGATAACGTCTCCCCCATTCTGGCGAATGCCTTTAAGGAAAAAGAGAAAGTACTCGTCATTTACAATACCGTCAACAAAGCGCAGGCTGCTTTCAAGGAATTCAGGAAAGAATTTCCTGATATCCCCATGATGCTTATCCATAGCCGCTTCAAACGAAGCGACCGCGTTAAACTTGAAAAGCTACTGAAAGAAGAATTCAACGGCGACGGGAAAGAACACAGGAACGGGAAATGCCCCTGCCTGGTCGTTTCGACACAGGTGGTAGAAGTCAGTCTGGATATCAGTTTCGACAGGATGATTACCCAATGCGCTCCTCTGGATAGTCTGATACAGCGATTCGGAAGAATAAACAGAAAAAGGGTAGCAAGTAATCAGCGGGTTTACAGGCCTGTCCATGTAATCGCCCCTGAAGGGAATGTGCTTCCTTACAAAATGGAGCTACTGAAACGTAGTTTCGACCAACTGCCGGACAACGGGGATATTTTGCAGGAAAGATGTCTGCAGGAAAAAATAGACAATGTATATCGATCGGTCGATACAAAGGAGATCGATATTCACCTGGCTGTAAAAGACGGAGACTTCTCGCTTATAAACCTGACCAGCCGGACTGAAGCTGTCCTCTTGAAAGCATTGGAAATAGAAAGTGCGACCTGCATACTATCCGCCGACAGGGATAACTACATCACTGCCACCTGGGAAGAGCGGATCAAT
Organism: Bacteroidaceae bacterium; assembly: GCA_963651205.1. GTDB lineage: Bacteria > Bacteroidota > Bacteroidia > Bacteroidales > Bacteroidaceae > Phocaeicola. The sequence goes on from CAVJPC010000035.1 coordinate 1,880, forward strand.
ATGGAAATACCTGTTAACTGGAAAACGATCTCCCGATACAGGAACAAATACGAACAGTTGCAGGATATAGGAGCAAATCCTTTTGTCGTTCCCATGTCGCAGGCAGAGTATGAGATTTTTGGATTACAATTAGTGGAACATGATAAATTCATTTAGATATGTATACAAGCTACATCGGTAAAAAGTTCCTGAAGATATATAATGAGAAGATGCATACGGATATATCCGCAGAGGAGTTCTTTGACCGGATATTCTTCAATTTGTTTTTCAATGACGAAAGGCATCTGATACATGTCAGCAATTCTCCTTTTTTCCAAAAGCCGAGAGAAGAAGATGTAAAAAAATATGGCAGTAAGCCGCTCGCCCAATATAATAATCTGAAAACGGCCATAGCCGGCGACGAACCGAACATGTCGATCTTTGTCGGATATGCGGCAAAAGATATAGAAGGAACAACCTCCGGACAGATATCCGAAGTACAAACCTTTATCGATAGAAACGAGATGTATGCCTCCTGGATCGGCGAAGCGCTTGCCATTGGGGTAAGCGGAGGTTTTGTCATCTTGCTGGACGAACCTGACATTTTATGGCAACTGTTTTGCGGTTGGAAATACTATAGGAAGTATCTGAATCAAACACCCAATGTCAAAGACAAACAGATCGAAACATGGAACGGACATTGGTTATCCCATTGGTGCCGGAAGTTCTATAATGATCTAACTCCGTACAAAAGCTTTCATATCATGCTTACCGAATCGATGGGTAATCTCGCCATACCGACCAAGCCCTGGCTCGAGATCATCATGGCTTTATCCAAGAAATACCCCGATAAGGTAATAACTGCTTATTCTTATAATCTATCCCAGACAAACACAACGCTGGGGTTTATCAATCTCTATCTCCCCGAAGTCCACTCTTTGTTCGATTTCAGGGATAAACTATTTTTCGACGGAAAGCAAAGTATCCTGTCTGATGAAGAAATAGAGTCGTTTAACACCTACTACAACTTCAAATCAGCCTGTAGACTGGGTACCATCGGACTAAAAGCGATTGAACCGGATAAGCTGAGACAATATTTCCCCATAGGCTCCATGCCTTACGCGCAAGGGAAAGAATACAAATTCAACAATGAGGAATCGTATATTAATTATGAACTATATAAAATCTGGATTATTGCTATGATAAACAAAACAGAATTACTGGAGCTGGCAACCGCGGTAGCAAAGGCCCTGATAGAGTTTGAACGGACAGCGGAGAAAGGCAAAACGGTTTATTCGAACCTGTCGAAAGAGGTTAGGAAGTCAAATAAAATAGAAGTGTTCGGGCAGAAGCTCAAAGAAATAATGGAATATGAATCTTCTGACAACGAAGTGTTCAGAAAAGCTTTTGTAGAGGCTTATTACATACCTAAAGACTCTTTTCCTCTATTCATGACACTAATAGACTTTGAATATACTTATTGGAAATCAAAAAATTAAACAACCTAATACCCACAGTTATGGACAATCCTTTTATCTATTTACGTGGCCTTCGCCATGCAGAGCATACAGTATTCGGTGTAAATGACGGACAGAAATACTACTTTGATCCTCAGTTCGGGAAAAGAATGGCTTATTCCAGCGGCCAGCAGGTAAAACGCTCCGTTATAGAGGCGTTGAATATGCCTTTCGCAGCAATAACATTCAACTGGGAAATCGACAAAAAAGAAAATAAGGCAAACCAGAAAGAGCCCCACTCTCCGTGCGATCCTTCTTTTACGGATCAACTATTGGGTGGATATATGAAAGCAGAAAGCGGCAGTATGACGGTAAAGCGTCGCAGCCCCTTATCTGTTTCGGCCATGCGACCGCTTCATCCTTTATTGGGCGGTATCGAGTCGCCGACTGAAAATATCACCTTCGACAGGACATCACATCCGGAACACCACACTGTCAAGGTCTATTGGATGGAAAACAAAAAAAGAGGTGGCGAACTAAGTAAAGAAGAATTGGATGAATGGCTGACAACCAATAGCAGGTCTCTTCCCAACCGGGCTTTCATACAGGATCAAACCAGGGCATCCGGTCTTTTTGTTTATGACATCGCCATCGATCTGAGGACATTGTTCTGTGTTTCCACCAATAAACTTGAACCGGAACTTTATCC
>CAVJPC010000036.1:0-9998 GCA_963651205.1 Bacteroidaceae bacterium
AAGCATTCCGCCCCTACGGTGGATGGTTTCCAACAATGATTGATTCAAAACCGTAGGTAATGAGGCATTTCTTATATCGAACTTACGTTACTTAATGGCAACGGGATTGCACGATGAAAAGACCGACTCCTACATAAAGAGAAAGACCGAAAATAATAGATAACGAAACTCTTTCATTCCTCAGGTTGCAGTCTGCCAATGTTATGTAACGTATACGGGTATAAAGATTGCCACTTTTTTCTTTTGACGCAAAATAACATTTAGCCAATATTCTCTAAATTCGATGATGGAAGAAAACAAATATTGCATAAATACCGTATAATCCCGTGATTATCCGTATCTTTGTAACGAATTAGATATTTGAAAATAAATGAAAACATTTGAAGAGTTAGGCGTTTCCCCGGAAATACTAAAAGCAATTAAAGAAATGGGATATGAAAATCCCATGCCGGTACAAGAAGAAGTAATACCGTACTTATTGGGAAACGGCAACGACGTAGTAGCCCTGGCACAGACAGGGACTGGAAAAACAGCCGCATTTGGTTTGCCGCTTATCCAAAAAGTTGATGTAAAAAAGCGTGTACCTCAAGCACTTATATTATGCCCTACACGCGAGCTATGCTTGCAGATCGCAGGCGATCTGAACGATTATTCCAAGTATATTGACGGACTGAAAGTCCTCCCTGTATACGGTGGTTCGTCCATCGAAAGCCAGATACGCATGTTGAAGACAGGCGTACATATCATTGTAGCCACTCCCGGACGACTGATCGACCTGATGGAAAGAAAAGTCGCCAAACTGGAAACCATTGCCGATGTAGTGATGGATGAAGCAGACGAGATGTTGAACATGGGGTTTACCGACAGTATCAACGCCATCCTGGAGAAGGTGCCCGAAGACCGGAACACACTGATGTTCTCGGCTACCATGAGTCCCGAAATCGCACGTATCTCCAAACAATACTTGCGTAATGCCAAAGAAATTACCATCGGCACCAAAAATGAAGGAAGCAAAAACGTGAACCACATTGCCTATCTGGTACACGCGAAAGATAAATATGCTGCCCTGAAGCGTATTGCCGATTATTATCCGCAGATTTATGGTATCATTTTCTGCCGTACCCGTAAGGAAACTCAGGAAATTGCCGACAAACTGATTCAGGACGGTTACAATGCCGACTCCCTGCACGGAGAGCTTTCACAGGCACAACGTGACCTGGTTATGCAGAAGTTCCGCCAGCGCCATTTGCAGCTTTTGGTTGCTACGGATGTTGCTGCCCGCGGTTTGGATGTAAATGACTTGACCCACGTTATCAATTACGGTTTGCCCGATGATATAGAAAGCTATACTCACCGTAGCGGACGTACAGGACGTGCCGGAAAAACAGGTATTTCCATCGCTATCATCAACCTTCGTGAAAAAGGAAAGATGCGTGAAATAGAGCGGATTATCAACAAGAAGTTTATCATGGGCGAAATGCCTAGCGGCAATCAAATCTGTGAACAACAATTGATTAAGCTGATAGACGATATAGAAAAGGTAAAGGTTAATGATGAAGAAATAGAATCATTCCTGCCCGGAATCTATCGCAAACTGGAATGGCTTTCAAAGGAAGATTTGATAAAGCGTGTGGTTTCTATGGAGTTCAACCGCTTCCTGGAATACTATAGCAATGCTCCGGAAATTGAAACTCCCAGCGCCAGCGACCGTCGCAGTGATCGCGAACCGAAAGAACGCAAGGATCACGGCAGTGCCCGTGAAAAGACGGAACGTAAAGCGGAAAAAGGATATACCCGTCTGTTCCTGAATGTAGGAAAGACAGATGGCTTCTATGCCAATCAGATCATAGAACTGATTAACCGCAATATGAAGAAGCAGCGGACTACCATCGGACGCATTGACTTGATGCAGAATTTCTCTTTCTTCGAAGTGGCTGAGAACCAGGCGCAAGATGTTATCAAAGCCTTGAACAAGGTGAGCCTGAACGGAGGCCGCAAAGTGGTTGTAGAAGTAGCTGGTGAAAATAACGGTAAAAGCGAGAATGGTGAACGCAGAAGCAGTGCGGCAAGAAATGCCTCATTCGGGAAAGGCGGAAACAAATCAAGCAAAAAGACAAGTCCCAAAGAAGGGAAGCCCAGCCGTGCGGAGCGTGGCTATACCGAAGACCGAGGCCCGAAAACAAAAGATGACTGGAAGCAGTTCTTCAACAACGATGACAGCAGCAAGAAAAAAGGCAAGAAACTGAAAGGCGAAGAACCCGACTTCAACGAAGAAGGTTGGGCACGACGCAAGCCTAAGAAATAACTATTCAAAGATTAAAGACTAAGGCTTCCACCTACTGTAGGGGCGACGTCCGGTCGCCCGAATACATTCACAAATATACTTTTCAAGGTATATTCAGGTGGTAAACCCCCATAGAAATATAAGAGATAAATAGCGTTCTCATCCACTGTAGGGGCGCATTGAATGCGCCCGATAACACTCCGAAAGGTGGATTTGTAGATGTATTCGGGCGACCGGACGTCGCCCCTACAGGTGGATGTGCTCCTACAGCAAAAGGATAGTTTAATTTACTTTTGACACTCATATTTGCAGAATACTTTTTCAGTATTCTGCTTTTATTTTATATTACTTTTTTATAGTTCGATTCCTTTTAATTCGTTAGCTTCAACTCGTCAATCAGACGGGAAGCTTTTCCATATTTCTCAATCATAAAAAGAACATAGCGGATATCTACCCCGATACAACGCTGCAAATTAGGTTCAAAAACAATATCACTGCTCATAGCCTCCCAATTTCCATCGAAAGCCAGACCGATCAGTTCTCCTTTACCATTGAACATTCCACTGCCCGAATTTCCCCCCGTAATATCATTATCCGAGATAAAACAAACATTCATATCCCCATTCCGGGCAGCATACTGTCCAAAGTCCTTTCTTTTCAAAAGTTCCACTACAGAAGGCAGCACGTCAAAGTCGCTGTCTCCCTTGTATTGCCTTATCTTATCAAAGATCCCCTTCGTCGTTGTATAATACGTATATTCTATAGCATCCTTCGGCGAATATCCGCCTACCATACCAAAACTCAGACGCATGGTAGAATTGGCGTCCGGATAAAAAACGTTGTCCGCCTCCATCTCACGTACCGCTTCATTCAGCAGACGTTCATTTTTCTCAATATTCATACTAGCTTCTTCTACAGACTGGTTGAACTCATAGAATTTCACCAGCATATCAATGGCAAAAGAAGCGGCAGGGTCGTCAAACAGAACGTAGGTACTGTCTCCTTTCACCACTTGTTCGAAGCCACGTGGCGTTTTTAGAGATGAACGATCATACAAATCATCTACATAGGCTTGATAATCCCCTTTAAAGTCCTTCTCTATCAATGGATAGATATCGGGAAGAAAATCCTTTCCTACCATAGCCGCATATTCTTTCAGCATGGCTACAAAGACTTGCTTGTCCACATCTACATCCATGTTGGCGTATATTTCAAGCAACTGACGCATATTACGCTCCAGGTCTGTTTCCTCCGCTTCAAAGTCAAAGTTCAGCACAGCCAAAGCAGCGGTAATCAACTCCGGTCCATTGGCAAATGTCTCTCCAAAATAAGCCATTGCCCGGGCAGCATCTCTGCGGTTCCGGTAATTCAGTTCAAGTTCTGTGAGCACTTGGGCATATTTGCCCCGTTCGTCCGGCTTCTGCCGAATCCATTCCTGCAATTGTTTCTCCAAAGCTTGTTTTTTCTCTATCACCTTCAGTTCCTTGACAGCTTGATTCATCCCTATGCTGTTCTTCCAGTAATTAGAGCTTTGCGCGTACTTGGAAGCATACTTTATGCGGATGTCATCACTTTTCTCCATTGCATTTTTCCAGATGGCCTGTTTGATGGTACGGACATCAATCATAGCCGCATTATCTGTATGCACTCTTTCGTCTATGCCAAATGAGGACAGATATCTGCTGGTAGAACCCGGATATCCCATAGTCATACAGAATGAACCCTGCTCATAGCCTCCCAAAGAGACAGGGGCAAAATAGTCCGGGTGGTAGGGAATATTCTCGGGCGAATAAGCCGCCGGCTGATTATCCTTATCAGCATAAATACGGAACACAGAAAAGTCACCCGTATGGCGGGGCCATACCCAGTTGTCCGTATCTCCGCCGAACTTGCCGACCGAAGAAGGGGGTGCAAATACCAGACGGACATCATAATAGTCTTTATATACGGACAAATAAAACTCATTTCCGGCATAAAAAGGGGATATCTCGGCACGCAGCAATGTATCATTTGCCACGGCCTCCTGAGCAAGCAAAGTGGAAATAGAATCCACAATCAGCGCACGCTCCCTTTCATCCGTTCCTGCCGGAACAGCCTGCAATACGCGTTCCGTCACGTCTTCCGTGCGCACCAGGAAGCTGACAAACAAATCCGGGTTGGGCAGTTCTTTATTTAAAGAATCGGCCACAAAACCGTTCCGCAAGTAATCATGTTCCACCGAACTATGCTGTTGGATAGCGTCATACCCGCAATGATGATTGGTGAACACCAAGCCATCCGGAGAAACAACAACTCCCGAACAAAATCCTCCGAAACTGACGACAGCATTGGTCAAGGCTTTCCCGCCGGGATTATATAATTGACCGGATGAAAGCTCCAATCCCATTTCTTTCATCACTTGTTGAGTCTGTTTGCTGAGGCAACAGGGAAGCCACATTCCTTCACTTCCCCATATATATAAAGGTAGGAATACCAGCAGCAATAGTAGTTTTTTCATGGTTTTATTCTACAATTAATTTAAGTTTCTTTGCGCCGACACGTGCTTTCAACCATTCGGAAATCTTTTCTTGTTCCTTCTCGGCAGGTTTCTTGCTGAATTTCATCAAGACCATTGTCAGCGTATCCGTTTTAGTCGAGTCAACTTGCAATTCCACAGTCTTTGCCATAGCGATAGCCTCGGCTGTAGGATAAAGCACTTTCAATTCCGGAATTATTTTTTTATCTACGGTATTATAGGCAGCATATACTTTCAGCTCGTTTTCTAAGGACTTTATTTTTTCCTGCTGCTCCAACAAGCGCTTCTCACTGTTCTTGTAGAAATCCTCCATTACCTGAGCCTTTATACTGCCAATATCCATCGCATCGTTATTCATTCCCTGAAGAATAACCAGTTTGGTTCCTGCCAAATTAAAATGTTTCAAGTTATCCCTGGCTGTCGCTATTTCTGTTTCCGAAACCTCATTACCAATTAATACGACACGTATTTCCTTATTCTCAAAAGAAATTTTCCGGTCTATCACCTGTGTATTATTGAAATCGAGCTCTTCATTGATAAAATTATTGGCAGAAGCCTCATAAATCGTACTTTTTACAATGCCATAAGTCAGATAGATAGCAGGGCACATGGTAGCCAAAGTGATGATAATGATGTATTTCTTCACCAGCTTTTCTCGTTCTTTATCTACAAACGCCTTGCGCTGGAAATGCATGACACGCACTCCGATAAAGGTTGCCAGACTGATAAACACCGAGTTAATGAAATACAAATAGAACGCTCCTAGAAAATAGAGCAAGTTTCCCGTAGCAAGTCCGAATCCGGCAGTACACAAGGGCGGCATCAATGCCGTAGCAATGGCTACACCGGGAATAACATTGCCCTTTTCCTTGGTAGACAAGGCAATAATACCTGCCAAACCACCACATAAAGCAATAAGCACATCATATATGGTAGGAGAAGTACGCGCCAGCAATTCTGATTGTACTTCGTCCAGCGGAGTCAGCGAGAAATAGAGCGTTGCCGTAATCACACTAAATACGGTTGCCACCAAGTAACTCTTTAAAGAGCGCTTCAACAATTCAAAATCATTCTGCCCAATGGCAAGCCCCACTCCCATAATCGGCCCCATCAGCGGAGAAATCAACATGGCACCGATAATTACTGCCGTGGAATTTACATTCAATCCCAACGAAGCTATTAAGATGGCGAAAATCAGAATCCACAAATTGGTTCCCTTGAACTCGACACCATTACGGATGCTTTCCACTGTCAAGGCTTCATTGTCCTTATCCTTGCGTAAATCAAGATATTCACTAAAGAACTGCTTTACATAAGGCACGTTCTTCAAATTATTCTTCAAATCGCTCATAGCTATTTTTTTATGTATCGGTTAATAACAGGTATCTGACGCAAAGGAAAATCCGTTTTCACAATATACGCCACAAACAGCAGCAAAAGTAAGGTACGAATACCCAACAGCAAGAAAATGTTTTGAACAGGAAGGTACGCCGAAATGATATAAAGCGCCAAAGCCAATGCCACATACCGGCCTATCGCTTTCAAATCATAATTAATGGGATATTTTTTCTGTCCCACAAAATAAGAAAGAAGCATGGCTACACCATATCCGGCAAAACCGGCCCAGGCACATGCCATATAACTAAACACCGGAATCAGGAAGATATTCACCAGAATGATGATGCTACAGCCCACTAATGAAAAATAGGCTCCCCATTTCGTCTCGTCAATCAGCTTATACCAAAAAGAAAGATTAAAATAAATACCCATAAACATCTCGGCAGCCATAACAATAGGCACCACTTTCAGCCCTACCCAATAATCATGTCCCAAAATATAACGCAGAATATCCAGATAGAACATAACGGCCAGAAAAGCCAGTAAAGTGAAGATTATGAAATATTTCATAGCCTTGGCATACATCTCTCTGCTATCTTTCTCCTTGCTTTTACTGAAAACAAACGGCTCATAAGCAAACCGGAAAGCCTGCGTCAGCATGGCCATAATCATGGCAATTTTGCTGGCGGCCCCGTAAATTCCCAACTGGATGGTTGCCTCTGCCTTATCAGGATAGACAAACGGAAAAATGATTTTATCGGCAACTTGATTCAAAATCCCTGCAATACCCAAAATCAGAATGGGAAATGAATAACGGAACATGCGTCCCAACAGTTCCCTGTCCAGCACATACCTGAAACCCACCAATTCTTTCCACATACACAGCATGACTAAAGAAGTACAAGTCAAATTAATAGCAAAGGCAACTCCTACATTCTCTCCTTTCATTCCTACAAAATAGATGATATTCAGAGCTATACTGGTAAATATGAACAGCAATTTCAGTGCAGCGAATTTTATGGGGCGTTTCTTATAACGCAAATAGGCAAAAGGAATTGCCTGAAAAGCATCCATTGCTACCACAATCAGCATCATACCCATATACCACGGATGTTCTCCATATCCCAGAAAGCCTGCTATGGGATGCAGAAAAGAAAGGCAGACAATCAAAAAGATAGCCGCCGTAGCCCCCACAGAGAGCAAAGTAGTGGAATAGACACGCATCGGATCATCTGCATCCTTATTAGCAAACCGGAAAAAACCGGTTTCCATACCATAAGTCAGAAGCACCATCAGCAATGCAGTGATGGCATACATATTGGTTATGACACCGTAACCGCCTGACTCCATGGGTAAAGCGTTGGTATATATCGGTACTAACAAGTAATTCAGAAATCGCCCGATGATGCTGCTCATCCCATATATGGCTGTTTCCTTGGCTAATGCTTTTAATCCTGCCATCTTCTATTCATCAAATAATGTCTTCTGACTATTATAAATGCTCCGTCCCAAGTGTATATAGGCCAATTCAGTCACCTCTCGGCCCCGGGGAGTACGTTTCAAAAAACCTTCTTTAATCAAGAAAGGTTCATAAACTTCCTCTATCGTTCCGGAGTCTTCACCCAAAGCCGTTGCAATAGTAGTCAGCCCCACAGGACCTCCCTTGAACTTGTCTATAATAGTACATAAAATCTTGTTATCTATCTCATCCAGTCCGTATCTGTCAATATTCAAAGCCTCCAAAGCAAACCGGGCAATCTCCACGTCAATCTTTCCGGAACCTTTCACCTGGGCAAAATCGCGGACGCGCCTCAGCAAAGCATTCGCAATACGGGGCGTTCCCCGGCTGCGCGAAGCAATCTCACCTGCCGCTTTCGCATCACAAGGAACATTCAATATATGGGCAGAGCGACGAATGATGCTTGTCAGTATATCGTCGTCATAATACTCCAAATGGAGATTTATACCGAAACGGGCACGCAAAGGTGCCGTCAGCAGGCCGCTACGCGTAGTGGCACCAACCAATGTAAACGGACTCAGTTCCAGCTGGATACTACGCGCCGATGGTCCCTTATCTATCATGATATCAATACGATAATCTTCCATGGCAGAATACAGGTATTCTTCCACCACAGGACTCAACCGATGTATTTCATCAATAAAAAGCACGTCATTAGGTTCCAGACTGGTCAACACCCCTGCCAGATCTCCCGGTTTATCCAACACCGGCCCTGAGGTCACTTTAAAACCTACGCTCAGCTCATTAGCAATGATGTTGCTCAAAGTCGTCTTGCCCAAACCGGGGGGACCGTGCAAAAGAACATGGTCCAACGCTTCGGCCCGCAGACGCGCTGCCTTGACAAATATGCGCAAATTATCTACTACCTTATCCTGCCCGTTGAAATCCTCAAAGTTCAGCGGACGTAAGGCATTCTCAAAATCGCGTTCCTTACTTGTGAGCTGCTGCTCGCGTATATCAAAATTTTCTTCCATTTTTTTGTTTCTGACACAAAGGTACAAAAGATATTATTATTATAGAAAGAAAGATGGAGGAATTCATTTTCGGTCCCTTTACCGTCTTTCTTTTCAACATTATTATTGTATTAATTATTATTCATTATGGGAATTACATTAGGAAAGAAACAATTGAACAAAGGAAGAGTTTCACTTTACTTGAATTACAGTTATAACGGAAAACGACGTAAAGAGTACCTGGGCATTATCCTGGATGCTCCTACCAGTGCAGAGAGCAGAGCTGAGAACAAGAACAAAGTATTAATAGCCAAGCAGATAAGAGCCAAAAAGGAACTGGAATTTTTATCAGTCGAGTATCACCTGAATGATGTAGAAAATACATTCGATGATGTACTTTCATCGGATAAAAGTAATGCTCCCGACTTTTATGTTCTGATAGGCCAATTCCTAGATAGTTATCACAAAAAAGACAAGAAGATGGTTAGAGCCTGTGCCACCCACCTGCGACTGTTCACCAGGAAGAAAAGCTTACCTATAACACTTATTACAAAGGACTTCTGTATAAACTTTCTTGAATATCTTAGAGATCATCTCAGAGGAAACACTCCCATCGGATACTTCAAGAAATTCAGGATGTGCATCAATAAATGTATAGAAAAGAAGTTAATGATTTCTAATCCAACGGATGGTATTCGCCTGATGCAGTTTGATGAAGTGACCAAAGCAATCCTCAGTTTAAAGGAGATTCAGAAGCTTGCTATTACTCCATGTTCCAACAACGAAGTGAAACGTGCATTCTTGTTTTCTTGTTATTGCGGACTGCGTTGGTGTGATATTCATCAATTGCAATATAAAGATATAGATTTCTCATCAAACCGCCTTACCATTATACAACAGAAGGTGCAGTCGCATTCCAAAAATGCAATCTTGCACTTGAATCTGAACCATACTGCAATCAAACTCCTGCAAAGGCATAAAGGTATCAATGAGGATTTGGTTTTTGGGCTCCCTTCTTATTCCTACACGCTAAGAATCTTAAATAAATGGGTAAAAAAAGCGAATATACACAAACATATTACTTTCCACTGCGCAAGACATTCATTCATAACCAACATCATGGCAAACGGAGCGAATATCAAGACAGCAGCCAGCCTCGCAGGACACTCTACTACCCGCCATACAGAAAAATATGTTCATATTATAGACGAACTCAAACAAAAAGCAGTGGATAGTTTACCAGATATTATAGTCAATTATAAATAATAAAGGCCCCAAAATGTCCCTCACGTTATTAAAGGCTACATATATATGCCTAATATATATGTAGTTAGAATGGTTGTATAGTATCCGGCACGAATACGACCTACCTGAGCAATGCGGTAAACA
>CAVJPC010000037.1:0-6470 GCA_963651205.1 Bacteroidaceae bacterium
TCGCTATTGGTGAAAGAGCATATAGAATGGTGTTGCTGCACAAAAACGCTCATTTTATTTAATCCATTAGCATTGGGGAATGTACAGGCTAATGTGTTATATCTATTGGCCTCTTTTTTGATTAAAAGAATATTTGTTTCTACTGTTGCTGAATCAAATATTTTTACACCCGTAAAATCGACTAATAAAATCGGATTTGCTTTCGTTGCAAAATAATTACGTAGATTTTCACCATAACCAGCCCTCATCCATTTATTTGAAGTGATATAACACAAACAACCTTCTTCTTTTAAAACATTCATACCTTGTTCATAGAATAAACAATAAATGTCCCCAGTACGAGCATATGTTTCATATTCCATCTGTTCTAAAATGTCCGCATCATGTCCCATAGATTGTAACTGAATGTATGGGGGATTTCCAATAATACAATCAAAACCAATAAAATTACCTTCATCATCTAATACCTCTGGGAATTCAATACGCCATTCAAAAGCACCTAAATATATTTTGTTAGAACGAACTTCTTTGAAATAGTCTTCCAGTTTTTTTATTTCTTTATTTAAAACTTCAATTTGCTTTTGTCTTTCTTTTTGTTCTTTTTTTGTAAATTCAAATAACTGAGGGGCTAACAAATCTATTAACTCAGCACGGTACTTATTCAATTTAATCCGTTTAGGTTCTTTTTGTCCTATTTCTGTTTTTAGCTTTGATTTAATTGTTGATATCAAGGCTTCCAATTCTCTCTTTTCACCCTTGTCTTGAGCATTCTTATATTTAGTGACCGCATTTTTATACTGCTCAATATTAATCCCCGTTTCTTTTAAAATGGACTTAATGCTGTCTTGGAGATTAAAACGATGTAATAAAGAGTTTCCTTGTTTTATATTTATGTCAATATTAGGTAAAGTTTCCAAATGGCGAAAATTACTCTCAGCTGTGTAATAGGCATTCTTAAGTAATTCAATCCATAGGCGAAGGCGACATATTTTTACAGAATTAGGATTAATATCGACACCAAACAGACAATTCTCTATAATCTGCTTTTTTTCGTGAAACAATGTTTCTTGCATACGATAGCTTTCTTTATTTAAAGGATTATATGCAAAAAGGTTATTGTCGGCATCTGTTATAATAAGTTCGTCATTCTCAATGGATAGCGTATAATCTGATCCTTTTATGCGCTTACCATTGGCATCAACTAATATCCCTAATTCATATTTCAAAAGTATTAACTCGTTCAGTGCAGAAACAAGAAAATGTCCTGAACCGACAGCGGGGTCGCAAATCTTAATGCTATTAATCAATTCATTCGCTTTGGCTATATCGTCTATTTTATTATACAATTCTGTGGTTGAAGAACAGTTCCAACCATAAAAGCGATTGAACTTTAGCAATACTGTTTTTTGGATTGATTCACGACACATGTACATTGTGATGAAACCAGGAGTAAAAACTGAACCCTCTTTATGACCGTTGATCTTTTCAAAGATGAGTCCGAGAACTGAAGCATTAATCAATGTTTTGGCTTCTTCCTGTATTTCTTCGCTCCCTTCGCTTGCAAAATTGTATGCATCTAAAAAAGTAAATAAATATTCTAGTGTAGGCAAACTGTTGACACGAAGATTATTTTTTTTGTTTCTTAAAATACTATTTGACAACAATGGAAGCTCTTCACGCTGGGATAGACTATTGATTTTAATAGTATCACTCTCAAGGTTGGTCACCTCAAAAAGAGAACTGTTCAAATAAGGAACATGTTCAAAGTCTTTTAATATGGATGATGTTCTATGATTGAAATCACGAGCTAATACCTGGAAGAAGAGTGTGTTTAAATCGTCAAAATCACGTATCTTTTTATTAGTGAGAAATTTATAGCAAAGTTTTCCATTATGATACTTTAATAATTGTGCTTCTAAAAGTTTCAAAAACAGAATTCTATTGATCCATGTGATACATAATTCCATTGCTACATTGAAAAGTCGTTCGTCATATGTACTCCCATATATTGCTGTGTTAGGAACTTTTCGCAAACAATCTTCAGCATCAAGTTGATTAATAGTGTTTTCCAATAATGAAGCTTCATTTCTTTTCTCTGTTGCTTTACGTTCTATTACAGTTTTGTTTCCCTCTTTCTGCTCTTCTATACCTATAATGTGTAGTAATTCAGAATAAAAGCCTTTGTTCAAAGAATTGCTGTCGTTTTGAAAAGGGAGTTTTAACAAGTGGGTATCACTGAATACTTTATATAGTTCTATTAGCTTTTTGGAGGTGGCATTCTTGTTGTCAAGAAATTTGCGATAGTCATATATATCGAAATAAGTATATTCGAGACTTCCCTGTACTTCCTCTATGAAAGGAGAGGCAATCTCTGCATAGAAAAAGTCAGTTTTGCTACTTGTCTTTCTTCCATCCTGAAAGTCTTGGAATTCTTTGCGCAACTTCTTGTTTTGATAAAACTTTTGCTCAAATTCCTGTGCATCGAAAATGAAAAATTCGTGCATGTTGGTGGTAATCAGGTATTTGATGTCTGTATTTTTCTTAGTTATTCTTTCTTTTAAGTAATAGAGTAAAAGTTCTTGAAGTGCCTTCTTATTTAAATTGTCGACAGAAATCATTTCGCTTTTATTTGTTGTACTTTTGACTTCTATCAATAATCCGATATTCGATTTTGCAGTCTTATCTAATCTGACAGCTAAATCAATATCTTCTTCTGGAGCTATATAATAGGATTTATAAAATGTTTCACTAAGAAAATTTCTTAAATGTTCTTTTTGAGTCTCTTCTCTTTGTCCATCTGAAACATTTTCTAATAGTATTTGTAAGGCATCCTTAAAATGGTTGAACTCTGTTGTTTCTACAGCAACTTGTCTATATGCTTTATTTAGTACTTGAGTTGGTTTTAATTGTCCCATAATTATATTTTAAATCTGTAGTTAGCAGTGTGAATGTTATAAAAATCAACTGATTGCAATCTATAAAGATATGTGTTGGTTAGAAAACATCAGTATACAGTGACGAAATTAACATTAAAATCTGATTGCATAACTTCTTTTTAGATGAATATTTATGTAATGGATCAGTTTTTCTAACATTAGAACTTCGGTAAAGAATTCCGTAACTTTTTGGAAATGGTTGGTTTTTATAAAAATTGACTGCTACGTATTATTAGTTACCCTGCCCTATTTTTTGTATCTTTGTCCCTCAAAGTAAAGTACAAAAGGCAATATGATCAGTTATTTACAGATAGACGGACTGACCAAGAGCTTCGGCGATTTGGTTCTTTTTGAGGATATTACATTTGGGATTGCACAAGGCCAGAAGGTGGGGCTTATCGCAAAGAACGGTACAGGTAAAACAACTTTACTGAATATCATTGCCGGGAAGGAGGATTATGATAGCGGGGCGGTTGTGTTCCGTAACGACCTGCGTGTCGGTTATTTGGAGCAGACACCGGTTTATCCCGAAGGACTGACTGTTCTTCAGGCCTGTTTCTATTCCCCGAATGAGACGGTTCGACTGATCGCTGAGTATGAAGAAGCGATGGCCAGTGACGATCATTCCAACTTGCAGGATATCCTGATGCGTATGGATAACCTGAAAGCCTGGGATTATGAACAGCGTGCCAAACAAATCCTTTCACAACTGAAGATTACAAACTTCGACCAGAAAGTGGAACATCTGTCCGGCGGACAGTTGAAACGGGTGGCACTTGCCAATGTCCTGATCACCGACCCGGAGCTGATCATCCTCGATGAGCCGACCAACCACCTCGATCTGGAAATGACCGAATGGTTGGAAGGATATCTGAGCCGTGCGAATATCAGTATCCTGATGGTGACGCACGACCGCTATTTCCTGGATCGGGTATGTAGCGAGATCATTGAAATAGATCGTCAGCAAATATTCCAATATAAAGGAAACTACAGCTATTACCTGGAGAAACGCCAGGAACGTATGGAGACGATGAATACGGAGGTAGAGCGAGCCAATAACCTGTTGCGTAAAGAATTGGAATGGATGCGCCGTCAGCCGCAGGCACGTGGCACGAAAGCCAAATATCGTATCGATGCTTTCTACGAACTGGAAAAGAAAGCCAAGCAGCAACGGGATAACGGAAATGTGAACCTGGATGTGAAAGCGTCCTATATCGGTTCGAAGATATTTGAAGCGGAGCATGTGACGAAAAGTTTTGGAAACATTAAAATCGTAGAAGATTTCAATTATATTTTTGCCCGTTTCGAGAAAATGGGTATTGTCGGTAATAATGGTACCGGGAAGTCTACCTTTATTAAAATGCTGATGGGGGAAGTGGAACCGGATAGCGGTCGCTTCGATGTGGGCGAAACTGTTCGCTTCGGTTATTACAGTCAGGATGGCTTGCAGTTTGACGAACAGATGAAGGTGATCGATGTCGTACAAGATATTGCCGAATATGTCGATCTGGGCGACGGAAAGAAACTGGGTGTTTCTCAGTTCCTGAATTATTTCCTGTTTACTCCCGAAAAACAACATAGCTATGTTTATAAACTGAGTGGGGGAGAGAAGCGGCGTCTTTATCTGTGTACAGTCCTGATGCGTAACCCGAACTTCCTTGTACTGGATGAGCCGACCAACGACCTGGATATCGTAACGCTGAATGTGCTGGAAGAATATCTGCGTAACTTTAAAGGTTGTGTGATCGTTGTTTCGCACGACCGTTACTTTATGGATAAGGTTGTCGATCATCTGCTGGTATTCCGTGGCAATGCCGACCTGAAAGATTTCCCCGGTAACTACACTCAATACCGCGACTGGAAAGAGGTACAGGATCAGTTGGAGAAGGAAGCGGAAGCTGCCCGTCAGCCCAAACAAGCTCCTGTCCCCGAAAAGAATAACCGTCCGCAAACGGAACAGAAAAAGAAACTTACTTTCAAGGAACGGAAGGAGTTTGAAGCATTAGAATCCGAAATACCTGCTCTTGAAGCTGAAAAGGCAGAACTGGAAACAGCTATGAGCAGCGGAACCCTTAGCAATGACGAACTGATGGCGAAATCGGAACGCATAGCCAAAGTGATCGACGAAATAGATGAAAAGACAATGCGTTGGCTCGAACTGAGTGAATTAGCCTGATGAACGAAACGAAACCGATACTCTGGAACCGGAATTTCATTCAGTGTTGTATCTCTTATTTCCTGATGAATTTCTCCTTCTACATGCTGATGCCGACTATGCCGGTTTATCTGGTGGAAGTGCTGAAGATCGATCCGTCGGAGGTGGGGGTGGCTCTTTCCAGTTACTCGATAGGTTTGTTATGTGTCCGTCCCTTCTCGGGGTATCTGGTGGATTGTTTTTCCCGCAAACCGTTGTATCTGTTTGCTTTTATGGTCTTTGCCTGTATGTTCGCCGGTTATCTGTTTGCAACGACGGTGCTGACTATTATGGCTGTCCGCTTTATACAAGGTGGGTTCATGGGAATGACGTCCGTTGCCGGGAATACCATTGCGATCGATGTGATTCCATCCAAAAGGCGAGGGGAAGGAATGGGCTTCTATGGGTTGACAATCAATCTGGCGATGTCTTTATCTCCACTGGTTGCCGTGGCTGTTTACGATAGATATGGATTTCTTCCTTTAGTGTTTGCCGGAATGGCGATAGCATTGGTCGGCGTCGGTTCTGTCAGCCTGATCCGTTATCCGAAGCGGGAGAAGCTGCCGAGACCACCTTTTTCGCTCGACCGTTTTATACTTGTGAAAGCCTTACCGACAGCATTGGCTTATCTGTTAAGCGCCATACCTTATGGAATGGTTGTTTCTTTTGTGGTGCTGTACGGTAAAGAGATCAATGTGTCCAATCCCGGTTACTTCTTCATTTTTATGGCGATTGGGGTTGGTACGGCTCGTCTTATATCCGGCCGTCTGGTCGATCATGGAAAGATACACATGGTTTCGATCAGTGCACTGGTCTTTCTGACGCTCTCGTTCGCTGTCTTTGCCTTGTTCCATAATGAAATAGTCTTTTTTGCCTCGGCACTGGCAATCGGTATCGGTTTTGGTATTTGTGTCCCGGCTATCCAGTGCCTATTTGTAAATGTTGCTCCGCATCACATGCGTGGAACGGCAACTTCTACTTATCTGACTTCTTTTGACTTCGGCGTTGGGATCGGAATGCTTGCCGCCGGCTTTATCGCTTCGTACGCCAACCTTGCAACCGCCTATCTGGTCGGATCGGGTTGCTGCCTGGTGTCTCTTTGCGTTTATTTGCGGTGGGTGAGACCGTCGTATGAGAAGCATAAGTTGGTTGATTGAATTTTATACTTGCCTGATTAGATTTGTTTCTTTTGTTTATATTTGTGCTGTGGTCTTGTTTTTGGGGCTGCAATGATAATTTAAAATGTCGGGTACATGAAAAATATTCTGTTAGCCATCTTTTTACTGACATATACCTGTTTGCCGTGTTTTTGCCAGCAAACAGTCGATGAGGCCTGGGTT
>CAVJPC010000038.1:0-3066 GCA_963651205.1 Bacteroidaceae bacterium
TCGTATTGGTCTCTATAACACGCATCCAGGAGGTACGGTAACTGCCGCCTCCGGCCAGGAGATCATTGACAGAACCATAGATGATGTCGTTTACAGCGAATGCATTGAAGTCCGTATCGTGACGCTTGCGAAGAAGCAGACGATAGGTGCCTTCGGAGAGTTCTTCGATGCTTTCAATCAAGCCCGACTCGGAATATGAATAGTCGCCTTCCTGGGCGGAAAGACGGTTGAAGATCAACTCAAGGACCGTCAGCGAATTACGCAGTTCAAGACTACTGGCCTGGATGCGACCGTTCTTGTCCATGATGATACCACTGCCGGCAATAAAAGAATCGATGGCCTTGCCCACTTCCAGCCCACCCAGAAAGCGGACAAGGAAGTTGGTGGAATCGGCTTGGTCCTTACGCAGGAGTGTTGACAGGGATTTCAGCGCGGAAAATACGTTATAGTCCGAAGGCTGCTTGCCGTCTCCTACTTTGATGATATCAAACAAGGAGGTCTTTTCCGTCTGGCTTGCCAGCACATACTGCAGGTTATCCAGCGAAGATTCTATGGATGACTTCCATGAACTGCTGACCGCAGCCGAGCAGCTAACCGATGCCTCGGAGAGATTCGTGAGCTTCCTCTCCACACGCGTGATGCGGGTATCCAGGTATCCTTCCGCAAAGTACTGCTCATCCTCCAGTTTTACTCTTTGTCCGAGCAGAAGAGGTATCTCATTTTTGTCTACATAGATATAATCCGTATCAGAGGAGTAGATCGAGATGTCACGGCTGTACTCTTTCAAGTAGTTTTCAACAGCCTGCTCAAACTGCTGCTCGGCTATCGGATAATACTCATCCGGCATGCGGATATTGGTCAGTATATAGGTATCACCCGCCTTCGGAATGAGATTCCCTCCCGGTATCTGGGTATCTTCATCCGGATAGGTATTGATGATCTCAAACTCTTTTGTATCGTTGTGCCAGTTGCATTCGAACTCCCTGCCCTCAAGATCACCGCTTTCAAAAGTGATGAGTATCACCTCTCCACCGATCATATAATCGTCCGGATTGAAGGGCAGCGCGTTATCCTTGACATAGTATACGGTATATTCTCCTGTCTCCTCGTTTGTCTTTTCTTCAGAACGGACAGAGGATACGGTACCCAGCCGGTGTGGAAAGATATCACTGAAGGCACTTTCTTCTCTGTGTTCTTTCAGCCCCAACTGAGTATTAAGATCTATGTACGTAGCACGGGAAGGCAGCTGAAGATGTGCAAATCCGTACTTCGACGGATCAATATTTTTTGTGCTTCCAACCGGTATCAGACGGGTGAACCATTTGATGGATTCCGAGTTCTCGCTTTGTGTAAGACCAGTCTTGAGACCCTTCATGTAGCCAAGCGTGACACGTTCACCCCGCTCGCATTTGCTCAGGTTCAGATACTCTCCGTCCAGCCACCATTCCGTTTCAAATGCCTGGGCGATTTCAGCGGCGGCATCCCAGCAATACAGACCGTTAAAGTTGATCGTCTGCCGGTTGGCGGTAATGGCTTCACCGACTCTCCACGTCACACCGTCGGTATTCCGGTTCATGTTGTCCACCAGCTTCTGGAGGTACTCCATCGGTGTACCGTCGTAGGCAAATACGGATTCCAAGTCGTCACTCCCCTGGTTGAGCCGACAGAAGAGCAGGTCCTGCATGTCATGTTCCCGACCATAGAAGCTGATGTTATAGGTATATTTCTGTGTGTTGGTCTTTTTCGGGCGGTACTCCTTTTTAACAGAGAACCGTTTGCCGCCTACTTCGATGTAATCACCCACTGACAGGACAAAGAACTCCCAGGTGGTAAAGTTGACACTCACCACGAATTCGGAAGCCACCTCTTCTGACCATCGGGATGAAGAATCCGGGCTTACCTTCTTTTTAAAGCTTCCTTCTCTATCGTAGATGACAAGTTCCATTTACAGGTAATTTAAATCGTTTTTAATCTTCATTCGAAAAAGGTTTCGGTTCGCGCAGCGTTACCGTAAATCCGGCGATCTGCTGACCGGTACTAGCCAGACTGGTAAAGTGGCTGTATTTAGAGTATTCCTTCATATAAGCCTTCATGACCCTGCCAATCTCAGGCACATTTATTTTTAGCCATCCGGATTTAAGCAGGGCGATCACGGCATTGTAGTACTCAAACCATCCAGCCCTCGTCTCCGCTGCGATAGCTATTTTCAGGGTAATGTCCCGTGCCTCATAGCGGGTAAGCAACAGATCGGGCAATTCCTCCCCATCAAGTTCCCGATAGCTGACGGAGGTATACTCCTTCATCTTGGGTGGTTTCAGCAGAGAGTCATAATTGGTATGGTCGCCCGCGTTTTCCTCCCAAAGAAAACAGCCATATGTGGCCATATCGATATTGTTGATATAAAAGAGTCCTTCTTCTACTTTCATAATCCTATCCTTTCATTTTTACACCACGACGCAAGTCTGTAATGCCCTCGTCTATCGTTTCAAGATGCTTCAGATATTCTGAGTTTTCCGCTATCCGGCTGATCGCTGTTGCCATCATCTCAAGAGTAGAGGAGATCAGGTTGTCGATGTTGATCACATGATCCAGCATGGCATTACCGATTCCTTCCAGCCTGCCGGCAGTCTCCTCCGTCATGGAGGTGATGGTTCCGGCCCTGCCTTCCTGTGTGGAGGAAGAAGATGAAGTCCAGCCGAAAATATCTTTCAGGGCATCGCGTTCGGCAAGGGCATCCTCGACAATCTTATTCCATTCCTCCTGCAGATCCTTGTACTCGTCGGTGTTTATTCCGCCTTCCTTGTTGTAGTTGGCAAATTTCTCATACCATGCCTGTAGACGTTTATCATAGGCATCCGTCAGGTTAGTCATAAGGATCGCCTTCTGCAGATATGCGCTGAAATCATCCGCAAAATCCTGAGAATCACTCTCCATATCCAGTAGCGTGTCGTAAAAGGAATCACGCATACTGTCAAAGGATACCTGTGTCAGCTGCTCCTGAATCTGCTGGTTGATTTCCTCAATACGTTCTCCACCTTCAATGATCTTATCCAGGTATTCCGCTAC
>CAVJPC010000039.1:0-101528 GCA_963651205.1 Bacteroidaceae bacterium
AAGCATTCCGCCCCTACGGTGGATGGTTTCCAACAATGATTGATTCAAGACCATTGGTAATGAGGCATTTCTTATATCGAACTCACGTTATTTATTAAGAATTTACAAAATAGTTATTCAAATTATGGAATTCCGATACAGCTACTTTCAGGACCAATTGGAAAATGCTTATTGTGGGGGCTATGTACTGGCTGCCATGATTAATCTTTTTGAATCATTGCCTGCCCATACTCCCTTGGGGATGGATATTTTTCATGAAGTTCAAGAGATACAAAGAGCGACCCTCAACGGACAAAGAAAATGTTTCATCGACAAGATGAGCCAATATCTTCATGCACAAAATATAGAAGGGACTTACTCACTGCCCTCTTCAATGGCCATATATGCCTATTATAAGGGATTAAAGCCTGCGATCTATTACAATGAATCAAAATTGAGAAAAAATCTTTTACCGGTAATAGAACATATCAAGTTGGAAGATTTCAATATCATGGGTTTTATAAATGAAGAAATATCTCTTATCCAGAAATACAAAATTCCGGTTGTAGATGAGGTTTCTAACTTTTTCATTGCAAACTCAATGGCATTGGTTGAAACAAGCATGCACTGGATCGCTATTGGTGATATAAAGGAGAAAGAAGAAAGGAAAAGATACTATGACCCGTGGTCTACTAATGAACCTGTTTATGAATATTCGGGTATAAACATAGTATTGAATGAGAAAGGAAAATATGAACGATAGAAAAAGGGGAGGCAAAATCCATGAATATATCATTCAGAATGACAAACTAGATGGACCGCATTGCCAGACTTTTGCCTCCCCTCTTCATACAATAAACTGCTATTTATTCAGCAAACAATTTACCACATCTTTCTCCCGTTCTTTAGGTTGTACGGTCAAGCTAACCACTGCCCCCCCTTTTAGGGTGGCTTCTACAGTGGTTTGTCCTGTAGCATGCAATTTGAAATGCACATCCCAATCTTTGGGCCAAGCAGGAAATAATAAGATTTTTCCATCAGCTTCCTGCAACAGCATTTCCTGCATACCTATCATACCGCTACCCCCCCAGTTATGGTCGGGAGTCCAGTCGTAACCCGGTCCCCAAAAGGCGGGAAAACGATGAGGACCGTTCGCCATTTTCTGTAAGGTAAGTTGTGCAGCCTCCTCGGTCATACCCAGACAGGCAGCCCAGATATTATCTTGTTTCCATCCGGTATGTGAACGGAATTTCTGTGCATCGGGATCATATAGATAGGTGTTACGGGCTATTTCCAGCCCTTCCTTGCCTACTCCGTAAATACGCCAGGGAAATACAGCATAAAGCTGGGGAGTTTCTATATTGTTCACCCGTTCCCAAGCCTGTGCCGGAGCAATCATTTCCTTACCATCTACTACGCGTAAAGGAATCTCAGGAATACGTGCCAGCATGTCCGGTTTACGTCCGTAGGTTTGTAAAACAGAGCGCAGCGCAGCAATGGTTGAGGATGGATTATAAGCCATCTTATAAGTTTCACAAGCCGATCCCGGATAGATCACCAGTTTGCCGTTGCCATCTAAATCCTTGCGGCCGCGTTGAGCTGCCAGTTGACGATAATGCTCATCAAAGAAATTAAGTGAACTTTCTATCAAAGGGATATAACGGCTGATATCCGCCTCATTATAACGTGCCGTCTCCAGTATCATCTGACAAAATTCAAGAACCGTATCCCATTCGTATTCCAGCCATGCATTATATTCCAATCCCCTGTCATAGCTTTCAGGACGTTTGAATCCATACTCGGCAGGATTGGGCAGACCGAAGTTCTCCATTTGTTCGGTGAAACAGGCACCGGCATGTCCCCAATAGGTACGGGTACGTGCTTCGGCTGTCGGCAACAAACGCTGATAGAACTCGAATTGCGGTTTCATCAGATCAAAGTCACCGCTTTTCAGCATGGGCCAATAAACCAGACGCTGATTCTGTGCAGTCATGGTTCCTCCTCCCCATTTGCGGAAATCAGGGGTAAATTCCATTTTCTGATCTACATACATAGGATCAAAAGTAAACAGTCCCCCGTTAAACTTGGTAGGCCACTGACTATAGGCATTACATCCCAACATATAGCGGAACAGTGTATAGTTACGGATAGCATCTCCCGCTTCACCTTCCCCCTCAATAAAACTACGTTTCCAAAAATCATTCCACCAACGGCGGGTAGCCTGTTTGTCTTTGGATACATTTATTTCCTTCTCAGTGCGGGCCAAGGATGCTTCCCATGCAGGAACCGTACTTTGTTCCGTATGCAAGACAATCCGTGCAGACTGCTTATAAGTAGGTTTCTTACTTTTGTACATCCATGCTAGATACTCAGTACCTGCATAATGTCCACGGCGTGTACCGTTATAAACCAGATTGTCACCTGATAAACGGCCCCCAAAAATCAAATTCTTCAGAGGATTATACAGTTGTTCCTTCACCTCATTCATTCCCTGCTGGTCCACTACCACATCAAAAATAGTACGTTCAGGATTGCGATGGAAAAAAGTAAAGGCACCATCGCCCACACGTACAGAATCGCGCGTAGTCATGAGTCCGGCAGGCACAGCCCACTTGTAAGAACATTGCTGGCCTTCCCCCTTCCGCACCGGACGATCTTCGTAACGCCAGCTTTCAAAATTTACACGCATGGAAGTCAACTCTTTCGTTTCAACCTCGACATGTACCACGGGATGAAATACATCTGCCCAGATAATAAGGGTGGCATTATCACTACTTATACTTATATAGCCATCATTCAGATGCAAGGTCTGCCGGAAGGAAGAAACTCCGGCAAAAGGATTCGGAGTAAGACGGACACGGAACCGCCCCTGTTTCAACAGGCAGTTGTTTTCATCAAACGAACCACTGCGACTGAGGTAGAACAACACATCGTCATTCTCCACCCATACATTCATACCGATATCACCACCCCCGCAGGGCATAGACTCTGAAGCATTCCGGCTTTGAGTATCCCAAACCAAATTGGCAGGCTGTCCCCATAAGGACTGCCCGCCAATAAATACGAATAACAGAAACGTAAAGATATTCTTCATATTTTCTTATTTTTACCAATCATCGGAGCGGAAAGACGAGACCGGTAAATCTTCACCAAACAAGTCTCCTTCCACATAATTTTCAAAGCCATAGCGAACGGCTACCGGATGAGGCACTTTCTCGCTTTTTACAAGCATCTTACTCCTCTCTATCCATGCTTTGGCGGGATGAAAAACGCGGTCTTTACCTGCTACCTGAAAGTTGTGAGATTCAAAACGGTCTTTGCAGTTTATCCACATCGGAGCCCGATTGAAACGGACAATTACCGTGTCATTCTTGACCTCCATTCCTTCATAACAGGGACTTTCGGCTGTTACCCCTTTCATTCCGTAGGTTTTTACCAACGCCAACCGTGCCAATCGCTCTCCTGCCACCCGCTTTTTACCCGGATGAATCCCCGTTTTCATTCCGGCATCCAGCAATACAGCCATACCGCTATTTCCAACCCGGTGTTCTACCATAGCTTGTTGTTCGCGAAGATAAGCAGAATTTATCACATTCTTGCCCGGTTCAGTAATAATTCCATAATCATAGGGCGCAATTTGACAATAATAGAAGGGAAACTCGCCTTGCTGCCATTCTTCGCGCCACCCGCGTATCAGTGTACTGAACATATCGGCATAAGTAGAAGCACGGTTATAGTTATCTTCACCCTGATACCAAATAACCCCACGTATAGACAATCCGATGAGCGGATGGAGCATGCCGTTATAGAGTACAGTCGGAGTGCGGTTCTTTGACTTGATATCAGCTTCCGATTGAGGAATCTTTGCTTCGGGAAATGCCTTCAACCAATCCGGATGCATCCAGGCTTCACAGGCAGAACCTCCCCAAGAAGCCACAATCAAACCCACGGGTACCCTCAACTGCTGTTGTATCATCCGGCCGAAGTAATAAGCAGTAGCACTAAACTCACGCACGGTTGCCGGAACAGCTTCCTGCCAAGTTCCCACCACATCTGTTTTTGGAATAAAAGAGGAAGTGCGCTTTACGGTGAACAGGCGGAGTTGCGGATTACGGCTGTTCATCACATCTGTATTGCTATTCTCCACCGGCTGGTTTTTAAACCCTTTCATGGGCATTTCCATATTACTCTGACCGGAGCATAACCATAATTCCCCCATCAGGATATCACGTATTTCGGTCAGCTTTCCATCATCAAAAGTGATCGTGTAAGGGCCTCCGGCAGAGGGGGTGGATAAAGCAAGTTTCCACGCGCCTTTTGCATCGGCAGTAGTTTTATAGGTTTGTTTATCCCAACTTGTTGTAATCTTTACCGGTGCATTGGGAGTAGCTGTTCCCCATAAATTGGCACGGGTCTGCTGTTGCATCACCATGCCGTCTGAAAAGAAAGCGGGCAATTTCACTTCCGCATTTGCCGACAGGCAAGTCAACCATGCCCAAGCAATGCCCAGTAGTAGTTTCTTATTTTTCATGTTATGTGTGATTACCATTATTCTTTAGTTTTAAAAAACTCGCAAGGCCCCATCCATCCGGCAGGCAATAAATCATCTCCGGGCAGACGGAATTTTGCATTCGTCCATATCCCCTCAAAAGGCGCTTTATCCTGATCTGCTCCACGGAGCGCATTCGCCCAGGTATTCACTACCTCCACTTCCAAGACATTGGTTCCGTTACGAAGCGCATCGGTAATGTCCACTTCGTATGGAGCTGTCCAAGCCGTACCGCATGCAATGCTGTTGACACGTACAGTCGCTACATTGGCTACTTTACCCAACCGAAGAATAATTCTTCCGTCCTGTTCATTCTTCCATCTGAATAACCCTCTGTAAGTGGCATGTCCGGAATAATATCTTATTTTTTCATCCTCTTCCTTACTCCAGTCAAATAATACCGGACGAGTGACAGTTTTGCGCACGGAAGGGAATGTTACTGTCCATTCCTTGATCGATATGGATACAGGTTCCCTTTCGGTCCGTTCCGGAGAAACTTCTGAAGATTCTTTGGGGAATACGACAAATACAGAGCCATTGGCGGGCAAAGACAAAGCGACTTCGGTACGGCCGTCCGCTTCTTTCCATTGTGCCGGACGGGTAATGGTTCCTGTTACCGCATTCCATAATTCAGGCGTGCGTCCCGCAATGCGGAAAGAAGCGTTGAATGTACGCAAACTGTCCACCTGATTAGCCACAAAATAAATCTCATACTCTTCCCCGCTCCGATGAGTATATGCCACATCAGCAGGAAGAAGTACATCCCGTTCCACACCGAAAGAAGAAAAATCATCTTCCCGATAAGGCAATTGCGGAATAATGACACCTGCCGCGCGGAGTTCCTCTACTTTTGCCTGTGCCTCCGGAGACAACGGCAGGTTATCAGGATTCATAGGACGGGCTGTAGGAAGCACCAATACTTTATAAGAAGCCCCTCCCGGAAGTACCATTCTTCCATTCTCCGCTTTTGCCAAACGTAACAGAGCGTCTTTGTTAAAAGAATCGTAGGCATAGCCACGCATCGGGTTCACCCAGTCTTCGGGATCGGCCATGTTTGCCGAATGGGTAACACCGACAGGACGCACACGGGTGGGTTGACCTTCATTAGCCAGCCGAATCCGTTCGCTTTCCACCCGTTCGGCTCCATAGATACCGGGAAGCATCGAAACTAACCGTTCGGGCAAAATGGAACGTCGCGGCATTTCTTCACCGGTAAAGACGGCGATATCAGCCACCGGATGACCGTATTGCAACAAAGTCTGGCAACGGGTGATGTAATCTACAAAAGATTTCCCTTCCTCCCACCAGGTCTGGTCGCGCTGGAAGAAGAGCCCGATGCCGTCCAAGGTCATACCGGGACGGCGGTTCATCCAGGGATTATGGGTATAGACATGAAAGAAGAGTTTATTGATACCCAGTGCATAGTTACGGTCCAGCAAAGGTTTCAGCATGGCAGGGTCTTCATCCCATACGCCACGAATTTCAGTAAAGCCTTCGGCCTGGATAATATTCTTTCCATAAATATGCGCGCCACTGATGGCATCCAGCATATCATTGGGTTTATCATGAGTAGGACTGTTCAGCCAAAATTCCCCCATAGGCAGATCCACTTTCTGATAATGCATCAATCCGTCACTGACCATAGTAGGAGCTACGCACTCGGCAGAAAAACGGCAATCATATTGACGGGCACAATCAGCCAATACGGTGTAGAATACATCAGTCACCAGTTCTCCGATGGTGGTACGGACATCCCGCAATATCTGCTCACTGCGGGCGGCACTTTCCATCGGAATGCCTGCCAGTAAAGGAAGATAAGGCATCAAATCATATCCACGGCGTTTCTTAAATTCTGCCGCGAAGTTATCACTCCAGTTCTGACTGCCACACTCCCAACTGTCTACGTGCATATATTTCAATACACGGCGTGCCACGGCTTCATCCGTCTTTTTGAACATTTCCGCAAACCAGTTCGAGAACTGTTTCTGAACAGCCTTGGTGCTGAACTTGTCGCATTCCAATCCTTTACCACCTCCGGCAGTAGCATTCACATGTCCGGTTGCCGTATGCCCCATGCGGAGAATACGCCATTTACCTTCGGGTAAACGGGCGGTCAGCCTGCCCTGATACAAAGGGAGATTGATCAATTCATCCGGCTGCACACAAGCCGCATCGGGTATTTCCGTCGAAGTAGTAGCAGTAGCCACACGCCATACCAATCCTGCTTTTCCCTCCCACTGATGAATACGTGGAGCCGTATGAAGGACTATATCATTGATTTTCAAATTCGGTTTCCATTTGGCTGCATCCAGATCCTCACTACCCGGTTCGCTTCCCACGGGAGTCCACTCAAAACGGAAGTAACGGGCGGTAACAGGAGGGATGGCATGAGTAGACTGGAAATCCGTATTCTGCCATCCCTGCCGGGCAGGGACCAGTTGCTTCACTGTTTTGAACGTCCGTCCGTCCTCACTGGCCAATACTTTCAGGCGATGTGCCTGGTAGTTATTTCCTCCCAAAATAATTTCCACATTACTGCAAGTCACAGGTGCTGCATATTCATACTGAATCCAACAAGGATAAGAGGAACGGAAGACTCCTTTCTCATCCCTGTTCACAGCCTTGGATTCATCTTTGATAACGGCCTGTTTCAAATTGCCGAAAGTTACCTTCGGCTTCAATGAAGTATCCTCAGGCTGACGCTCCAATGGAATGGCGTAGGTAACGATATCTTCATAATAGCCATCCAGTGCTTCGGGCATGGGCAAAGTGAGATTCCGGATATTTCCACCGTTCACAATGGTGTCACTCCATACCACTTTTTGCATGGATTCTTCGGGGGTCATCCAGGGACCTCCCGCCAAGGCAAAGCCGTCACAGATGTGCATGCCCAGTTGCATTCCCAGCCTGTCGGCCTCTTTCATACTATGAGTGACCATACGCCACCATTCGGGGGTAAGCTGCTGGGCTTTTCCTTCGTATTGAGGTCCCTGCTCCACTCCCTTGATGGGCATCAGATAGGCTCCACCCAAACCTACACGGTGCATGGCTTCCAGATCGGCAGTAATACCTTCGGGAGTTACAGCGCCAAACATCCAGTACCAGAATGTCCAGGGACGGGCTTCCTGTACGGGAGTATTTGTAAATTGTTGTTGCAGGGCGGTTTGCGCCGTAACAGATTGTAATCCGGCTGCAAACAGCACAGAAACAAACAGATGTTTTATCTTCATAAGCGATGAATCTTTTCGTAAAGAAACGAATTATTTAGGAAATTGTACTCATAAAGAGAGTATAAAAACGCCTCGGTTCCTGTTTAAACTCAATTTCACAAGCTTAGTCTGTTTTTGCCTGCACGTCATTCAAACGTGAACCCCTAAAAACTTGAATTATGGAATATATAGTACCAGACAGGAAGCGACTCCCCTACGGCATGATGAACTTCAAGGACATCCGTCTCGACAATTATTATTATGTGGACAAGACTTCTTATATCCCTTTGATAGAACAAGCGAACCGCTTCTTCTTCATCCGTCCCCGTCGCTTCGGCAAAAGCTTGACCTTGAGTATGCTGCAACATTACTATGATGTGCGTACCCGCGATATTTTCGATGACCTGTATGGCGATCTCTACATAGCATAGAAGAGCTTCGCCTGAAAGCTATTGCACAGGCTGACCGCTATGCCGATACTGAAAAGGTAAAGAGTGCCGTAGGCAGTACGCAACTGCACAAAGTAGTGGTGGTATATAAAGGAATGGAAATGAGGGTGTGCGAAGAAATCGGACTGAACTAAATAATTCGCTAATATATCAATGTGCTAATATGCCAATTGGCTGCGCAATATTCCGCATGGTAATTGGCAAATCAGCACATTGATTCATTCTTATATCTGTTATTCAAATTTCAGTGTGATACCACCTCCATATTCTCCGTCTGCCCAAAACGCTTGCGATGACGGGCCTATCAGATCAGTAGTATTCACCTTATTACGTACCGGAGGAATTACTTTCATCAGACTGATGCCGGTAGCCGGGAAAGTATAAAGCAATCCGTCACGACCGTCGCGAGGGTGGTAAACCCCTACATAATTCTGAGGAGTACGGTTACAGATACTTATCGTTCCTTCCTGTGTTTTCAAAGTCATCCATTGCACATTAGCAAAGTACCCTTTAAATTCGGGATAAGTAAAGCTTTCAGCAGGAATGGGATCATTATACTCATTTTCCCATACGCCCAACTGCGGGCCATGCAAACGGTTCTGCCATACACGGTAAGGACCGTCACCTACCCAACGCTTGCTCAATACTTTGTCTTCCGGATAATCAAACATGACTCCCATCAAATCCACCACACCGCTGAAGTTGTATGTAAAGTCTATAGCAGCGGTACCGTCAGGAGCGATCGTCCATACAGCCTGATCAAAACATCCCAGTTTGTAAGTAGCGGTAACCACTATGTTATTGCCTTCTTCACGCACGGCAAAGCCTGTAAAACGACCGGCATCATCAAATGTAGTGTATTGGGTTTTCTTCTTTTCAGCCTCTTTGTCATCATGGTTATAGAACTGGTCCATAGAACGGTCCGAACGCTTGGCGGCAATGAAACGGGGGCCATTCGTCAGGCTGATGGTACGACTTCCCATCTTCACCCCTTTCAGTTGTCCGTCTTTCTGAGAGAAAGTAAATATACGTCCTCCTGCATCCACCGTCAATGCATCGGCAGTTTCTTTATAAGAAGGTTTATTGCCGGCAGAAGCCTGCTGCAATCCGGCAACGTCGTCCAGTTTATAACTCCACGTAAAGAGGTCATTCCCCTGCTTATCCGTTACTGTCAGCATCAAAGCATTGGCTCCCTTGACAGCCGCAGGAATGGTCAGTGTACCCGCACCATGAGCAGGAATGTCGGGACAGTTCACCTCTCCCTGTTTCATCACTTTCATTCCCCCCTTATCGGTTACAGAAGGCAATTGCACATATTTATAAGTGAAACGGCATGTATTCGCATTCAGGAAATCGTAACGGTTCTCTATTTTCAGTTTGCCGTCAAACTGGCTGTCAAGGCTATCGGTCATGATTTGAATAGGACACCACACCTGCTTGATGGTAAAGTAACTGCCCTCTTTTTCGTGATGCGGACCTACAATACCATCGGCTCCATAATTGCCGCAGTTGTCAATGAATCCATTCATATCCACACGCTTCACGCCCTCATCGGCCAGTACCCAAAGGAAACCTCCGGCACAACGGGGATGTTTGCGCATCATTTCCCAATAATCATACAGTCCGGCTCCGTGTCCTCCGTCGTACAATCCATGCAGGAACTCGGTCGGCATAAATATTTCGGGCAGACGCATATAATTCTGGCTTTCTCCGTAAGAACGATAGTGCATGGTTTCATAGCCACTGAAGTTGCCTTGCGGATGAAGCACCGGACGTTTCTGAGGGTCGTATTTGTGAAATTCACCATCCAGTTCGGTATTCCAACCTTTTTCATTGCCGTTGCTCCACCAGATGATACACGGATGGTTTACATCACGGGTAATCATTTCTTTTACCAGCTTCTGCCCGTTGATAGTTTCGTGCTTACCATGCCAGCCGCTTAACTCATCCATTACATAAAGGCCCAGCGAGTCACAAGCTTCAAAAAATTCGGGATCGGCAGGATAATGACTCAGGCGGACGGCATTCATGTTCATGCTCTTGATCAGCAATACATCTTCAATGTTCTTTGCCTTGCTCAGTGTACGTCCGCTTTCAGGACGGAAACTATGACGGTTCACCCCTTTAATCATCACACGCCGACCGTTGATATACAATCCGTCACTTTCACGTGTTTCAATGGTACGGAAACCAAACTTCTGATTTTCAACATGCAGTGTTTTGCCTGCTTTATCAAGCAGTGTAAAGGTAGCCTGATACATGGCCGGAGTTTCAGCCGTCCATAATTCCGGAGATTTCACAGCAATATTCACCGAAGCATGGTCGCTGCCCGTACGGACATCCGAGGTATTTTCGGCCACTTTCTTTCCTTTAGCATCTGTTAAGACGGTATGCACTTTAGCACCTTCTACAGCCATATTCAAGAAACAATCTGCATAGAATTTCCCATCCACCTTCGCGTCTATGGCCAGACGGTCTATATTTTGAGCCGGTTTCGCCACGATAAATACCGGACGGAAAATACCTCCGAAGTTCCAATAGTCACCACGACGCTCGGCCAAATTAACCCCTGCATTCGCACTTTCCTTGCTCACGGTTACTTCGAGCACATTCTTTTTATCCGGACCAAAGAATACCCGATCACTCACATTATAAATGAAGCGGTAAAAAGCACCCTGATGCATGGAGCCGGCTTTACGACCGTTTATCTTTACCTGCGTATCAGTCATAGAGGCTTCAAAGACCAATTCTATCTGTTTACCATTCCATTCGGCAGGCAACTCGAATTCGTATTTATACAAGCCTTGTTCATCGGCTGCTCCTTCGGGAAAAGCCTTACCATAGAATTTCATACCATATTGATAAGTACCGAATCCTTGCAGTTCCCAGCAAGAAGGTACTCCGATCTTCGTCCATTTTCCAGAGTTATTGCCACCGGTACACATGAAATCCCATTGCACCATATCATCACAACCACGTCCTGACAGGTATTGGCGTTCTGTCTTTACGGATGGCTGCGCCCACAAACCTGCCGATAAAGCAAGGAGTGATAAAAAAGCTGTTGTTCTTTTCATTTTTATAGTTGATTTTTAATTAGATTCGATATTTTCTTACCTCTACATCATTTAATGAGGCTGAAGCGTACCCGCAACGTATGAGGCTTCTGCTTATCAATGGCATACTTCTTCAGTACTCCGGGACCGCAACTACTGTTTCCTAAACCTAAGACCGCAGTATCCAAACTGAGAATAACTTCCTTTCTCGGTTTCAAGTCACAATCATGAGTGGTTTTATAAATATCATCTACTGTGTAATGCAAGGCCGAAAATGAGAACGGCCGGTCTATGGCCGTCACACGGATACCTTTCCCCTGCTTATTGGTCAGAATCACCTCGGTAACATCCTCGTGATTGCCGCTATCCTGAGGACGGGGGTAATGTGTGTACTGTTCACTCACCTTGCTGCTCCATCGACCTATCAGACAGGACGTCTTACGGTCGGGATAGTTTTCCCAAGGGCCACGACCGTACCAGGAAAGATTTTCGTATTCTTCTCCCAGTACAAATGCACTGCCCAGACGAGGCAATTCCGGCAATTCTCCTTGTGGCAGGTAAGTCTGTTCCAGATCTACCGTTCCATCCGCATATATTTTATACCGGGAAGAGACACGGATGCTACCCTTGGCATAACGATATTCCACTACCGATTTCTTCGATACGGTGCCATCCGTTTCCTGAGTTTCCGTTTCGGGAGTAATCACCGCCACTTGAGGAGCATCCAATCCCTGATTCTTCCAATCCTTGGCCAACCAGTTACCGAAACTTTTATCATTATCCGTCGGAGCACGGAAAGCTTGAAAATAACTATCTTTCCATAAATCCAAAGCAGAAACCTTACTTTTACGTTTACCCGGTTGTACGCCGTCAGACAACGCCATCAAATGATCATTCAAGGCAAACTGTTCCTTTAAAATCTCATGCCCGGCCTTCGCCCATAAAGCATCTTCTTTCAATACCATACTTACATTCAATCGAACATCAGCCTGCTTGTTAATCTTGACATCGGGCAAAGCCACCGTTCCCGTTTCACCGGGGGCCACTGCCGGAAGAGCCAATTCCCCTTGTTTCACCTTTTTTCCATTCTCCATCAACGTCCACAGACAGCGATATCCTTCCAAACCCACATGGTGGTTGCGGTTCGTAACCCTTAATCCTTTTATAGAAACTCCTTGTTCTTCGGGGAGGACCTGAAGACCCCTTTCCAATTCCAATTGAACCGGGGCATATACTTTCTTCACCTCCCAATATTTGGGCGTAGTTTCGCGGTCACTCATCACCACTCCATTAAAACAGAAAGCCTTCAAATTGGGCCTGTCGCCAAAATCACCGCCATACGCCACCATCCGGCGGCCATCCGGCAATGTCTTGTAAATACCTTGATCCACCCAGTCCCATATAAAGCCACCCAGCATACGTGGGTTACTGTACATCTCATCCCAATATTCCTTGAAATTACCTAAAGCATTTCCCATGCAATGTGCATATTCGCTGGTCATCACAGGACGGTTATCATTCGTGCGTTCCGCTATTTCCAACAGGCGTTCCCAACGTGCGTTCTCCGCCCGTTCCTTGTCTTCCCCTTCGGGAATGCCGGGATTCAGATACTCCTGTTTCACACGGGTATAGAAACGACTGATTACATCCACCGTTTTCGGATCGGGTTCTCCGTTCACTCCCTGAGCTCCTTCATAGTGTACGGGACGGGTAGGATCAAAATCGTGCAACCAAGCGGAGATCGCCGCAAAATTAGGTCCGTAACCACTTTCATTCCCCATGCTCCACATCACTACGGAAGGATGGTTTTTATCGCGTTCCGCCATACGTACCGCACGATCCAGAAAAGCAGCGTGCCAATCGGGTGTACTGGCCAATGTTCCACGCAATCCGTGCTCTTCTATATCCGCCTCATCCATCACATACAGTCCCAAGCTGTCGCACAGTTCATACCAACGGCTCACATTGGGATAGTGGCTGGTGCGGACCGCATTCACATTGGCCTGTTTCATCAGCAAGATATCCTGCAACATCCTCTCCTCACTCATCACGCGTGCCGTACGCGGATCGTGCTCATGGCGGTTCACTCCGCGAAAACGGACGGGATTACCGTTGACCAGCAGTTGCCCGTCTTGTATTTCTATACTGCGGAAACCTACCGGCTGTTCCACCTGCTCTATGGTTTGTCCTCCGGCATTCTGCAAACGAAGCTCCAGTTTGTATAAATAAGGAGTCTCGGCAGTCCAGCGCTGCGGAGATTTTATAACGGCAGACATACGTCCCATCTTGCGCGGGCCACGCTGAGGATACCACTCATTCATCCGTGCCGCTTTATGTTCCAAGTCCAGTATATCTTCCACATTTCCCGTCATGTTCACTACTTCTCTTCCATCGGCATCCTTCAGCACTGCCTGCAACGTATAGCCTTTACCGTCCATTCCCTGATAAACGCTGAACTGCGGATCAATCAGCAGCCGGAAATCCTGATAATTTCCCCGGTCAGCAGGAAGTGTACGCACTGCATAGTCACGGATGCGGACATCCTGGGTATGCACCAGATGAATGCTGCGATGAATCCCACCGAAACGCCAAAAGTCCTGATCCTCTAGGTAAGATCCGTCACTATACCGATAAACTTCCAGAGCGATTTGATTCTCTCCCGGTTTTAGCCACCGGGTGATATTGAACTCACTGGGTTCCATACTTCCCTGGCTATACCCTATGCGTTCACCGTTTATCCATACATAGAAAGCGCTCATCACTCCTTCAAAACGAAGAAAAGTCTGTCCATTTGCCTTCCATCCGGCGGGCAGCGTGAAAGTACGCCGGTATTGCCCCACCGGATTACGTTCCTTGTAGGTGGTATACGAGGCTTTAGGCTCCCCCATCACCCGTGGAGGATCTATTTTAAACGGATATCCTGCCGATACATAGATAGGCGTTCCGTATCCGTTGATTTCCCAATTGGCAGGAACCGGAAAATCTTTCCAATCCTTGTCATTAAAGTCCGTGCGGTAAAAATCCACTATCCGTTCGGAAGGTACAGGCGTCCAACGGAATTTCCATATTCCATCCAGACTCATCGAGCAGTCCCCCTTCTGCTTGGCAAAAGGCACAAAAGCAGCTCTTGCCGGTTCCCGGTTTATCTGAAGTACATGCTGATTTTCCCAATCATTTATGGGTTGGGCCTGCAAGGATGCCGTTACCAATCCGCACAATAACAATCCGTATATTCTCATATTTATGTTCTTTCTTTTTAAATGAAGACGGATGAAGTATGATTTTGTACCATATGAATTGTAAAAAGAAAGCCCTTCCCTCCGATAGCATCATCGGAAAGAAGGGCAAACTTAACATGGGCAAAACAATTATCCAGGATTTTGAACTATATTCGGATTAGCATCAATTTCGGCTTGTGGAATAGGAAGTGCCACCCTGGGATCTGACGGAGAAATAACACGGGCATCCTCGGGCATAGTCAGATGCCAACCTCCCGAACGGTCCACTGACTTGCCATTACGCATATAATCAAAGAAAGCATGACCTTCACCTACCAGTTCTTTACGTCTTTCTTTCAAAATGCGCTCCAGACTGAGATCAGCAGAAGTTACGGATTTTGCAGGATTGGCACGGGTAACTATCGCATTCAGGTATGTCAATGCTTTTTCTGTATTACCGGTTTTGAAAGCAGCTTCCGCAGCATTCAAGTAAACTTCGGATAAACGGAGAATGCAAAGATTATTATCTTGTGGATTGACTGTAGAAACAGCATCGGTCACACTGCCCGATTTCCCGGGATATTTAATCAGATATTTCGGTTGGCCTTTGGCAGCTACAGGCAATGTATCCGCAGCTGCATTTTCCGGCAAATGAGGAAATACGTGGCGTACATCTTCAGGATCTTCATTCAGCAAATCCAGATAGGCTTTGGTCAGAATCAAGTTATTCCAGTCCTTCACATTGTCGGCATACACCATCGGCGCCCCTTCTCCTCCCGAACCGCCTGAAGGTTCAGACATCGTAAAATAAAATTCGAACAAAGATTCTGAATTAAAGTCTTTTCCCCACACGGAAGGATATTCATCATGAGTAAAAAGCCGATAAATACCTCCATTGTCATTCATTACTTCTTCGGCACATTTCAATGCATTTTCATTGTCATTCATATACAGATAAACTCGGGAAAGCAAAGCTTTCACGCTCCAATAATTCATATAGGCATCGTGCTTTTCCTTTGTCAGGCCCCCTAATGCATCGTTCAAGTCCTTTAGCACCTGCTCATAACATTGTGCAACTGTGTTACGCTCAGGTACATGATCTTCCAAAGTGGTACGGATTTCAACAGGTACTCCTAAAGAAGCTCCATTATCCAGTGTATAAGGCATACCGAATAAACGAGTCAGATCAAACAAGGCCAGCCCTCTCATTGCCAGCGCCTCCGATTTAATGCGGGCTACTTCTTCGGGGTTGGCATTTCCCGCATCTCCGGCATCCAGCTTTTCTATCAGACTGTTGGCCTGATGAATCACTTTGTAGGGTTGGTTCCAGACAAGGGTGATATTAAAATTATCATCGGCCGTCACATCAAAGAAGTAATAAGGAGAAACCCTTCGGCCCGCCCCTTTATTGATGCGTGCCTGCACGTCTTCCCCACGGCAATCAGCATAATAAAGGTAATTATCACCATAATAGCTATGAGCGGACGCCAATCGGTAAATGCCGTTCAATGCTACCTGCGCATCATCTATATTTTTAATAGCGTCACCACTGGGCACTGCTGTAGAAGGATCTGTATTCAACCAGTCAGCAGTACACGAAGCAAATATCAATGACACAGCCGCAACAATCGATAAAAATATTTTTTTCATTTCGTTCTAATTTAAAGGAGGTTCATTAAAATGATACTTC
Organism: Bacteroidaceae bacterium; assembly: GCA_963651205.1. Lineage (GTDB taxonomy): Bacteria > Bacteroidota > Bacteroidia > Bacteroidales > Bacteroidaceae > Phocaeicola. Next base: position 16,148 of record CAVJPC010000039.1, read on the forward strand.
TATACCAAAGCTGTAAGTACGCATAGGAGGAGTTTCACAAAAGACTTCACCGGAAACAGGTACTTCCGGATCATATTGATCCCACTTTGCCCATGTCAGCAGGTTACTGCCCGAGAAGTACAATCTTGCTTTACTGACACCTAGTTTGGTCAACCACTGATCCGGTAATGTAAAACCCAAAGTCAGGTTCTTTACGCGCAAATGATCCGTACTGTGTACATAGCGGGATGAGTTTTGTGGTCCGGCTGCCTGACCAAGTACAAAACGGGGAATATCCGTCACATCACCCGGCTTTTGCCAACGATCCAATTCATAAACGGGCAAGTTATAGTTCTGCTCCTTTGCACCGTCGGTTTCATTGTAAGTTCCCGTCTTGTCAAAAGAGTATCCTCCCAAAGAATAGGTCAAAGTCAATGCCAGATCAAACCATTTGTAATTCACGATATTGGTAAATCCCCCTGAGATTTTCGGGTCCACTGATTTATAAGGAATAGCCTGTGCAGCAGAAGCGTCAGTGGTAACAGTCTTGTCGTAATTGCCATTTGCATCCTGCGTATTCATATAGTACAAAGCTTTTCCTGTTTGAGAATCAACGCCCGCATATTCTTTCACATAGAAGGTAGAATATGGCAACCCCACTTTGTGGATAAACCAGCTTCCCTCGATAGATTGCTCCAGCTTGCCATCCAATGATACAATTTTGTTTTTATTGTTAGTCATATTCAATACGGAAGTCCAGTTAAAGTTGTTACCGGCAAAGTTAATGGTACGCAGTTCCAGTTCCCAACCTTTATTATTCAGTTGTCCCAAGTTCCCCAAATAATTTTGGAAACCGGTAGTGCTACTGATAGGACGATTGTAAAGCAAATCTTTCGTATCGCGATTATAATATTCCAAGCTGACAAAAATACGATTGATAAATGCCAGGTCGAGTCCCAAATTCAAGTTATAGTTCTTTTCCCACTTAAGGTTCGGGTTCGGTAATGCCGATTCATAAGATCCACCACCTCCCATATAATTCTGCCCGTAGGAATAAAGCCCCATATATCCGTAAAGAGCACCCGGTTGATTACCATTCACACCATACGAGGCACGTATCTTTAAATCACTCAGCACACTCTTTATAGATTGCATAAATTTTTCCGCACCTACATTCCACATACCGGATACAGACCAAAAATTTCCCCAACGGTTCTCGGGTGACAGGCGTGAACTGCCGTCACGACGAAAGCTACCAGCAATATAGTAACGGTCATCATAATCATAGTTGATACGGGATACATAAGAAATCATTCTTGAATCCTGAGTAGAAGACACAAAGCTGTTCAATGATGCTGCATTATCCGGTTCCACCAAATAATCTGAAGGAAGTTTGGATTTATCCCCCATTGCTTTGTCAGTCTGATAATTTTCAATTTCATAAGCTATCAACGCGTCCACATGGTGTAATTGTGCTATAGTCGTATTATATCCCAATGAAGTGGAAGAAATCAATTTACTATATTCTATAAATCCCTTTGCCGTCTGTGCATCACTACCACTTTTAGCTCCGGCTCCACTCAACGGATTCCAATAACGGGAATCTTTCTGAATATTATAATCATAGCTAAGCGTTTCTTTCAATTTCAACCCTTTGATAATATCTATCGAAGCATAGCCTGTAGAAAACATACGTGTCATGCGGGTACGGTTATAATCCGTACGGATATCACGCAACGGATTCACATTGCTACTGGGATATGACCCTACATAATTCCCTTCAGCGTCACGTACCGGAAAAGACGGAGTGGTGTTCAAAGCCACACAAAGGAAAGGATTAATAGATGATCCACGCTCCTCATTCATTTCCTGATTCAATTGAGAGAACATCACATTGGCGCCCACTTCCCCACGGGAACCTACCTTCTGGGTTACATTCAAACGAGCTGTATATCTGTCCAGATTAGAATTTTCCACCAAACCCTCCTGACGGTTAAAACCCAATGAAGAATAGAAAGTAGTCTTGTCATTACCTCCCGACACGGACGCTTCATAACTTTGATGATGTGCCGTACGCATTAATTCCTTTCTCCAGTCAGTATATCCCAGTTCCGGAATGGAGGCGTAATCATTGATATGTAAATCGGCATACTCTGTGGGCGACGCCAATCCCGCCTCCGGATTCTTGGCTATTTCATCTTGCTGAAAGTTCATCAAACCTTCATAAATTAACTCTCTACGCTGCTCCCCATTCAACGTCGGACGGAATTCCACAGCAGCATTAGAAAAGCCACCATCAATTTTTAATGTAGCCTTAGCACGTTCCTTGGTACCTTTTTTAGTGGTAATCAAAATCACGCCGTTTGCCGCACGTGAACCATATAAAGAAGCCGCCGCCGCATCTTTTATGACTGTTATATTTTCAATATCCGACGGATTCAGCGTACTCATTATATTCGTTTTAGAATTATTCATGTAAGCGGCATCTGCCGAACCACCACTCAAACTTCCTGAAGTCACCGGCACTCCGTCAATGACAAACAAGGGTTCTTTAGATGCATTGAATGATCCCATACCACGAATACGTATGCTTTGATTGGCACCCGGCTGACCGGAATTACCCGAAATGGATACTCCCGGAGTCATACCCTGTAATTTCTGCTCTACCGATACTACCGGAACATTTTTCAACAAATCACCTCGTAATGTATTTGCCGAACCGGTAAATGAGGATTTGGAGAAATTACCATATCCCGTTACCACTACCTCGTCCAAGCGTTGTGTATCCGGACGTAAAGACACATTCAGTACCCCATTGGCAGGTATTTTTGCCGTTAATGTACTCATGCCCAAGAATTCAATTACCAGTGTTTTGTTTTTGCCGGAAACCTCCAGAGAAAAATTACCATCTATATCCGTCACCACACCGACCGATGTACCGGGTATCTTGACAGTGGCTCCAATTAACGGTTCTTTATCCTCGGCAGAGAGAACACGTCCTTTCACCGTTTTATTCTGAGCTTGCATATACAGGCTGAACAAACAAGTCAGAATGAAAAAAACATACCTAGATTTATTCATGATTTATATTTATATAATTATATAATAATTTATCATGTATCAATCAAAAGATATGCCAGCAGCAAGATTATGTATAAAATTACTGAATATGAATAGAATAATAAAAAAACATACCAATATCTTTTGTAGAAATATTCCACAAACATGTGGAGTTTATCCACAAAAAGAAAGGATGCCCCGGCACTTATGTCAGCACCGGGGCATCCCTTTCCTATTTTTTGAACTTTAATTAATAAACTGCCGAAGCTATTACCTGTATAAACAGAATGAGGAATACCATTGCAATGGGATAAACCGTAGCATAGGCAACACTCGGAATATTACTGTCCACCATGGAATCGGCAGCTGCAAGACCGGGTGTACTGGTCATGCCACCGGTGATGGTTCCCAGCAAATCCAGCAAACTGATTTTAAAAACCAAACGCCCTACCACGACAGCAACCAACATAGGTATCATTGTAATGGCTGCTCCCACACCAAACATCAGTAGTCCGCTTTCCTGGAAGGTAGCCACCAAGTTTTTACCTGCCGAAGTTCCTACTTCCGCCAAAAACAGCAACAAGCCCAACTGACGCAACAATTGATTGGCAGGACCGGACATAGACCACAGAATAGGCCCTGTCTTTCCTACTGCACTCAGCAGTAAAGCCACCATCAATACTCCGCCGGTCAATCCCGGAGAGAAAGACATGGTATCCGAGAATGAAATATTAATCTTACCGAATAATACTCCCAGCACAATACCCATAGCTATGGGGAAGAAATCAGTATCGGACAACTGTTTGGCATTGTTACCCAATAAACGGGCCACACCCCTCAAACCTTCACGTTCCCCGACTACCATCAGCTTATCACCAAACTTCAATTCCAAATCGGGTGACGGCGACAGGTCAATACCGCTTCGGCGAATACGGGTCACCGTACAACCAAAGTTGCGCTGCAAATTCAAATCACCCAGCTGTTTGTTGATTACATCTTTTTTAGTCAATAACAAAGATTCTATTTCCTGTGTCTGGTCCAAAGGCAGTTCACCTTCCTCCCGTTCACCCACTAATACCGCAAACTGATTCAATGCATCTTCACTACCTACCGCCTGTACATAGTCATCTTCCAGCAAGACTGTACTCGCTTTCGGCATCAAAATAGAATCTTCGTGCTTCACTCTGGAAATAACGGCTCCCGTCATGGCACGTGCATTGATTTGTGCCAAAGTGCGCCCAAACACGGCATGATTGGTCACACGGAAAATACAGGTCGTCAGTTCCGGAAATTGTCCGCGACGTTCTATTTCAAGCCGGCGTGCTTCCTTATCCAAATCCACACGCATAATCTTAGGCAACAGTTTCACAAATAAAATGACCCCAATGACTCCAAAGGGATAAGCAATACCGTATGCAATGGATGCCAACGGAGAGTTTGTACTGTCAATTGCCACCGCCAGACCGGGCGTACTGGTCAAAGCCCCCGCTATCAATCCCACCACGCTGGGTGTATCAATATCGAAAGCATACTTCAGCCCCACCGCCGTAAGACAAGCAGAACTGATAATGAGCATGGTAATAAGAATCAGTGTTTTTCCTTTACTTCTAAAAGAATCGAAGAATCCGGGACCCGCCTGAATACCAATGGTAAAGATGAAAAGTACCAGACCGAAGTTTCCCAATTCTTTAGGAATAATCACGCCGAAATGACCGAAGAGCAAGGCGATAAAGATAACGGCCGACACATCCAGCGACAAGCCCTTTATCTTAATCCTTCCCAGCATAAAGCCCAACGCTACAATGAGGAAGAGCGAAAAATAAGAAGAATGTAGTAAATCGATTAACATAGTTTTAAGAGGTTAGTTTCAGCGTACAAAGGTATGTAAAAAAGTTAAATTCCGAAACATTCCTCTTAGTATTTATAGAAATCATCTTCCTTAGAGGCAGAACTATGTGTCTGCTCCTAAATGAAGATGAAGATTCCATATCATTATTGCACATCCAGCGCATCCACTGCCAACCCCTCCATATCCGGAGCAGAAAGCACAACTTTATAATAACCGGCATTGATAAACGTGCCCGTTGTCGTACTAAGCATGCGCCACTTTCCGGGAGTTTCGGCGAAAGTCAAATGATCTTCTTTCAGCACTACCCCCTTGGAATCAATGAACTGCATATGCACTTTCATCGGTTTTCCGGTAAAATTCATGTATTTAAAGCGAAGGGCATATACTTGTGCCAGACCGGTAGAGATATTCCAGGTAATACTGCTTTTCGCACCTTTACCAAAGAAAACACCCGTTTGTTTCTTGAACTCTTTCTTTATGAACTTACCTTTCAACGCAGCATCCTCCGCTTGATAAGTCACATTGGCACGCGCATTTTTATCTTCAGGCAACAGTTCCTTGGGAGTTTTTTCTATCACATCCTTGTCTTGTGCAGCCCAACTGAAGCTATGGGCAGAAGAAGAATGAGCGGAATCCAAGCCGCCTTTACAAGCTATTGCAATGCCACAAATCAAGGCCTGTCCTGCTTTCACTTCCGGGAAGTGAACCATCAGTATTCCACCTTTCACCGTAGCATTCACCACCTTTTTACAAGCCCCGTCATGCCCTGTTTCGGCCCAAATATCCATATCATCCAAAACCACTTTGTCATTCACTGCCACATCAAAGATACGCAAGCCTTCACAATCCGTCTGTGCACTACCTCCCGTTCCATGCCAAGGTTCGGTAAAGTAAAGTTCCACACGGTATTCACCGTCAGAGACAGGGAAGCAGAAATTCAGTTTGTGACGTCCGAAGCGGAAAGTCTGAAACAGTTTCCAATCCCTAGTGCCATGAATGGGATCATTCGTGGTACGCTGGCTCGCCTGATAAGGGCTCAATAACTGTACACTATCCGACGGATGGATAAACGATTCTGCCCACGAATGAGAATAACGGCTGTTATCCTGCGCCCATGTCTGCCCGTAAGCATCCGTATAAGCATCTCCTCCACAATTCAAACGATAAAGATACGTATATCCTTCAGCCCCTTTCAACAAGTCTGTTCCGTTCAACCGGTCGGCAGCCGTAGGAACAATCTCAGAACCCAGATAAAGAGCCTCAAAATGAGGCGCTTTTTCCAAACCGTTCAGCACCAACACATCTTCCGCTACCGGTTCTCCTTTAAAGTATCCCACGGCACGAATCACATTATAACGGATATCACGGTTTTCCCACATAAAATGAGTACCTACCCCATGATTCAGTTTACGTCCCAGATATTGTTCATTCACCGCATCATTGTATAACAACACGCTGTCACAATTACTATAAGCCTCAATGGTAGCCCGTCTGCGGCCTGTTGCAAAACGGTCTTCCCACGTGTGGGATGCCAGATAGACCATCGGATCTTTAGATGCCGGCACATAGTTGGCACGATACATATAATATACATCCAGCGGTTCTTCCCACGGAGTAACCAATCCTTTATAATTAAACGGTCCCACCTTATCTATACGGCGATACGATTCGTCCGGCTGGCGGCGTCCCGGGTTATCATGACTGCTGAATATCCATTGGAACTGTCCGCATACACTATCTTTAGCCTGTTCCGCCAATCGGATCTTGGTTTCCATCAGTTGGCACATACGTTCCTCGCTCCATACGCCGTTCGCATCAAATGCAGCCGGTTCCGTATGCAACCCGATGCTGCGCCATGCACCATATTCACCGTTCAACAACTGATTGGTCTGTGATAATTCACGACCATATTTATTCACATCGCCCCCATAGGTTCCGCTCCAATTCTGAATGACATTCCAATCTGTTCCCTCACCACCGTTGCACGTGGTAATCACACGCATGGTACGGGCAGTGGGATCCATTTCACGGATAATGTCACAGCATTCTTCGGCAAACTCCCTAGGCAGGGTACTTTCATTCTGTAGGCCCCACATCACCACACTGGGCGAGTTGCGGCGTTCCTTCACCCATTGGCGAAGTAAGTTTTTGAAATTCTCACGAAATTCCGGAGTATCATACCATACATGGGCCGAGAACTGAGTCCACCACAACATACCTTCTTTATCCCAGTACTTCTGATAATCCAGGTGATGGGGTTGGTGAGCGTCACGGAAAGCATTGAAACCTGCCGCACGGATTTGTTTTACCCGGGCCGCTATCTGTTCATGGCTGAAAGCATGACTTTGTCCGAACTGGTGTTCATATTCACATACCCCATTGATAAAGACAGGCTGTCCGTTCAGATAGAACCGTCCGTCACCGTCCTCCCGTTTCACCGGCCAACTGATGGTACGGATACCAAAGGGTGTGCTAATCTCATCCGTAGTACTCTTGCCTCGCTTTATCATACTCGCCAGTTTATACAAATAAGGATTCTCCGTACTCCACAAAACAGGGTTCTGTACGGGCGATTGCTGCTTCACCACTTTCCTTTCACCCGGCTGCAAGGTCACTTTCTGTGTCAGGCGGAATACCTGCTTACCATCCGCGTTGCTGAATTTATTCACAATCTCTACTGTTTCAGCAGTCTTCCCGTAATTTCTTACTTCCGTTTCTACAAAGACAGTTTCCGCTTTATCATCATTCCAGATATGCACTCCGAAAGGTTCGATGCGTATTTCATCTGTAGCTTCCAATACTACAGGACGGAAAATGCCCAAAGGCTGGGAACCTTCGCTGAATCCCCATTCCGAAGAACAACCACCGCATACCCAAGGCATATCGGCAATCATTTCAGGATGCTCCGCTTTCACCACCAGTTTGTTCTCTCCCTGCTTCAAGGCTTCGGTTACATCCAGCGTCAAGGTAGTACGTCCTACGGGATGACGGCCGAAGTCCTTTCCATTCAACGTAATAGTGGCATACGTTCCCACTCCCTCAAAACGAAGGAAATAACGTTTTCCGGATGAAGAGTTAGAAATTGAAAATTGAGAATTATCCAGTGTGAAGGTCTTTTCGTACATGGCAGTACCGTGCAAGTTACCATGCGTCAGTTGGCGGTAACCATAGTAATCGTCCCAGTTATGAGGGATATCCACCACTGTAGGGGCATTGTCCGTATGCCCGTATGCACCTTTCTGACTATTATCGGGCGAGCAAACCTTGCCCCTATGGTTATCACAAAGCCATGTTTTCCATCCTTTATCCAGTTCCATCACCATCCGGCGATTCTTCACCTCCCGTTCCGGGAAATGTACCTGCGAACGTCCCATCGGCTTGCTGGTAGCAATGGCTATACCACGTTGTTCCGCGTCATTCACGGCACAATAGAAATGATATACCACCCCATTGTGTTTCACCACATAACTTTTATGAGCGAACAATTCATCATAGTCTTTGGAAGGGATAATCAAATCCGCCCCTTTCCAATCCGTCCAATGTACCAGATCATAACTGGCAGCAAAGGTATTGAACGCTTTGTATTTGCGGCTGGGTTCAAAAGCCGAGAAATAGAACATGACATATACATCACCCATTTTCTGGATATGCGCATCACCCGTAATGGTTCCGTCCGCTTCGTGTGCAAAGACAGGATTTCCGGAATAACGTTTCCACTTCTTCATATCCTTTGACAAGGCTATTCCTACTCGTTCCGCTTTCAAATCGGTTTCAGGATGTCGTCCCGCCGCATTATAAAACATGACGAAAGGAGCGCCCAGTGTTTTTTCTTTATCCCAATAGACTACACTTTTGTACTGGGTCAGTTTTTCCCACCATTGCGCGTCTTTATCATGAATGCTCATCACGGGCTGGTCTTGTGCCTGCCATTCATGGGCGGAACCCAAAGGCTGGTCTGTCCAGGCTAACCCAATATACAGTGGCTTGTTTACTGATTCATATCCGGTCCCTTCTCCACCAAGGTAGGTCATCCAGTGTTTGCCTTTATAAGTCTGCATGGCATAGCTTCCTCCCCACTCCATATCCGGCAACGCAGGAAAACCACCACGCTGGTTGCAATCCCAGTAACCGTCACGGTAAGACAAGATACGTCCCAAGGTACGCCATTCCAGCAAGTTATCACTTTCAGCTATCCATGTCTCGTATCCACGTCCGTCCAGTCCGCTCTTACCATTATAAACCACGTAGGTCATATACCACTTGTCTCCTTCACGGAACACAGTGGGACAATCTATTTTATGCTTGTTGTCGGCAGGAGCCACCGCCAATCCATATTTATAAGGAGTCTTGGCTTCCTCATAAATCTGCTCCATGCGCGATTGCGGGACTTCACGTTGGGCGTATCCTCCCAACGTGAACAAAGAAAATGCTAATATTAAGATCTTTTTCATAATCACCTTTTATATACAAGCAAGACGAATAAGAAAGTAAAATGTACTAGGATTGAGCATGCAAAATTAAGCCGTAATATTTGATATTCCGAAGCAAAACAGCTATTTTTGTCAAAAAGAAATTGGTTATGAGAAATTAAAGCAAGAAACCAACAAAAAATTAAAGCCATTATGAATATAATGTCACAAAAAGAATATATTTCTCTACTATCCCGACATTTATTTTGGGATATGGACGTAGATAAAGTTAATTTGGATACGTGCCCGGCACAAATTATCCAACGTGTACTAGAATATGGTAATTTAAAGGACTGGCAACTTATATTATCATATTATGGATTGGATAGAATCGTTTCTATTTGCCAATCATTACGCACATTGGACAAAAAAGCATTGTCTTATATTTGCTGTATCTCAAACACCTCTAAAGAACAATATAGATGTTATCATATCAAACAGTCAACTCCCACACTTTGGAATTGCTGAAAAAGCTGACCAATGAAGAATTTCTTTCTAAAGCCAGATTAGTAGGTGGAACCGCTTTAGCACTTCAATACGGCCATCGTATTTCAATTGATTTAGATTTCTTCGGAAATATAGAGGAAGATAATGAAACTATAAAAGAAGTACTGATCAACATAGGGAAATTATCTGTTATCAAAGAGTCTAAAAACATCAAGATATACATACTTGATGAAATTAAAATAGATTTTGTCAATTACAGGTATAATTGGCTGGATCCTGCTATTGAAGAAAATGGTATAAGGCTAGCCTCCCCCAGAGATATTGCAGCAATGAAAATAAATGCAATAGAGGGACGGGGAACCAAAAAAGACTTTATAGATATTTATTTCCTGCTGCAACACTATTCACTGGAAAATATTCTAAAATTCTATGCTGATAAATATCCCGATAATTCCCAATTCCGCGCTTTGATGAGTTTAACTTATTTTGAAGATGCTGAAGAACAATTCATGCCCGAGATGCTTGTTGCAATAGATTGGGATAGGATAAAAAGCTTTATCATAGATAAAGTGACTACCCTACCCCTATAATCTTTTTAATAGAACATCCAGTCCATTGTTTCCTCCGCACCGGCCAGCCCTGCATTACGCGGAGTCACCTGTGCATCTGTAAATCCCAACACCATTGTATATCCTTTCGGCAACAACAAGGTGTGTTTTCCCGGTTCAAAATGATAAGCATGTACATTGGCCAGCGGCATACCTGCTATGCGTATTGCATTCGTCAGTTTCGGTTCTGCCTGACCGTAATCATTGGCGGATGCGTCAGTTTCCAATTTCGGTGCTTTCGCAAACTTCTTCTGATCATCGCGGAAATAACCGACCAACAAGTTCACTGGACCGCCCGCTTCAAACTCTATCGTAGTACCTTCTTTACGCTGTACATCCCCGTTCATTCTATAAGCAGTCAAGCCTTCCAATTCGGTGGCCAGTGCATCTACTTTACCCGGTACATTAGAGAAAAGGCTTGCACCCGTCGCCAGTTTCACCGGAGTCAATCCGTTCAGAATCTTCACATTTGCAGCGGACAGCGGTTTTATCTCAGTGGTACTTTCCGTCACCTTACCTGCCGCCTTATCTTTCAACAATTGTAAGTTCGCCTTGAAATTAGCCAGCTCATTTTCATAGTGTACCAGCATTTCTTTCCAAGTCTTGTTCTTGCCACCGTCACCACCGATAGGAATACGGCGTTGCGCGGTCTGCATACTGTTGGCATAATAATAAGTACTGTCTGTCAATGCCACCAGTTTGCGATAATGATCCAGACTTTGTTCCATCAATGGAATAGCGGCATCCAGTTCGTTCAGGTCTTTTCCCCATTGGTAGTTCAACACATGCTGTGCAGCTTTCACTTTCAGGTTAAAGGCATAAGCAAATTCACGATAGCAATGCATATCATTCTGCAAACGTCCGAACTCGTCCTTATTACGAGTCACCGATGCAGCAGCTTTATCAATGGCCGCCACCGCCTTGTCTCCGTGTTCCACCACTTGCGCCACAATATCCAGTGGCAATTCGCCCACATGCGATTGTTTCTTCCATTCCTTCTCTACATATTCTATCAGCTTCTCGCCCTCCGGTCCGCAACTTTCATAGAATCCCGGATAGATAGTATATTTATAGGGGTTCACCAACTGGCTCATAAACATACCCAGCAACAAAGTCTGCCGGTTACCTTCCGTAATACCGAAACGGCGGAGCAATTTCGGAGCAATCTCTCCACTCTGCTCATAAGCCTCCAATATGTTTCCGGCTTCGGCAGGAGTCGTACCATAAAAATCACCCAACTGCTTGTCCCAATATTCTACTTCGGACGAACGATCCCGATGACAGTTCCATGCATAGCGTCCCCACGTCTTGTACCATATCCAGTCACGGTCCAACTGATACTCCCGTTTTCCATCCGCCAGTTTGTCCGCCGTGTAAGGCCAGTCCCAATAAGAGGCCTGCGGATACAGATGCAGGGCATTGGCTCCATGTACATTGTGCATGGCATTCACTGCCTTTTGCACAAAGTCGGGAGATCCCCAGCGCCACGGTTCCAAGTTTGCCAGAATATGCACATTACTGATATGAATACTTCCCAAGGCACTCAAGTCCGAATGTATTTTAGACCAAGGTCCGCGCGGTTCGTAAGTAGTCAGTGACTCACCATTGTATTTATGCATGGTATAGAGGTTCTTGTATAACGGCAGTGCCGCATCCATCACCATCTTGCAGTCTGTATCATGTGCACGCAGCAGAATGGGCGGCTCGTCTGTACGTCCCAATGCGTTCAATCCGTCCTTTACTCCCGGAATAATGGTTTTGGTGAACCATTCCACATCATCCTCGTAAGTATCCATAGCCTCACCCAAACAAACCAGCAGACCTACATTGGGATACTTTTCTATAAATGCAGCCACCGACTTGCGGGTGTAATCGCTGATGAGCGGAGTAATGGGACGGTTACGGTCCTGTGTTTTCAATCCGTAATGCTCGGCAAAAGGTTTGCTTAACAATATATTATAAAACATCTGGATGACAAAGATACCGCGTTTATCCGCTTCAGCAGTCAGGAATGAGAACATTTCCTCATTTTTCTTAAAAGTTTCCTCGTCCACCTCTACGGCAAAAGGATACTCTTTCAGCTTCACCAATGAAGCAAACGGATGTCCGTTCCACAGATACAAGGAGTTCATGCGGTTTTCCACCAGCATATCCAAATACTTTATCCATTGTTCCTTGTCATAGAACCAAGGAAAGCTCTCCGGTGTATAGGGATACTCATACACCCCTCTTCCGGGCAAGTATTCCATTTTCTGAATCCCTACACAACCTCCGCGAAGCACCATTTCGGGAGCGTCCGTCAGCTGTGCCGGAAACTTCAAGTCCTTGTATTGCCCTACATGGTCTATCAATTCACGACAACCGTAAATCACACCGCTTCCATCGTTTCCTGTCACTGTAGTTACGTTCCCATTGGTAGAAATGGAAAAGCCTTCTTTTTTCAGCCCGGCAGTATCTGTAGCTTGCGCCAGCAGGATGCAGACATCCTCCTTATCCATGCCTGCCGTATCTGTCACCACAAAGGATGAATACCCCGCATCTTCCAATGCTTTCTTCAGGTGTTCTCCTGCAAATTGTACCCGGTTTGAAGCCTCCTGCGGCATCACAATATTCACATTGGGTTTCTCACACCCCCACAACACGCACATACATGCGACAAGTGTTCCTAGCCTGATATTTTTCATTATTTTCATATAAATCATTTACAGTTAGACGAAAAAAATAACAAGGCGTACTCACAAAATTCCCTCCAATCGTCAAAAAGAGAAGAAAATGCACAAGCTATTACAAAAAGAAAAAGGCTGATGAACAAATGGAGTCAAGCTAAACTTTTAAAAGGAAGTGCGTTATGGAACAGGGATGGTATACCGTTGGCAAGCATCATCCAACCAAGAACGTATATTACGTTCTTAGTCACCGTAGGGGCGTATGATTACGCCCGAATACACCATTGAAAATACCATTCGTAATGCTATCGGGCGCAATCATGCGCCCCTACGGAGGATGAAAACGTGAAAACCTGTCCCTACAATGACAATTCCTATATTACTTAACTTTAAAAACAAAAAAACAATGAAAGGAAAATGTAACCTGACCCAATTCATGGAACAACTCATCCGGTCATTAAAAGAAGAAGAGCGGTTCAGTACCGCCCACATCTATCAAAGTACGCTGAACGCTTTCACCCTCTTCTGCAAGACTGATGCCATCCGGTTCAACCAGATGGATCGCTCCAGACTGAAACAATTCGAAAGCCATCTGCGCAATAAAGGATGTACCTGGAATACCGTTTCCACCTATATGCGCACCTTGCGAAGTACCTATAACAAAGCGGTAGACGATGGACTGGCCGAAGAGAAGCCCCGTCTTTTCCGCCACGTTTATACCGGAGTAAAAGCCAATACCAAACGTGCCCTCGATGCCAAAGACATGGGCAAGTTATTGAATGCCCCTCTTCCGCAATCCTTACCGCAAGGGATGGAAGAGAGCAGAGTATGGATCACGTTGATGTTCCAATTACGCGGCATGCCTTTTGTCGATCTGGCACATCTTCATAAAAAAGACGTGCAGGATTCCGTCATTTCTTATCGCCGGCATAAGACAGGCACCCTGCTTACCGTAGAGATTCCTCCCGCAGCCATGAATCTGATTGAACAATATAAAAACCCTGATCCCGACTCCCCCTATCTGCTCCCCATTCTCAGCGGGAACCGGAACAGCGAAGAAGAATATATTGAATACCAACATGCCCTGCGAAAACTGAATCATGACCTGAAGCAACTGGCCGTTTATTGTGGCATCAAACCTCAGATCAGTTCCTATACGTCGCGCCATACCTGGGCTACTCTGGCTAAATATTGCCATTTCTCAGAACAATTGATTTGCGATGCCCTTGGGCACTCTTCCACGAAAGTGACTGAAACCTATCTGAAAAGTTTTAAGAATGAGGAACTGGACAAAGCAAATAAGGTAATAATAAATCACATAAACAATATTGCATAAGCAATATAAAAAACAGCATACCACGCTATAAAACAACATATTGCGCAACTGTTACTTTATAAGTAACGGATTTATTTCACGGGTCAAAAGTATACAAAATTTAGATGTTCCGCAAGATTTATACACTTTTTTTTCACTTTAATCACTAAAAATGCATTTCTACTGTACGTACCTCCCCCTACTCACGTATAAATAGTCAACATGAGTTAATCCCGTTTCTTCTATTTTATTTACACCAAAAACTACATAACAGCCCTATTTATCGCGATAATAGAAGATTTCGCTTCTTTTTTACACCTCCGTTACTTATAAAGTAACAGAAAAGGTACAAAATAAAATTATTGACAATGAGACATTCATACCTATTTATATTAGCATTTATGCTGATTGCAATTCATCCCAGTGAAGCCTCGTCACAGAGCATCGCCGTTAAAAGCAACGCTCTCTACGATTTGACGGGAACTCTTAATGCGGGGGGCGAAATAAGATGTGATGACCATCATTCCTTCAATCTTACTATCAACTATAACCCTTGGACTTACGGAGAAAACAAGAAAATGAAACTTTTCCTTATTCAGCCTGAATATCGTTTATGGTTTGATGAAACTTTCATCGGAAGTTTTATCGGTTTTCAAGCCCATTTTGCCCAATATAACTTTGGGGGAACCACACCCTTCACTACGGTCAAAGACAATCGCTACCAAGGCAACCTTATAGGATGTGGCATAACCTACGGCTATCAATGGATTCTCAGTTCCTTCTGGAGTATTGAAGCTAGTGCATCCCTAGGATATGCACACCTTAAATATAGCAAATACGGTCCGTACAAGGGAGATGACTTGATAGAAAAGGCACATAGCAATTATTTCGGACCTACCCAGTTGGGGATATCCTTCATATATTTCATCCGGTAAGAATTTTAAAGATATATACTTTCTATGAAACTCAAGACAAACATATTTTTAGGTTTGTTGCTTTGCAGCACCTTTGCTACTGCGCAGGATCTCAAACTCAATATTCTGCCACCCTCCATTGCCATCGGGCAGGATTCAGCCATAGTATCCATAAAAATGACTGTCAATGTCCCTGACATGGAAGTCAAAAGCCAAATCCGTCTTACTCCCCTGCTCACAGATGGAAACCATAGCGCCGAACTTCCTCAAATTATACTTAATGGAGAACGTGCCCACAAGTTATACCGACGTACCCTGGCACTGAACAAGCGGAAAGGTAAAAAAAGCATTACTCCCGTTTTTACGACTCTTGCCCTCACCGGCAACGACCAAACAATAGACTATCGTGCCTCCATGCCGACAGATAACTGGATACAACAAGCAACCTTGAATATCAAGAAAGAAATAATTAATGGGAACGGAGATAAAATACAAAGTGAAAATATCACCATTCCAGATAGAATAAAGTGTGTTTTCATTCCCCAACAGGACAGGAGCCGAGAGTATTCCCCAGCAGTTCCCCAATCTGCACCCATAATTCCGGAACACCGTCCTGTTTCCTCTTCTTATGAAAAACATTTCAAAGGAAGTTATGTATCACCCGAAAGTGATGCCACCGATGCCCGTAACCAAAAGGAGCTGAACTTCAGTCTGGACGAAGCACGCGTCATTGCAGAAATCAATCCGCAGATGCTTTCATTGCGCGAACTCTATACGGTGGCAATCAGTTACAAAAACGAACCCGTACAATTTTATAAAATCATTGATATCAGTGTCAAGATCTACCCGGCCAGTCCTGTGGCAAACCTCAATGCTGCCGCTGCTGCCATTGAACGTGGAAATACGCAAGCAGCCGGACGGTATCTTCAAATGGCTTCCCATGAAACATTGGCCTACAGAAACTGCCGGGGAGCCTACGAACTGCTGTGCAACAACACTTACGAAGGCATCCGGTTACTGAAAGCAGCCAAGGCCGAAGGTTCGGAAGAAGCCTCGTATAATCTGAAATTATTCTTTGAATCCAATCAAAACCCAATGCCCTAAGATTATGAGAACCCGATATATCCTATCCATCCTCTTACTAAGCATTGCTACTATTACCTCTGCACAAAAGATGGCAGTGAAAAGCAATCTGCTTTCTGCTGCCAACGGTGCCTTGGATGCCGGCGTGGAATATGCCGTAGGAATGAAATATACCCTTGAACTATCAGGAAGCATACGTCCGTGGAAGCGTTCGGAAGGATATGTAAACCGCTACTGGCTGCTGCAATCCGAATACCGCTACTGGACTTGTCAAAAGTTCAACGGCAGTTTTTGGGGAGTTTATATCAATGGGGCACAATTTAATGTGGGAGGCAAGAAAATGCCTTTCGGCCTGTTTCCTTGGCTGAAAGAACACCGTTACACAGGCTGGTTGGCAGGTGCCGGCATCAGCTATGGTTACCATTTGATGTTAGACCGCCACTGGAACCTGGAAGCTACCATTGGGGTGGGATATGAATACATTGATTATAAAAAATACAAATGTCCGGACGTATGTTCGGCTGTGTTGAAATCGGACCGGTATCACTATTTCGGTCCGTCCCGAGCAGCACTGAGCATTGTTTACCTGTTTTAAAAAAAGCGCCATGAAACAATTTTCTCTTTTAATATTATTCACACTCTCTACACTGTGCTCTTCAGCACAACCAACGGTAGAACGGGACAGTTCCATTTATGTTACTTCCTCCCGGCTCTACCGGATGGGAGAAAGTCTGATTGTATCCATGCAGGTGGATATCAAACGCACCCTTCTCTCTAATGAGTCTGTGGTACTGGTTCCTCAATTAAGCGACAGTCTGGAAAACTTTATGCAATTGCCCGCCATCTACATTAACGGACGGAAACAGCACATTGTATTCCTGCGCGAAACAGGCCGCCATGAAAAAGATTATGAAGAAGTACGGCGCAATAACAACAGAAGCCAGGTAGTACGCTACCTGCGCTCTGTTCCCTTTACCACATGGATGGAAGGCGCCACCCTTACTCTGATAGAAAAAGAATGTGGTTGCGGTCTTCCTGTCCACACAGATTCTACTTACCTCACCCGGCTGCATATCCCACGGTTGCATCCGCAAGTGGCGTTCATCACTCCGCCAATGGAGGAAGTGAAACTCCGTGAGGAAAGTGGCAGTGCTTTTCTGAATTTTCCACTCAACGAAATTACCATCAACCGTGAATACCACAACAACCCTGTAGAACTGGCAAAAATAAATCATAGCATCCATATAATAAAGAACGATACCAATGCGGTCATCTCACGCATTGATATCCACGGATACGCCTCACCCGAAGGACCTTATACCAACAATGAACGTCTGGCGGGTGGACGTACCCACGCCCTGAAAGAATACGTGTGCAGTCAGTATGCATTCAATGACAGTCTTCTCAATGTCAGCCATACAGCCGAAGACTGGAACGGATTCATAAAGATGTTGAATGATACCGTTTTTCCTCATCGGGATGAACTGTTACGCATTGCCGGGAGCAAAGATTCTCCCGATAAAAAAGAACAGAAAATAAGGAAACATTATCCTGATCAGTTCAGCTTCATGCTGCAACATTGGTTCCCCACCCTACGCCGTTCGGACTATACCATTCATTATGTAGTACGCCCTTTCACCGTGGAGCAAGCTAAAGAGGTATTCCGCACCCAACCAAAGAACCTGAGCATAGACGAGATGTTCCGTATAGCGCAAACTTATGCCGAAGGCAGTGCAGAATATAACAAAGTATTCATGACGGCTGTTCTGCTCAATCCCGAACATCCGGTTGCCAACCACAATGCCGCCTGCATCGCCCTTAAACAAGGAGATACCGGCAGTGCGGAAAACTATCTGGCGAAAAGTCCGGAAAGTCCGGAAAAGACTTTGGCCATAGGTGTATGCCACCTGCTGAAAGGAGAGTATAAAGAAGCCGAAGCAAAACTACGCGAAGCCGAAGCCGCAGGACTGGAACAAGCCACAGAAAATTTGAAGTTATTACAACCTTTTTAATTATTAATAAAAACAAAAAAGTTATGAACAGTAAGAAAATCTTTATGTCGTTACTACTTGCTGCCGGCATGACAGCATGTATCAATGATGCAGATGTTGACAATTCAAGCACCATCAAACCACCTGTAGTAGAAGGTCAGGAAAATACCACCTTCAACTTCGTAGTACCCAACTCAACCGGCGGACGCTCTGCCGAAGACAGCGGGGACCATGATCTGGGATCTCCGGAAGAATACAAGGTAAACAAAGTACGCCTCTTCCTCTTCAGCGAATCGACAGGCAACCTTTACCGCACATTCGACGTAGAAGGCCTCAGTACGCCTGTTGTGAATGGTAACAATGTCTCTTACACCTCAAACAGCGTGACATTGGACCCCGGAACCTACCGCATTTTTGCACTGGCCAATGCCGACAATTCTCTTACCAGCCCGGCCACCATCAACGGTTTACTGGCAGAGATTGACAAGAAGAGTTACGCCAACGGAGAAATCGGTGAAGTCCCCACAGGAGGGTTCATCATGACCAACCGTGGCGCATCAAGTCCCGTAGCTACCATTACTACCGACAATCATACTACGGTAAACATCACTCTGGAACGTGTGGTAGCCAAATTAATGTTGGGAAGAAGCCAGGACAATTATCCTTTGACAGACAGCAAAGGATATACTTACGCCACAATTGTCCCCACCAACTACAGTTTTGTGAACCTGAGCAAGCATTATTACCTGTACCGCCACGTGGCTACACTGGCCAATGCCGCCGATACTCCTCCGGCCATCACCGACTGGGATCTCAACACCAACTTCACGACGATTCCCGATGTGGACGGTTATGCCATCGACCCTTATTTCTTTGACAAAACCGTAGCCGGAGCTGCAAGCTTCAACGGCAGTATCTTTGCCAATCCTCTTTCAGCAGCCGGAAGCCTGACTTTCAGCGGCAGTTTCCCCGCAGCAGGAGAAGGTAATTTCTCCAGTTTTTACTGTCTGGAAAACTGTATGTTCCGTCCGGCACAGTTACAGGCCTACACCACCGGTGCAGTCATTAAATGTAACATAACCATCCCCGAAGACCACTGTTTCAATGAAGACGGAACCACGGTTCCTTCCAAGGATCACCCCAACACGCTCTATTACTTCAACTACAATTTCTACACCTCACTGAAGGCGGTAAAAGAAGTAGGAAAAGCTAATATTCCGGCCACCGAAAACCCCAGTGACAAAGAACTGGCAGAGTACAGCATCAAGCGTTTCAACAAATCGCAAGGCAGCTATAACTGCTATTATAATTACTGGATCAGACACCTGGACAACGGAATGCCGACCTATATGGGAGTCATGGAATATGGTATTGTACGTAATAACATGTACCAGATCACCATTACCAGCATCAGCGGCCTAGGTGAAGGAACACCTAATACAGATCCTGAAATACCCGATGAAAAGAAAGGTTACCTGGATGCCACGATTGACGTAGACCCGTGGATAGTACGCAGCCAGAACGGCAATCTGGAATAATAAAACAATCATTCAAAGTAGAAAAACAATGAGCAAGACTACTACTATACTCTTTACCCTGTGCGCACTTTTTCTGTGTACCGCATGTTCATGGGTAGACGATGACCGTTCCGACTGCCCTGCCGGCTGTTGGTTGAAGTTATCTTATACATATAATATGATGAATGTGGACGCAGCCTCCACACAGGTCAAAGATGCCACTCTATTTATCTTTGACCGGGACGGAAACTGCATAGATAAAGAGGAAGTAGATAGTCTGACGCTCCATAACAATCAATGTATGATAAGAATCCCGTCATCCCTGCCCGAAGGAGACTACAGTTTCCTGGTATGGGCAGGTTTGATGGATTCTTGTTATCAATATACCCCTTCCTCGCTGAAATTGGCATGCAATGAAGCCGGAGAATACAAAGAACGACTTTCATACCTCTTTCATGGCCGGTTGGACAACATACATATCAGTGATGAATATAGTGTATTCCCCGTCTCTCTCACTAAAAACGTCAATATGATGAGTTGCATACTGCAAAGCATGAGCACCCATCCGCTAAATTCCGATGAGTTTCGGCTGGAATTGAGCAGCACCAACGGATGTATGAACCATTTGAATATTCCACAGGACACCGTCCCTCCGATTCATTACCTTCCCTTCATGCAAGAAAATGCCAATCTGGAAGACATACAAGTGGTGAATGCAGGCATGAATACCCTCCGATTGATGGAAAATGACGATACGCGCCTCCATCTAGTTTACAAACCTAGCGGAGAGTCAATATTCAATATCCCGCTTACACAATATTTGTTGTTATCACGCCATATAGACGGCGGAAACATGGCCCCACAGGAATACCTGGACAGGCAAGACCGATATAACCTGATTTTTTTCCTGACTCCTACCGAGAATCCTCTTAAACCATACATTTGCCCGCAAATGAAAGTGAACGGATGGATCATACGTATAAATCATGCAGAATTAGACCAATAAACGCACACCATGAAGGCTGATTTGAAAGAGAATGAAAGAAAAAGCCAATGGCTGATCCACCTGTATGATGCAGGTGATGTATGGATCGCTTATAAGCGTTCAGCCCTTTTGCTTTTATTTGTGTTGGGAGACAGCATCATACATGCTTATTCTATAATCGACAGGCCTTCCGGGTATCTTATCTTTAAAGCAGAGATCACAAAGAAGAATTTTATACAGCTTGTCCCGTTATCCAGTATTATCAATAATGATATTTACCATAAAGTTCTGGATTTCCATATCTCTCCACAGAAATTTGAAGAATGGATGGATGACGAAGGAATACCTTATTAAATTAAAAAGCAATCTGTTACAGGTAAATGGAGAACCTACGCAGAATTACAAATAAACAACACTCTCTCCATCGTATTAATTAATTTATATATCAATGAAGAAAAACTTTATTATTGTCGCAGCCTTTGCACTAGGTGTAGCGACTTTCACATCATGTGAAAACGATGCTCCTACTATCAATTTTTCGCAGGAAGACACACATGTTACGGATTTCACCGAACTGATTAATGCCATCAAGGACCAAACCCTGACCATGGCAGAGAAACTGAACCTCATCAACGAAGCCATCAAGAACCAGACTCTGACACTGAGCCAGAAAATGGATGCGCTGAACACGGCTTTGGAACAAGGCTTCCTCACTGAAGCACAGAAACTGGAACTGATCAAGACCGCCCTAGAAAGCGTAAGCAACAAACTGGATGCAATCAAAAAGGCCATTGAAGACCAGACCTTGTCGCTGGAAGCCAAAATGGCATTGCTAACTACTGCCGTTGAAGAAGGTTTTATCAGCGAAGCACAAAAGCTGGAACTCATCAAAGCTGCTATTGAAGGTGTAGGTAATAAATTGGATGCCATTACAAAGGCTATTGAAGATCAGACCTTGTCGTTTATTGAAAAAATGAACTTGCTGAATGAAGCAGTCAATGCAGGTTTCATTACCCAAGCCGAGAATTTGGATCTTATCAAAAAGGCTATTGAAGGTGCAGGTAATAAATTGGCAGCCATTACAGAAGCAATCAATGCACAAACTTTGTCACTGGAACAAAAAATTGCCCTGTTGAACGAGGCAGTCAGTGCAGGTTTCATTACTCAGAACGAAAATCTGGCGCTTATTAAAACGGCTATCGAAGGTACAAGCGATAAATTGGCAGCTATAGAGGCAGCCATCAAAGCGCAAACATTGTCATTGGAGCAAAAATTGAATTTGCTGAATACAACGGTGAGCCAAGGGTTTATTACCCAGGCAGAGAAATTGGACCTTATCCAAAAGGCCATTGAGGCATTGAATGACAACGGCATTTATCGTGATGAAAATGATAAATCAGCTTTATATATGAAACCGGATGTATGGGCAGCTATCAACGGAGATGCAGAGTTATCTAATCTTCTTCTAGGTACATTAACTGTCACAACCCCAGAGGTAACTACCTCACAAGTATCCTCCCATACTTGTGTTATCGAAATTAAACAAAAAGAAACCAGTGATCAAAGGTTTATTCCAAGTTTGACTATTAAAAATATAAACGGAGTAGATCAAGAAGTAGTGAAAGCTATCAGAATGTATACTACTGCTATTTATGAGATTAACAAAGGAACATGTGCTTTGGGATGTGGCGACATTGTTATTACTGATCTAGCCGGAACAAACGTAAAGTACAATGGCAACGGTAAAGCAGGTGGCTATGTAAAATTAGAATTTTACAATGATAAAACCGGAGACTTGACTACACAAGGGCATGTAAAAGTTTATATGACAGCAGATCCTCATGGTGACACTGATTATTTTAATACTATAGATGACGTAAGATGAGAAGAATAAAAAAAATGCTAACAATTGTCGGCATGGCAACAGCTATGGTGCATCCCACAATAGCCAATGCCCAAGACAATTATAAAGCCCTTCGAACGGATACTTGGAGCGTATATATCCAAGGAGGCGCTTCGTGGGCCACCGGACTGAAGTTCAAAAGCGTTAATTCCACCACAGGCATGTCTACCGCCCCGGAAGCCGGGGTGGGTGTGAATTACAACTTGCGTCCTTGGATACGTCTCGGCTTGAACTACGAGTTCTCCAAATACAAACGCGAACAACGCCTGGAGCACTTTGAACCAACAAGTCCGTCCTTTAACGGGGCAAGTGCAGGACTCACAGAGAACACCGCCAATCACGGCGGCATAGCTTACCGTAAATTGTGGAACATGTACCACACTATTGATTTGACTGCCGAGTTCAACATTATGGAACTTTGGGCAAACCGCGAGTGCAAGCAGTTCAATCTTTACGCAGGAACCGGTGCGGGTATGATGTTTGCCAAAGGTAACACCTATGTCATAGGCATGGGTAATGAACAATGGGAAGACCCCAACAATGCTACGGGAAGCACCGACAATTGGACCTCCTATACTTGGTTAAAGGCAGGCAACAGCCACCATAACTACAGCTCGTTCTATGTTCCGGTGGTGCTATCGGCAGAATATGACCTCCTGCCACAACTCACCGTGGGAGTGAAAGGACAATACAAAGCCCTGTTCACTTCGGATGATTTCGCACCTAGCGGACTGGAAGCGGCAGCCATTGTGGTCCGTTACAACTTCGTAGGTGCGCGACAAGGTATTCGCTCCAACAAGCAATTGTACAGAGAAACTCTGGACAAGTGTAATGAGTTACGCGCCGAAACAGCCAAAGCCCGCGAAGCAGAAGCCCAAAGCGCAAAGATGCTCAGAGCAGCCAATGCAGAGAACAAGACTCTGCAACAACAGCTTGAAGATTGTTCTGCCGCTGTAGCAGCTTGCGAAAGCAGAAAAATGGTCACCATCCAGGGATTGACTATCCAGTTTGACAACAACAGTTCAACCGTTTCAAAAGCTGATGAAGAACGCCTGAGCAGATTGGCCGATGACTTGAAAGCCAATGACCAGATTACAATCGATTTGGTAGGAGAAGCTTCTGCCGAAGGTGGAACAGAAAAAAATCAAGCTCTGAGTGAAAAGCGACTGGCAAATGTACTGGCTATTCTCAACAAGAATGGCATCGGAAACGACTACATCCATTCTGCCAAAGCCATCGGAGACACCCATAAAGTGAATGGAGCCTCTCATCGCAGAGTTGAAATAACCATCTGCAAATAACCTTCGGTCAGGATTATTACATCCTAACAAAGACGACCAAGATCTTGTGTCAAAAGTCCGGCGGTATTATTATCCGTCCTGTCATTCTGAACACAGTGATGAATCTGTAAAGTACAAGCCAATGTATTCAGACTCCTTACTCACAGAATGACAGGATATAAATAATTATATCCCGGATAATATTTGCTTTTATCACGTTATGTGAATACCTATATGATCTGATATTTTTTCTGAACCAGACAGATGATCCCTAAAACCTTATTTCTGTAGTAAATGGTTAGACAATACGTATAAATAATGCAGAATTTGATAAATAATTTTTCTATTTCGAACATTTCGACCTATATTCGATTTTGTTAATGAAATAACACCATTTTATAAAATCAATAAAAACCAAAATGTCATGGGAAAGAATAAAAAATTTAATGAGTTTATGGACAAGACCATCAAAGAACTGAAAGATGAAAACCGTTTCAGTACGGCACATATCTACCAAAGTACCTTGAATGCATTCTCCGAGTTCTGTGGATGTAATGTTATTTACTTCCACCAACTTAATCGGGCAACCTTGAAACAATTTGAAAATCACCTGCGTGACAAGCAACTAACTTGGAACACCGTTTCCACCTATATGCGCACCCTGCGCAGCTCTTACAACAAGGCAGCGGACCAGCACCTGGTCGCAGAAGATTACAGCCTGTTTAAACACGTCTATACCGGTGTGAAAAGTGATACGAAGCGTGCATTGGAAGTAGAAGACACCAATAAGCTGCTGAATGGCACCCCATTGAAAGAACTGCCGGAAGATTTAGTATTGTGCAGAGTGTGGGCCAACCTGATGTTCCAGCTACGTGGAATGCCTTTTGTAGATCTGGCAAATCTCCACAAATGCGATTTAAAGGGAAATACCCTGTCCTATCACAGACAAAAAACAGGAACGGAAATGACCGTTGACATACCGGAAACGGCCAAAGAACTGGTTCAAACATACCGGAATACAAATCCAGATTCGCCTTACCTCTTTCCTATCCTTAGCGGAAAAAACAAGGGAGAGGATTTATACGTGGAATACCAGCAGGCCTTGCGAACCATGAACTATAATATGGCACGCCTGGGCGTGAAATGCGGAGTGACCGCAAAAATCAGTACCTATACGCTCAGACATACATGGGCCACGCTTGCCAAATATTGTCACTTCTCTGAACAGTTAATCAGCGAAGCTTTTGGACATTCATCAACAAAAATGACAGAAACCTATATGAAAAGCTTCAAAGATGAAGAGATAAGGAGAGCGAATGATACAATAATTCTATACGTTGAAAATAATGGAAAGAAAAGAGCATAAGCAGTTATATATCTATTTATCAGCATATTAATTTCTCGTTACTTCGTAAGTAACGGAAACCATTTTCGGGGCAAAATTAGACAATTAACTGATAGTAAACAAATAAAGGCACACCTTTTTTCTAGATTTTAATAAAAATGCCCATAGAATAAATAAAAAACAATAAAAACGCGAACAATTTCAATAACAAGATTAAACAAAAAAATATAAGAACACACATAGCGCTTACAAGAGTCAACGCAATGCTACAAATTTACTATATTTCACAGTATTACTAGTTAGTACATTTGTAATATACAGGATATAATTTTATACATTCAGTCATTTAACTTACCTTCCGTTACTTACGAAGTAACAGAAGGATATCAAAAAGAAAATAAAGGACGTCTTCAAAAGGACAATTTAAAGGCATATTATGGATCTGGCATCTAAATAAACAAACATATGATACAAATTCAGCGATTTAACAAAGCACTAAAATTAGCAGTCATTCTAGGAGATTTAATTATTCTGAATGTACTTTTCATCTCTTTTAGTTCAATGTGGATAGAGTTGTTTGGGGAAAGAACCTACGATGGCGCTTTACCCCAAATATTGACTCTATTCAGTGTATGTTATTTTGCATGTACCATCTCAGGCGGTGTCATATTGCATAGCCGGGGTACCCGTGCCGATCAAATTGTACTCCGGGTACTTCGGAACGTCCTTTATTTCTCTTTATTATCCATCAGTTTACTTGTGCTATCAGAATTTGGCATATTTTCCAGACGCTTTTTTGTCTTTTATTTCATTCTACTTACCGTATGTCTCATTTTCTACCGCTTATTTTTCCGATACTGCATACAGATATATAGAAGTCATGGCGGCAATTTTCGCACCGTCCTCTACTTGGGAAGCACTGAAAATATAGCCGAGCTTTATCATGAAATGACTTCAGATTCAACTTCCGGATATCGGGTATTAGGCTACTTTGACACAGCCCCCAATGCTAAGTTTCCGGCAAGCTGCAACTATCTTGGAGAACCCCAACAGGCCATTGAGTACCTGAAACACAATAAAGTCAACCAGCTTTATTGCTGCCTGCCTTCAGCCCTGAGTGAACATATCGTGCCCATCATCAATCATTGCGAAAACAACCTGATCCATTTCTATAGCGTACCCAATGTACGCAATTACCTGCGCCACCGCATGTACTTTGAAATGATAGGTAGTGTGCCCGTACTGAGCATCCGCAAGGAACCATTGGGAAAAATAGAAAACAAACTGGCAAAACGCATATTTGATATAGCTTTCTCACTGCTCTTTTTATGCACACTTTTTCCCATTCTGTTTATTATCGTAGGAACCATTATAAAGATAACTTCCCCCGGTCCCGTTTTCTTCAATCAGAAGCGTAACGGACTCAACAATAAAGAATTTTGGTGCTATAAATTCCGTTCCATGAAAGTAAATAAAGAATCGGACATAGTGCAGGCCACCGCCAATGATCCCAGAAAAACCAAATTCGGCGATTTCATGCGCCGTACCAATATTGACGAACTTCCACAGTTCATCAATGTATTGCAAGGAGATATGTCTATCGTAGGCCCCCGCCCCCATATGCTGAAACATACGGAAGAATATTCCCAAATCATTAATAAATATATGGTACGCCATTTCATCAAACCCGGCATCACAGGATGGGCACAAGTCACCGGTTTCCGTGGCGAAACCCGTGAACCGGAAGACATGGAAGGACGTGTAAAAGCCGACATCTGGTATATGGAGCACTGGTCTTTCCTGCTCGATCTTTATATCATATACAAGACCGTGGCAAATGCACTCCACAAAGACAAAAAAGCTTATTGAATTGAGAATTAAAAATTGAAAATTTAAAAATAGAGAGCCAAAAATGAGAAGATTGAAATTCACACTGTTCGCACTGGTTTCACTACTGCTATGTAGTTGTACCGCCTACAAAAAAGTGCCTTACCTGCAAGGGTCCGAGTATCTGAATGGGGCAAATGTCAAAACACCTTTGTATGATGCCCATATCATGCCCAAGGACTTGCTGACTATTACAGTAAATACCAGCGACCCTGATGCCGCCATTCCTTTTAATCTGACTGTAGCCACCCCTATCACGGCAAACAGTAAAAATCTGACCAGCCAACCGGCACTACAACAGTACTTAGTAGACAATAGTGGAAATATTGATTTTCCTGTTTTAGGAACCTTGCACATTGGTGGTCTTACCAAAAGCCAGGCTGAAAATATGATAAAAGAAAAGCTGAAAACCTATATCAAGGAAGACCCTATAGTGAATGTACGCATGGCAAATTACAAAATTTCCGTAATGGGAGAAGTTGCCAGCCCCGGCACATTCACTATTACCAATGAAAAGGTAAATATCATGGAAGCACTGGCTATGGCAGGAGATATGACCGTATACGGGCAACGGGACATGGTGAAACTGATTCGTGAAGATGCACAGGGCAACCGCCAGGTGATCCCTCTGAACCTGAATGATGCCGATATCATTGTATCCCCTTATTACTACCTGCAACAAAATGATGTAGTTTATGTCACCCCCAACAAGACCAAAGCGAAGAATGCAGGAATCAGCAACAGTACCACCATCTGGTTTTCTGTAGTAGGAACCCTTGTCTCACTGGTCAGCCTGATAGTAACCATTGCCAAATAAACAGAATTTATGAAAGAAGATTTGTACGACGACATTTACCTGGAAGAAAAAGAAGAGAAAACCGATTTTAAAGCTATTCTTTTTAAATACCTCATTCACTGGCCCTGGTTTGCGGCATGCATCCTGATATGCGCGGCGGGAGCATGGCTCTATTTGCGCTATACGGCACCTGTATACAATGTTTCGGCCTCCGTTATCATTAAAGATAATGACAAAAGCAGCAAGTCCGGTACGGGCATGGCCGATCTGGAAGATCTGGGATTCTATTCCTCCATCAGCAACTTTGACAATGAGGTGGAAATTCTGCAATCTCGTACCCTTATCCGAAAAGTGGTGGAGGAACTGGATCTCTATATCAGCTATGCGGCAAAGGGCCGTTTTCAGGACGTGAAACTTTATAAGAACTCCCCCGTCAAAGTATGGATCACCCCCGAAGAAGCCCAGAGATTACCCGCAACAGCCCGTCTTGACCTGACTTTACAACCGGGAAACAAACTGAACGTAAAAATCTTAATCGGCGAACAGGAATACAGTAAGCAGTTCGACAAACTGCCTGCCTTGCTGACCACTCCGTCAGGCACCTTCAGTTTCACCCCCACAGATTCAACGGCTGTAAAAAGTGAACAGAATATCATAGCCACCGTTTCATCCCCCCGCAGCGTAGCCGGTGGTTACAGAGAGGCATTGAGCATTGAGCCTACTTCCAAGTCCACTACTATTGCGCAAATCTCCGTAAAGAGCACTCATACGCGGCGCGGCGCAGACTTTATCAACAAACTGGTAGAAATCTATAACCGGGATGCCAATGATGACAAAAACGAAGTGGCGACCAAGACGGCGGAATTTATTGATGAACGTATTAAAATCATCAACGGCGAACTGGGAACTACGGAACAGGAGCTGGAAACCTTTAAACGTGATGCCGGGCTGACCGACCTGAAAAGTGATGCCCAACTGGCTTTAAGCGAAAATTCGGAATACGAAAAGAAACGGGCCGAAAACAGCACCCAGCTCCGGCTGGTACAATTCCTGGCCGGCTATGCCAATAATCCGGACCATGCCTACGAAGTGCTACCGGTCAATGTGGGACTGACAGATACCGGACTGACCGAATTAATCAACCGTTACAATGAAATGTTGCTGGAACGCAAGCGACTGCTCCGTTCCTCCCTGGAAAACAATCCGGTAGTGGTCAACCTGGATGCCAGCATCCGCGCCATGCGCAGCAATGTCCTGACGACGATCAATAGTGTACAAAGAGGCTTGACCATCACCAAGACGGATCTGGAACGGCAGGCAGGAAAATATGCCGGACGCATCACCAGCGCTCCGGGACAGGAACGCCAGCTGGTCAGCATCTCGCGCCAACAGGAAATCAAAGCAGGACTTTACCTGATGCTATTGCAAAAGCGTGAAGAAAATGCCATCACCCTGGCATCAACCGCCAACAATGCCCGCATGGTAGACGAAGCGCTGGCAGATATCCTACCCGTATCGCCCAAAGGAAAGATGATCTATCTGGTGGCATTTATTCTGGGAATCGCCCTACCGGTAGCCGTGATCTATATCATCGAACTCTTCAAGTATAAGATAGAAGGACGCAGTGACGTAGAAAAAATCACCTCCCTGCCCATTGTGGGTGATATACCTTTGTCGGAAGAAAAGCCGGCAGAAGGAGCTATCGTAGTCCATGAAAATCAGAATGACCTGATGGCTGAAACCTTCCGGGGTGTACGCACCAATGTGCTCTACATGATGAAGAGTGATGAGAAAGTAATCCTGGTCACCTCTACCACAACAGGGGAAGGAAAAACATTTGTCGCTTCCAATCTGGCAGTGAGCCTTGCTTTGCTGGGAAAGAAAATCATCATCATCGGTCTGGACATCCGCAAACCGGGGCTGAACAAAGCTTTCCGGCTATCACACAAGGAACAAGGCATCAGCCAGTTCCTGGCCGATCCGGAACATACCGACCTGATGTCGCTGGTACAAGTTTCCACTATCAATCCCAATCTGTACATTCTGCCGGGAGGCCCTATCCCCCCCAACCCCACAGAGTTGGTGGCACGCGAATCTTTACCGCAAGCCATCGAGATACTGAAGAATCATTTTGATTACATCATTCTTGACACAGCGCCTATCGGTATGGTTACTGATACCCAACTGATCTCACGGGTAGCCAATACCAGCATCTATGTTTGCCGGGCAGACTATACTCACAAAGCAGATTATACATTAATCAACGAACTGAGTGAACAGAAGAAACTGCCCAACTTATGTACCATCATCAACGGATTGGACATGAAGAAAAAGAAGTACGGATATTACTATGGATACGGCAAGTATGGCAAATATTACGGATATGGCAAAAAATATGGTTACGGATATGGATATGGCGCGGATCATGTAAATAAAAAGTAATTTCTTAATTACTTACATACAAAATAAAGACTAATCCTCTTCTATAAATGTTAATAAATTAACATATAAAGAAAAGGATTAGTTTTATCAGCGCATTATATATACATATTATTTACCAGTCATTTCTTTGGATACATCGAAGCAAGGACATTGCTTTATCCATTCTTCAGGCTCTATCTCGCCGTTTCCATTCACATCCGGGCTCAAATCCCGGTGTCCGCAAACCCTGCAACCGGGATAATCAATCAACAGCGTCCTGATAAGCACCCGCAACGAATGTTTCTGCCACACTGTCCTTGTATCTGCCGGCCGGCCGCGCTCACTGACTCCGCCTTCATAGCAGATTCCGATACTCTCCGCATTATATCCACGTGCATGGGCGCCTATCTTTTCCAAAGGGCGAGTAGTCTTTATATCTCCGTTTTTGCGGATATAGAAATGATATCCGGGACCATTCATTCCCCGCCGGCGGTGGCAGACGTCCAGATCCCGCTCGGTAAAGTCCCTGTCCGCCCTTGTGGCGGAACAGTGGACAACAATCAGATTAATCACTCTCATCCTCCTACGCATGAGCTGATTCCTACCACACCCGCAATAGCCGTAGCCACTGCAATCACTACCTTTAAAATAGTACTCCAAAACGTCTTACCTTTCATTCCTAAAATCTTTTTAAATTAAACATTTTCAGTTCCTTCTCTTTAAGCAGGTTTTTGCTCCTCCTTCGTTTTCACCGGCAACTTATCCACCTTGGTATACTTCAAAGCCGCAAGTATCCCGCTCAATGCAATGCCCGGACGGAAATTAATACGTGCCTTCCTGATCATGGATGCATCATATGTATCCTCCGAATCCGCGCCTTCTCCACTCAAACCTATCTGAAAGGTACCCAAATCGGCAAGTCGCACAATCTCGCCTCCTTCCAGTGCTTCCATTATCACATCTTCCAAGGCAGTCAGCACCGCCATCACATCCGCACGTGTCACCGTACAGGTTTTCTGGATACGATCCGCCATTTCGCGAATCATTACATGACCATTGGCCTGAGCCTGCGCATAAAACTTAGGCGCCGCATCCTTGTCAAGCGGATTGTTACGCTTGACCACCGAATAAGAAACTGTCTTTCCCATCTTCTTTTTAAATTAAAAATTGAAAATTGAAAATTAAAAAATCACTTAATAATCAACCACTAACCATTAATCACTAACCACTAACCACTAATTATTAGTTTCTGATCACATGACAAAGATACGATGGGGCAAAGAGTCCGATGTCGGCATATGTAGAGAGCCGTAGGGCATTGTCGAGAAATGTCGAGAATAACTGACATATATACTAGGAAAACAGGGACATTTTTTGTATCTTTACACTACCATTAAAACAGAGAAAAAGACATGAACCAAGAAGAAAAACCATTCATTATCCGGGCGTATGACAAAGCGGAACTGGCAGAACTATATAGCCCCGGACGAAATGCCGCAGCAGCCCTGCAAACCCTGTACCGCTGGATACAGGGAAACACTCCCCTGAAGGAAGAATTACAAGAAGCGGGGTATAACAAATTCCGCCACAGCTTCCTGAAGCAGGAAGTAGCCCTCATTGTGAAGCATCTGGGAGAACCCTGAGACGGATGCTTCCAAACCCCTTGTTCTTTTAAAAAAAGGTCCTGTTGTTTTCAGAAAACAACAGGACCTTTTTACCTGTTTTCAAGGCTCATGGGCTCAAGGCTCACTAATGTGGTTTTTTGGGCCAGGATTTGCCTGTTTTTCTATACTTATTACCCTCTTTTTCAACGATTTGATAATACACCAATCGCGACAAATAGCGTTTGACGGATGCTGTGGATACCCCTACCCCGTTGGCCGCCACCACCAGTTCCGAATAGGTGAACACTTCAGGCAGTTTCTTCAAGGCAGGACGCAACCTGTAAAAGGACCTTACCGGCTTGAGTCCTCCGGAAGAACCATCCATAGAGGTGGAAAGCAGCAGGCTGTGTTCCAGCAGCGCATCGACTATCTGCATCGCCGTCCGGAAGTCTTCCTCCGAACACTTCCATTCCGGAGTATTCCATTGCGGCTCACATTTACGCAATGCCGTCAGCACCATGGCAATACGCGTCGCCATCAGCCCGTGACGCAGCACAATGGCTCCCGGAGAATCGTCATCTTCCGACACCACCTCGCGAAGATGCGTGCGGAAACGCTCCGTATGCTCCTCCCATTGTTCCTGGGTGAAAAGCACTTCGGTGGGCGATCCGGAAAGGAAAATAAACATACGCAGCAATTCCTCGCTCATCTCCTTGAAATAAGCGCGCATATCCAGACGGTTCTTGCCGGGATCGGCCGATTTATACTTCCAGGGAGCCTGTCCGATATAGAAAGCCACGCGGCTGTACATGCCATTCTCCAAGGAGGAAATAAATTTATGCAGCTGGGCGGGAGTGCCCGACGCACACAACGCCATATGAGGTTCAACGACAGTGATAAGCCGGTGGTCCGTTTTAAAATAAGATCCCACCTCTTCATGCTGGGAGGCGGCACGCATCACATCGTCATGTTTCCCACACTCCTGATGCATGGCCGAACTCACCATATCCAGTTCGGAAGCGTTCATCACCACTCCGACCGTCCCACTGGCCTCCAAAGCCAGTATAAGCTGGCTTTTCGATATATTGGGAGCCACTTTCAGGATTCGCTCCACCGGCACTTCGGGGCATTTATCCAAATCGGGCACCCGCTTTTCCTGAGCCGCCAGCCGTTCTTCCAGATTCCACTTCAGCAGTTTCTGTTTATACTCCCGCACATCTTTTTTATTCAATTCATCATAATACTTCTGGATGGCGGCGGGCAGGATAGCAGCCAGTTGCATCACCCCTTTTCCCCTGCCGGAACCTGCCAGAACCACCAGATAGAGATGGGCGGAATAAAGCATTCCTCCATAATTCATCCTTACCCCCGGCAGGCAACCGCTGATATTGGTAATCATGGAGAGCAACAGGATATCCCTTTCACGCCGGTTGCGGACATGTATCAGCCCACGCTTCAAAAAGTCGGGCAAACGGTCGAACAATTCATCCGGAAGATAGGAAACGTCGCGACGCAGTTTGTCACCCTCAAACCTCTCTTGTTCAGCGTCTTCACTATCCTTGTCGGGTTCAGAATACCGCATAGGTGAGCCTTGAGCCTTGTGAGCCTTGAAAGGAGGCTTTTCGGGCACCTCGTTCACGTCGGCATAACGGTATCCGGAGTCAATGCGCGGAGGGATATCCGCAGCATCACAGTCCTTGCCGGCCAGTCTCTCCACCGCCAAGGCTTTCAGCTGTTCCAGCTCTTCCACCGTCACGCCTTTATAGCGGGCGGCACGTCCCAGTTTCAGCAGAAACTCATTCTTTTTGCCGTCCATAAAGGGATTATGAGAAAGAAAATCGTTGAAAAACGTGCGCAAGATGCCCGAAGCCGGAGCCGGAAGCCGGGACGGGTCAGCTTTATCCTGCAATACACCATGTCCTGCGGTGTTTTTTTCGCCGGCTGAAGCCTTTACTTTCAATTCTTCCAGAATCTCTTTTACTTTTTCGGGATGCTCCGCCACGAACTGGCGCCAGGGAAAAACTTCGGCATCCGGATGAAAAAAAGCCTCCGGATCATAGGAGGCAAAACACGGACGGGTGGGATTCTTGCAGCTCATATCGCAAGGAAAATCAAGAAGTTGCGCTATGTGCCATGCCACGATGGCATATGCCAGCCGGTATTCCTCCACATTCTCCGCTTCGACACGCACCACAGGCTTCACCCCGTCATTCGATACGCTTCTCCACGCCGCCTTTACCCAGGCAGTGCTTTTCAACACCTGCAAAAACTCCATCCCACGGCCCTCGCAGTGGTCGGAGTCAAACATGGCATCCCCGCTCCACTGTTCCAGATTTCCTTCGGCATGACTCCCCTTGCAGCGTCCGGCTATCACCATGGCCGCCAGTTTTCTCTTCAACTTTTTGGCCTCTATAACTTTGCCCGTGGCCATCAGGCGTTGATACTCCTCGGCGGGCGCTTTCCAGCGTTCGCTCCGTATGTATCCTACGAACTCTTCCAATGTCATCTCTACAGCATGTTCATCGAACACCGAGAAATAGAAAGAGCACAGATCGGTATAAACCATTTATTTATGATTTAAATTATCAAAAGGAAGGCTTCTCCTTCCACCATCAAGGGTACAAAAGTACACCACAAGTCCATGCGGTCAAAAGTTAAAACTGTACACTTGCCAAAGGCAACAAGTTGATATACATCCATTTATCATCCAGCAAGTGTACAAAAAAGAGATACGCTTTAATTTAACGTCTTTTTATCATTCCTCTTTTTCTCCTTCTTTTCCCTTTCCTTCTTGTGCTCAAACTCATGTATATCTGCCAAGGTATCCTTGCAGAGATGTTTCAATACTCTCATTTCCTCATCCGTATAACCTTCTCCCGAAAGCCGATAATCCGTCATCACTTTTTCCAGTTCTTGAAAAAATTGCAATCTGCCATGATTTTTCTTATAAGCTTTAATTTTTCCATATCGTTAATAAGAATTAAAATAAAAAGGATGCAAAAATAGAAATTAATCCATTATTCATGTTAATTTTTTCATTTTTTGCGAACATTTCCTTTGTTATAGTAAAATAATGTCTATATTTGCATCAAAATTCAACGGCAAGCTTACCTAGTAATGACACAGGTAACAGCGTAGCGTGCTCAAGAAGCACTATTTCTTTCATTTTTTAGAACATCTAACATTACTTTCTCCTCCTGATATGAAAAAATGGCTAGTGGCGTATGTCCGCCTTTACCACGAAAAAAAGACGGCCGAACGACTGACTGCAATGAACATCGAAAACTTCCTGCCCATACAAGAAGAAATCCGCCAATGGACGCACCGGAAAAAAAAGATAGAACGGGTGGTTATCCCTATGATGATTTTTGTTCATGTGGATGCCGCGGAGCGTTCGCAGGTGTTGACGCTTTCGGCTGTCAGCCGGTATATGGTGTTGCATGGTGAACATGCTCCGGCGGTCATTCCGGATGAACAGATGGAACGGTTCAGGTTTATGCTGGATTACAGCGAGGAGGCGGTGGAGATTTGTGCCGCGCCACTGTGTCCCGGCGAATGGGTGAAAGTGGTGAAAGGGCCGATGACCGGGTTCGAAGGGGAACTGGTGGAGATGAATGGAAAGACCAAGGTGGTGGTGAGACTTGATTTGCTGGGATGCGCGGGGGTGGATATGCCGGTGGGGTTTGTGGAGAAGGTGAAATAAGGTGGGCGGATGCCAGGAAATGTGGAGGGGAATTTGTAGCTTTGCGGAAAATAGGTTTCCGAACAATTTAAGCAGACATGAAAAGTACAACGGAAATCATTCATATACTAAAAAGATCCAAGCAAGAGTCCGCTCACAAATACGGAATCAAGTCTTTAGGTATATGGGGATCATTTGCAAGGAAGCAACAAGACAACAAACATGATTCATTGTTTCAAATCCAATAAATAAAAGCCTCCGATTACTCGGAAGCCCTTATTCTGACTTTCAGATGTCCTATCTCTTGAAGAATCAGCGCATATTGTCTCCAATTCCTTACATTGACTTTTCCTTGCGGAAAGGGATGAGAATGAATATCATAAAAATAAATACAAGTTATTTTTTCCTGCCGGTCACGCTGGATGAGTTCTTCCCTGCCATCTACCAGTTTATAGAGAAAGCGGTCGGTCAGTCCGTAATAGTGATGGGAGAACAGGGGATAACGCTCGCACCCTACTTTATCCGCGGTGTAGAACCCCATGGGGGAATGATTGGTGTTAAACAATGTCCACTCATTGGTGAACGGGTCTTTTTCCATGCCGTAAGGGAGGTTTAATTGAAAGAAATTTTCTGGTTTCATATTATTGATTATTAAATTGTTACAGTTATTAAAGATAGTGATTTTTCTTGAAATACAGAAAAAAAAGAAGCACTATTTCAATAAGATATTGACTGATACCAAGAAAGAAACGGCCAAAGTAAAAAGACAAGAAAAAAGAGATTGGAAGAAATTTAAAAGTAAAATCAAATTTACTGAGGCATATTAAATAAACATACATCTCGACAATTTGTCGAGAAAATAAAATATATAATTATGAAAGGAATTGTCCTAGCAGGTGGATCGGGGACACGCCTCTATCCTATAACCAAAGGAGTCAGTAAACAACTGCTTCCTATCTTTGATAAACCAATGATTTATTATCCAATCTCTGTTTTAATGTTAGCAGGGATTCGTGAAATTCTTATCATCTCAACTCCTTTCGACCTACCAAGTTTCAAGCGTTTGCTGGGAGACGGTTCAGACTACGGGGTTCATTTTGAATATGCCGAACAACCATCTCCAGACGGTTTGGCCCAAGCATTCATTATCGGAGAAAAGTTCATTGGCAATGACTCTGTTTGCTTAATTTTAGGAGATAACATTTTTTACGGACAAAGTTTCACTCGAATGTTGAAAGAAGCTGTTCGTACTGCCGAAGAAGAAAACAAAGCTACTGTATTTGGATATTGGGTAAATGATCCAGAACGATATGGTGTTGCAGAATTTGACAATCAAGGCAATGTACTCAGTATTGAGGAAAAACCTGCACAGCCTAAATCCAATTATGCAGTAGTCGGACTTTACTTTTATCCCAACAAAGTCGTAAATATAGCAAAGAACATCAAGCCATCCGCACGTGGAGAATTAGAAATCACGACTGTAAACCAATATTTTTTATCAGAAAAAGAACTTAAAGTTCAATTACTAGGTCGTGGATTCGCATGGCTGGATACAGGTACACACGACTCACTTTCAGAGGCTTCTACTTTCATCGAAGTAATAGAAAAACGACAAGGATTAAAAGTTGCTTGTTTAGAGGGGATTGCTTTTCGGAAAGGGTGGATAGACGCAAATAAAATGTATGAATTAGCCAAGCCTATGATGAAAAACCAATACGGACAGTATCTATTAAAAGTCATCAAAGAATTAGGATTAAAGCAATGAAAATCATCGAAACAGCCATAGAAGGCGTAGTAATAATTGAGCCTCGTCTTTTTAAGGATGAAAGAGGTTATTTTTTCGAATCTTTCTCACAACGAGAGTTTGAAGAGAAAATTCGTAAAATCAATTTTGTACAAGACAATGAGAGTAAATCTTCTTATGGAGTATTACGCGGACTCCATTTTCAGAAACCACCATATACGCAAAGCAAGCTTGTTCGTGTCATTAAAGGTGCTGTACTTGATGTTGCCGTTGACATCCGCAAAGGCTCTCCCACTTTTGGGAAACATGTAGCAGTAGAATTAACAGAAGAAAACCATCTTCAACTTTTCATACCTCGTGGGTTTGCGCATGGTTTCAGTGTACTGTCACAAGAAGTTATCTTCCAATACAAATGTGACAATTTCTATGCACAACAAAGCGAAGGGGCATTAGCATGGGATGATTCTGATTTAAATATAAATTGGAGAATACCAACCAATCAAATCATTCTTTCTGAAAAAGACAAGCATCATGAAAAATTAAAAGACGCTTCATGGCTATTCGATTATAACACAAATCTATACTAACAGAATATGAACGTTTTAGTTACCGGAGCCAACGGACAACTTGGCAATGAGATGCGCCTAATGGCACAAAACAGTTCTCATCATTATATATTCACAGATATAAAAGAATTAGACATTACAAATTTCAATGCTATTCTGCAAACTGTTAAAGAAAAAGAGATTCAAATCATTGTAAACTGTGCAGCCTATACAAACGTAGACAAGGCAGAAAATGAATTTGATATAGCTAATGCCCTAAACAATACGGCCGTAGGACGATTAGCCAATGCCGCAAAAGCTCAAAACGCAACTCTCATTCATATCTCTACGGACTACGTATTTAACGGGAATAATCATATTCCTTATACAGAGGATGATATAACAGATCCTATCGGAGTATATGGAAAGACTAAATTAGCCGGTGAAGAAACAATAAAAAAAGTGGGATGTAATTATATCATATTACGAACCGCATGGCTTTATTCTAAATGGGGGAATAATTTTGTAAAAACAATGCAGAAACTTACCCTGGAGAA
Organism: Bacteroidaceae bacterium; assembly: GCA_963651205.1. Taxonomy (GTDB): domain Bacteria; phylum Bacteroidota; class Bacteroidia; order Bacteroidales; family Bacteroidaceae; genus Phocaeicola. Next base: position 54,795 of record CAVJPC010000039.1, read on the forward strand.
AGATAGCCTATCTGTTATTTTCGATCAAATAGGCAGCCCGACTTACGCAAAAGATCTAGCTCATGCCATCTCATTAATCATTGAGCGCAACATGTTACATCAACAAGGAATCTACCATTATAGTAATGAAGGAGTATGCTCATGGTTTGATTTTGCAAAAGAAATAGGTGAGCTAAGTGGACATAACTGCAATATAATTCCCATACATAGCCAAGATTACCCGAGCAAAGTAACACGTCCGCATTATTCAGTTTTAGATAAGACAAAGTTCAAAGAAACTTTCGGCATTCCTGTTCCTTATTGGAAAGACTCCTTGAAAAAATGTATCAATGAACTAAAAGAAATGCAATCATGAAATTTAAAAGAAATATTTTAATAACTGGTGGAGCCGGCTTTATAGGTTCACATGTAGTAAGGTTATTCGTCAACCAATATCCCGAATACCGCATCATCAACTTGGATAAATTAACCTATGCCGGAAATTTAGCCAATCTAAAAGACATAGAAAACGCCCCCAATTATACGTTTATTAAAGCTGATATCTGTGATTTTAATAAAATAATAGAGATCTTTAACCAATACCAGATTGACGGGGTTATTCATTTAGCAGCCGAAAGTCATGTAGACCGCAGCATTAAAGATCCATTTACGTTTGCTCAAACAAACGTAATGGGAACTCTTTCTCTATTACAAGCAGCCAAATTAACTTGGGAATCTCTTCCTGAAAAATTTGCAAACAAGCTGTTTTATCATATTTCAACAGACGAAGTATATGGCGCATTGAATTTTGACAGCACTCTATTTACAGAAGAAACAAAATATCAACCTCACAGCCCATATTCTGCCAGCAAAGCTAGCAGTGATCATTTCGTTCGTGCTTTTTACGATACATACGGCATGCCTACCATTGTAACTAACTGTTCTAATAATTATGGCCCATACCAATTCCCAGAAAAGTTAATCCCCCTATTCATCAACAACATTCGTCGGGGCAAGGAATTACCTGTATACGGCAAAGGAGAAAATGTACGTGACTGGCTATATGTGGAGGACCATGCCCGTGCCATTGATATCATTTTCCATAAAGGAAAAATGGCAGACACATATAATATCGGTGGTTTTAATGAATGGAAAAATATTGATTTAATTAAAGTTATTATCAAAACTGTAGACCGTCTATTAGGTAATCCTGAAGGATATTCCCTAAGACTGATTACTTATGTGACAGACAGAAAAGGCCATGATTTAAGATACGCTATTGATTCCAATAAACTTAAAACAGAACTTGGCTGGGAACCCAGTTTGCAATTTGAGGAAGGCATTGAAAAAACCGTAAAATGGTATTTGGACAATCAAGAGTGGATGGAGAATGTAACCTCCGGAGAGTATCTGAAGTATTATCAAGAGATGTATGAGAATAAGTAAAAGAAGAATCACTTCATAAATTCTTTAAATGACTACAATTGAAAATTCAAACAACAATAAACGTATAGCAAAAAATTCATTGTTATTGTTTATACGTATGTTATTTTCAATGGCCGTATCACTCTATACAACACGGGCCATTCTAGAAATATTAGGAATAACTGATTTTGGTATTTACAATGTAGTTGGGGGGGTAATTGTATTCTTTGGTTTTCTAAGTCAGACCATGAGTACTACTACATCTCGATTCATAACAACAGCGCTAGGGAAAAACAACTCAGAAACATTACATAAGACATTCTGCATGTCAATGAATTTTCACATTGCCATTGCATTATTCACTTTTATTATTGGAGAATCTATTGGATTATGGTTTGTCACAAATAAACTAATCATTCCGGAGGACAGGTTGATTGCCGCTTTATGGTTATACCAAGCAAGTGTACTCAGCACTTGTGTCAGTATATTAAATGTACCATATAACGCCTCAATTATTGCCCATGAAAATATGGGGGCCTTTGCATACATATCCATCATACAAGTTATAGCAAAATTAATAATCGTTTTAGTGCTTCCTTATATTCCTGCAGATAGATTAATTATATTTTCAATATTGACAGTCAGTGTCAGTCTAATGATACAGCTAATATATTGGCAATATTCCTATAGGAAATTTAAAGAAACACATTTCAAATGGATATGGGATAAAAATATTTGGAAAGAGATGTCTAGCTTTGCCTCTTGGAACATTACTGGTGACCTAGCTTATATGTGTAATACTCAAGGCATAAATATATTACTTAACCTATTTTTCGGTCCTGTAGTAAATGCAGCACGTGGAATAGCTGTTCAAGTGGAAAGTGTAATGATACAATTTATCGGAAATTTTCAAACAGCTATCAGTCCCCAAATTACTAAAAGTTACGCAGCAGGCAATATTGATCAGACACGGAATCTGACTCTTAAAGCAAGTAAATTCTGTTTTTTTTTAATGATGATTATTGCCATTCCAGCCTTTTTAGAAATTGAATATGTCTTGAAACTGTGGTTACAAAAGATACCAACCTATACTGTTATATTTGCAAAACTAACAATAGTAATGATAATCTTTGATTGTTTATCCAAACCCCTTCATTTAGCTATATTTGCTACAGGTACAGTAAAAAAATATCAAATCATTCAATCCAGTATCTATTTACTAATATTACCTCTATCCTATATATTACTGAAAAAACTACATGTTACACCCAATGTTATTATAGGTATATTGGTATTGTTCAATTTTATAGTATTAACTGTCCGTATAAAGCTAACCAGTACATTAATAGAGATTCCAATCAAGACATATGTTAAGAATGTTCTTGTACCATCCGTACAATGTTCACTATTAGCACTCATCCTACCATTAGCTATTACATTATCATATCCAGCATCATTAACCAGGGTTTGCTTTACGTGTTCAATCTCATTACTAAGTTCAACAATAATCATATATACATGTGGACTTACCTATGATGAAAAACAATTTATCAAGAACCAGATTCATAAAATAGCATTAAAAAAATGAGATCATTTCAAGAATTACATCAAAAGTATTCAATAGGAAAACTTATAAAGAAGCTTGATGACCGATATGGTTTTCAAGCATTAATCCGCAACTTAACCGGTCATTGGTTTAATCCACTCGCCACTTTTTATGTCAATTTTTGTAGTTTTCCATTTCGGCAAGCGATAAAATTTCCAATGTTTGTTTATGGCACTCCTGGACTTTACCGTGTAGTAGGAGATATGCGAATTATAGGAAAAATCAAAACTGGCATGATAGTATTCAATAAAAACAACAGTTTAAATACTTCTCACCAATTAGCCAATAGTGAATTATCAAATCTAGGTACAATTATATTTCACGGCAAAGCTAGAATAGGTTGTGCCACAAGGATACTCGTACAAAAAAACGCTTTGTTAGAATTAGGTGCAAATGTTATAATCACCGATAATATAAATCTAGGTTGCCATCAATATATTTCCATAGGAGAGCAAACTATAATCGCCCATAGATGTCAAATTCAAGAATCCAATCATCATTTCATAGCAAATATGTCTACACGCACAGTCAAGCCTTGCACGCGTTCTATTTCTATAGGTCGAGGATGTTGGATTTGTAATAGTACAACTTTAACAGCCGGTGCTACCATCCCTGATTTTTGCATTGTTGCATCAAACAGTCTTGTCAATGAAGGAAAAAATACAGCAAATGCTCCAGCAGGTTCTATCATTGGAGGAATACCCGCCAAAGTTATTTCATCAAATGAGAATTATTGTATATCCAATCCCAAATTGGAAAGTACATTATTTCAATGGTTTGCACAGAACAAAAATAACCAATACATACTGCCACAAGACATATCTGTTGAAGAATTAGTTTATGTAAAACCATGAAAGTTAGAGAAACCGAAATAGAATTACTCAGAATCGTTGTTATGATATTAATCATCATAACACATCTAGCTGTATGGGGAACTGCAAAAACAGAAAACGCAACAATCTTACAGTCAACAACAGCAGAGATAACCAATTTTATCATTAGATGGCATGTCAATGTTTTTGTAATCATCACAGGATATTTTGGCATAAAATCAAGAAAGAGTATGCTTAATATCATCATCATGTCTGTATTCTATACATGGTTGCTCTATTGTTTACAATGTATATTCTGTGGATACAATTTTTCTATTTCACGCATTGTAAAATCGTTTTTTTTCATCACTCATTGTTCATATTGGTTTGTCCAATCATATCTACTACTTATCCTATTAGCACCTTTTATAAATAAACTGATAGACAAGAAACACATTATCATCTTATTAGGTAGTTTTTTGTTTATTGATTGTTGGTGTGGATATATCCACAATGAAACAATAAGTAATGGATTTGGCATTATACATTTTATCACAATGTATATTATAGGAAGAAGCATTCAATTATTAAACATCAACCTCGGTAAGACATTGCTAATTGCTATTTTCACAACTATCAACATCTTGATTATCCTCCAATATTACTATTTCAAAGATTTAGCATCAGGACATGGATATAATAACCCTTTACTGGTTGCCCAAGCAGCCATTGTTTTTCTTTCATTCAAAAAGAAAATTCTAAAAAACAATTTTATCAATACACTAGCAGCCAGCAGTTTCGCAGTATACCTTATACATGACTCTGACTTCGGACATTATTATATCCTTAAGATTATGACTACTATAAATAGTTATATATTTAACCCTGTCTGTTATTTGCTTACTCTTATCATCCTCGGATGTTTCATATATCTTCTATGTACTTTAGCCGATAAAATATTGCAGCATATATACAATCCTGTCATAAGAATAATATCAAATAAATACATATTCAGAACATCATGAAAACACATACATCTATACAAATACTGATTGACGGCCGTAGTTCCACTCCACAACTAAGCGGCATCAGCAGATACATTATAGAACTCACAAAAGGATATGCAAGACAATATGGAGAAGAGAATCTAACCATTATAGTGAACCATTCTATCAGCTATCTTCCCTTCAAACAAACAATATGTCTCTATAAAAGGCATGATTTCAGAGATAATATAAAATTTTCTATTTGGCTTTCTAAACAAAATTATGAGATTTATCATTCAGGTGATATGATTGGTCCTTTTTGGCATAAAAAAGGAGTAAAACACATAATTACATGTCATGATTTAATGCATCTTGTTGTACCTGGATTCTTTCAAGTCAGTCCAATAAAAGCGACATTACGCAAATTACGCATAAAATATTTCTTTAAATATGTAGCAAAAGATGCAGATATGATTATATCCGTTTCAAAAACAACACATGATGACCTAAAACGCATATATAACATTGACTCTATCATTTTGCCTGAAGGCGTCAATAGAATTGAGCATAAAGATATTAGTAAAGAATGTAAAGGTTTAAAAAATAATTCTTTTTTCTTATACGTAGGGTTAGGATCTGCACATAAAAATATTGATTTTATGGTAAATGCCTTTCTTTCCACAAGTACAGAAAAAAAACTAGTAATATGTGGAAAAGGTCATCATATAATAAAATCCAATCGCATCATATACACTGGCTACATTGAAAATAAATATCTAGACTATTTATATAAAAATTGTTCTGCTTTTATTTTTCCGTCTAAATACGAAGGTTTTGGACTTCCTATTCTTGAAGCACTATCATACCATTGCAAAGTATTTTCATCAAATGCAGGTTCTTTAGGAGAATTTTCATCAAAGGTTATTCAGTTCTTCAATCCTTATGAAGAAGAAGAACTAATCAAACTAATAAACAATTGTGACAATATAACAATTGATTATGATACTATAGATCAATACCTTGAAAAATTTAATTGGGAAACGATATGGCATGAATTTCACAATACTATCCAATAATATGCATTGTATCAGCAAAAAAGAAAAAATAATATTCATAGCAGCATTATTTCTCATGAATGTTCGTGTAGATTTAGTTGGTTCTATGTCACTCACCGAATTATTTGTGTTAACCCAAATTCCACATTTGCTAAAATGGCTTAATGAACAAGGAAAAAAAATTCCTTGCTTAAATAAATTAGCAATAGGTTTCTACTGTCTTATTATCGTACAAATTATCGCTGAATTTATGGTTCAAAACACCTTTATAAATGCAGCAAAAGGTATTGCTATTACTATAATGGCTCTATTTTTGATGCTTTTCTTTATTGAAAAATTAGTAAAAGATATTTCATTGATTATATGGATACCCATATGTGAGATTTTAGGGCTTATAATATTCGGAGATCAATTTGGCTTTTCAGAAACAGGAGAAGCCACTTACTTCAAATTTTATTTTGCCCCAATAATAGCTTCAGTTGTTTATACAATTACATTAATGAAATGGCAGTGGATACAACATTATTTATATATATTACTTTTCAGCGCTTCTTTTTTCATTATCATAGGTGGAGCCAGATCTCTAGGTTTCTCCATGTTTTTCACAACTTTTGCTTTATTGTTATATAATAAATACAAAACTATCAAACTAAAAAAAATTATACCAGGTTTAATTATAGCCATTATTGCTTCACAATTATTTCTATCTTTCATTTATATGCCCAAAGTTAAAAGCGGAGAATGGGGATCAGAACAGAATCGAAGTCAATTTGAAAAGATAAAATGGAATTCTAATATTTTTATGATATTACTCTCTGCTAGAACAGACTTCTTTGTTTCCACTATTGCTTTTCTTGATAAGCCCTTATGGGGACATGGCAGTTCGGCTATCGATCATAAAGGAAAGTATTATTTGCTACAACTAAAAATGACGGGAGGTAAATATAAAAAAAATCCGGAAACATTTAAATTGATACCGTGTCATTCTGTAGTCATGGGAAAAGGAGTTTCAAATGGAATTTTTGCGTTTGCTATTTTTCTATGGATTATGATAACAATTTACCGAATAGGTCTAAAAGGTCTTTCAAAAAGATCTCTTTATAATGCATATCTTTTATGGACTATTATATCTTCATTTCAACTTTTACTATTTGGTCCACCTGCAATATTAAAAAATAATGGTTCTATTGCATTTGCTGTTATGTTTGCATTATTCTATTCTAATTATTTACACAACTTAAAAAGAGTCGTTAAAAAAAGAATATGCAAATTCCAAAAAACAAATAACTAAAACTCATCTTTACCACATTTTCTGCAAAAATGAACAAATATAAATTATTAGTCATAACAGTCACATATAATCCAAATATAGAGGAATTACGTCTTTTCATCAACTCTTATCATAAATATAATGACTTACATGATAAGGCTAAATTAATCATTGTTGATAACTCTCCTGAACATTCATGGAATAAAGAAGAATTTATCAAAGAATATAACGAAGTGGACTTTATATCCAACCCTTCAAACCCAGGCTTCGGAGCATCAAACAACATAGGTTTCAAACAATACGATTCTGATTATGCCTTGTTTATAAACAATGATGTGGAACTTATAGAACCTGTATTTAAAAAAATTATATCCACTCTTGAAGAAGATCCCCAAATAGGTTGCATTGGAATTCATCAATATGGAGGAGCGCCATCGTTCTTTACCAAATTTAACGCCCCTCCACATACAACTTCAAAAATATTTATAGATCAATATCATTTTATATCAGGAGCATTTATGTTTTTCAAAAGTCACGTATTTAAAAAATGCGGATATTTCGATGAAAAAATATTTATGTACTTAGAGGAATTTGACATATCTAATCGCCTTATACACAATGGATATCGCACAATATATTGTGCGCAATATTCTTTCTTACACAAAGTAGGAAATAGAAGAAAAATCAATAAAGAGACATGGATTAGCTTCACTAATTCCTATTGTTATATATGTAGCAAATATGGGATTAATCAAAAAAAATATTTTTCATCCCAACGACTATATAAACTACTAATATATCATCTGTTACGCTTAAATTTTAAACAAGTAAAAGAAGCCGTTGTAACTATAAGAAAGAGGAAGCAAATATTTAATTCATACCTATCAGAACTATCTGTTAGCAAGAAGCATTCAAAAAAATAAAATTTTATTTACACTAAATTTAACCATATTAAAATCAAAAAAAGAATGAAAAAGATACTCTCCTTCTTTGTCCTTTTTTTCCCTTGGAGACTAAAACGGTTCTTCCTTATTAATATTTGGAAGTACGAAATTCATCCTAAAGCAAAAATAGGATTATCTTATATATATCCAGAACATCTTATAATGGAAGAAGGAACCCATATTGGGCATTTTAACATTGGCATACACCTAAATAAGATTGTCTTAAAAAAGAACAGTAACATAAGTAGAAATAATTGGATCACAGGATATCCTATTGGAAAAGGTTCAAAACATTTTTCACACGATACCGAAAGAGTATGTGAATTAATTCTTGGCCAAGAATCTGCTATAACAAAAAATCACCATTTAGATTGTACCAACTATATTCACATAGGAGATTTTGTCACTATAGCAGGTTACTCTTCACAATTTCTAACCCATTCAATTGATATATACCAATCACGACAAGACAGCCATCCCATAATCATAGGCGACTATTCTTTTATATCAACAGGCGTTAAAATATTAGGTGGCAGTTCACTACCTGCATATTCTGTATTAGGAGCTGGAGCCGTACTAAACAAATCATATACAGAAGAATGGAAAATATATGGTGGTGTGCCAGCTAAACCAATAAAGGATATACCCAAAAGTGCAAAATATTTTAGCAGAAACAAAGGATTCATCTATTAAGACCTTATCTCACATTCATTTGATAAACAAACAAAAGATTAATGAATCAAATTCTAAGTGATAAAATCAAAGTGATGTCAATGGCATGCATCATCCTTGTGCTTTACATCCACACAGGATTTCACGATTGTCCGCATGAGATTCTCGGTATGCCTTTTAATCACTATTTACAAAACGCAATTAGTGGAATGTTAGGAAGAACAGCTGTACCTATTTTCTATATGATATCAGGCTATCTATTCTTTTTACATATAGACAACATAAAAGATATACTCAAAAAAATACAAAAAAGAATACGCACACTCATAGTACCTTTCTCAATTGCCGCATTATTCTTTCCACTATTCTTTATCATAATAGAACAGATACCTGGTACATCTAAATTTATAAATAGCGGATCTATGACAAATGAGGTTCTCTCAAAATCAGTTGGGCAACTCTTCATCGCACTCTTTTTTGATGCTGGTAACGGTTCACCTATAGCTTTTCAGCTATGGTTTTTACGTGATTTAATATTGGTTATAGCAATTACTCCATTTCTATATTATATGCGGCTGTTTCCGAAAGTGGAAATCTTAGGACTCATACTCTTATTTATTCTTAGCTATTCCAAACCTCCGTATATACCTATTTCAGCTCTATTTTGGTTTTTGCTAGGTGCTAGATTCCTGCCTCTGCTTCATCAAATAAAAGCATTACCTATCATCATGTTTTATATCACTATTTCTACTATTCAAGTGGCTTATCCCAATAAGCTTTGGCATTTAATCAGCCTACCTGTAACAATGGTAGGGGTAGTAGCTATCTGGAGATTATATGATGTAATAGTAGGAGCAAATTTCTGCTTAAGTAAAAATTCTTGGTTAGCTAATATATGTGGCTATTCTTTTTTCATCTATTTGTTTCACGAACCTACATTAAATATTATACGAAAAGTTCTCATTGTAATCGGTGGCCATTCCAGCGCTTCATTCGCTTTAACATATTTATTGTCGCCATGGATTTTCGCTATAGTTTGGATTATTGTGGCAAAAGGAATGCAAATGTATACGCCCAAAGTTTATGATATATGCACAGGAGGAAGATAACTCTGATATCTATAACAAATTATGAAAATCATCCATTATATCCCTAGCATAGACCGTTCCTCAGGAGGCACAACGGCATATATGCAATTATTAGCTAATGAGCTTGGCAAGCTAGTAGAACTATATATCGTTTCACATGAAAGCCCCAATCCTGTAAAAATAGTAAACTGTCAAATACGTTATATCAGCCACTCTATTTTAGGAGAAATGAAAAAAGAATGGCGCATATTATTAAATGAAATCCACCCGGATATAGTTCATATAAACTGTTGTTGGATGCCAGGATGTGCATTTGCACAAAAATGGGCACAACAATTAGGATATAAAATAGTGCTAACCCCACACGGAATGTTGGAACCATGGATTATCAAACGTCACTATTGGACCAAGAAAGTTCCCGCTCTCCTACTCTATCAGAAACAGGCAGTGGTAAAAGCAGATTATCTTCATGCAACTGCCCAAAGTGAAAAAGAGAATCTATTAAAGCTAAACTATAACAATAAGATTGAAATAATAGCTAATGGAATAGAGGTAAAGAATGTAGCTTTAAAAACTTCATGGAACAGAAAAAAAGAAATCTTATTTCTTTCACGCATACACGTAAAGAAAGGAATTAACTTCTTGATAGAAGCTACAGCAAATTTAAAGACAGAATTACAAGGATATACAATCAACATTGCAGGAGAAGGTGAAGAAAGCTATATCAATGAATTAAAGCAATTAGCTTCTAAACTAGGTGTTACAGATTTAATTCATTTCATAGGAGGTGTATACGGTGATAAAAAGTGGGAACTATTTAGAAAAGCAGACCTTTTTGTCCTACCTACACATAGTGAGAACTTCGGTATCGTAGTAGCCGAAGCATTAGCATGTGGTACACCTGTTATCACCACTCAAGGAACTCCATGGCAAGAGCTGGAAAGTTACCATTGCGGATGGTGGACAGAGATAGGTACAGAAGCTACCACTAAGGCTCTGAAAGAATTTCTTTCACTCTCTGAACAAGATATAAAACAAAGGGGAGAAAATGGAAGAAGATTAGTGGAAGAAAAATACTCATCACAAAAAGTTGCTCAAGATATGGTTGAACTATATAAAAAAGTTTGTCTATAAACATGAAACTATGGTTGAGTTATATAAAAGACTCATATTTTCTACCAATAACCCAATATCTAAGCGATAAAATAATATCCATATTGTTCTCTTTACATCTATTCCAGATTTCACAACTAACCACATGGAATTACAAATATGCTATACGGACTATGTGGAGTTTCCGTTAATGAATATTACAAAACTACTTTATTATTAAACCTAAATACAACTCAAAGTTGGGCTACAATATCTTATGATAATTATAGCCATACAATGAGTGCCAACAACTTGAACTATATGAACATTCTTTTTCTCATGGGAGAATATCCCAGTTTCGGAGGAGTAGAAATGGTATCTACCGTTTTAGCTAACAACTTTATTTCTAACGGACACAATGTAACAATAGCCTCATTTAAACAATCCCATCCTGAATTTGCAAATAAACATTTATCTAATCAGTGCAAATTGTTATCTCTGTCTTACCCCGTTTTATCCTTAAGGAATTTAAATACTTTAAGAAAATATATTCAGATACATCATATTGACATTCTAATAAATCAATGGGTAGTACCTTTCTATACCACACTTATTTGGAAATATGCGGTAAAAGGAACTAATTGCAAAGTGTTTTCCGTTCATCACAACAAACCTGACACAAATAAAAGAATACAAGAATTAGATATTATAATTAGTCAAGGAAAAAGATATTTAAAACCACTACGATGGTTAGTAAAAGAAATATCTCGTATCAGCCTCGCTTTTTGTATAAATAGCTCAGATAAATATATTGTACTCTCACCATCATTCATACCTCTTGCCCAAAAGTACACAAATATTTTTAAAGCTGACAAGTTCTTGGCAATAGCAAATCCTGTTACGATACAAATTCCAGTTTCAAATTCTATAATACAAAATAAAGGTAAAGAAGTTATTTATGTAGGAAGAATAGAATATAACCAGAAAAGGACTTTCCGTATTATTGATATCTGGAAAAATATTGAATCAAAATTTCCAGACTGGAATCTTACTATTATAGGAGATGGAAAAGATCGTAATGACTTAGAAAAACGAATCCAAGAAAACAATCTAAAAAATATATCCATCACCGGATTTGTCAACCCTATAACATACTATCAACGTGCATCCATATTACTTATGACATCTGAATATGAAGGATTTCCTTTAGTATTGGCAGAAGGAATGACATACGGAGTAGTTCCCATTGTATATGGAAGTTTTGATGCGGTTTTTGATATAATTACTAATGATTATAATGGATATATTACTAAACAACCGTACCACGAACAAGATTTTGTGCATTTACTAGAAAGGCTTTTCTTAAACACGAAAACTTTACAGAGATTATCACAAAATGCACAACTATCAGCCCAACAGTTTTCTGTTGATAGTATTATAGCAAAATGGTATAAAACAATCTTATAAAATTCATCATGGAAAAAATTGTATTATTTGACACTGCAGAAGCTAGTGACAACTTGGGAGACCAAATAATCATGGATTATTGCGAGCAGCAACTTGATAATATATTTACAACCACACCCAATTTTACATATAAAATACCAACACATCTAGAGGTTGGGAAAAGTGCTCGCAAACTGAGCCAACAAGCAAAATATAGCATTGTTTGCGGTACAAATATAATCAAGACGTCAATTCTGGTACATAGATTGTGGAAAATATCATTACTTGACGCTTTACAATATAAAAATGTTTGTTTGATGGGATGCGGATGGGGAAATTACAATAAATTCTCCACTGACCCTTACACCAAATGGGTTTACCGTAGGTTATTCAACAATGGAATGCAGCATGCTGTCCGAGATGAATACACACAAAGAAAACTAGCTGAATTAGGCATAACCAATGTGATTTATACAGCTTGTCCTACCATGTGGAATCTTACCCCTGAACATTGCAAAAAAATACCCACAGCTAAAGCCCAATCCGTTATGACAACATTAACAGCCTATCATGCGGATAAAGACAGAGACAAACAAATGATGAATATACTTGTATCATCGTATAATCAAATCTTTTTCTGGCCTCAACAAATAGAAGATATAGACTATCTAAGATTGCTTGATTTTGACAAATCAAAATTAACAATACTCTCTCCTTCATTAAAAGAGTATGATAAAATTCTTGCCAGTGAAAATATAGATTATGTAGGAACACGCTTACATGGAGGAATACGGGCACTAAACTTTGGACGAAGAACTCTCATCATTAGTATAGACAACAGGGCCACAGAAATAAACAAAACAAGTAATATCCCCATACTTAACAGAACAGACATGGATAATTTAAAAGGAATAATAGATACAAATTTTTCTACAAATATATTTCTACCACATGAAAATATAACTAAATGGAAACAGCAATTTCATAAATAAGATATGGAACAACTCTCAAAATATCACGAAAACAAGTCTCATAGATTAAAAAGAATTACATGGTATATAGTAAATGCAACTATATTCAGATGTTTACCCGGAATGCCACTACGATATATACGTAATGCTTTATTAAAAGCTTTTGGAGCTTCAATTCCTTGGCGTGTGCCGATTTATTGCAGTGTCAAAATTTATATGCCTTGGAATCTATCAATAGGAAAATATTCCTGTATCGGTCCTCATGTAGAGCTATATAATAAAGCCCCCATTATCATAGGGGATAGCGTTGTCGTTTCACAAGGGGCATATCTTTGTACTGCTTCACACAATATTTCGGCTCCACAAATGGATCTTGTCACAAAACCTATCATACTTAAAGACCGCGCTTGGGTAGCATCAAATGCTTTTATCGGCATGGGGGTCACAGTTGGCGAAGGTGCCGTTGTAGGTGCTCGTGCTTGCGTATTTAAAGATATAGAACCTTGGATGGTGGTAGGTGGAAATCCTGCTATTATCATTAAAAAAAGAATAATAAGATGAAAGTACTTTATGTAAAAACTCAGATTGGAGTGGGGGGGCTTGAACGAATAGTAGTGAATAAAATGAATTATTTAACTCGCCACGAAGGGTATGAAATTGCTTATGCCTATTTTGGCAATGATTCGAAGAAAACTGTGTACGAGCTTGATAACCGAATAAAGAGTTATCCGATGAATGTAAAGGCAACCGGAGGACTGATGGTAAAAATCAAAAGTGTATACAGGACATACAAAGCATTAAATAGAATCATCAATGAATTTAAACCAGACGTGATTGAAAATGCCGACACGGTAGTAGCTACTTGGCTGTTGCCTTTTATGAAGCGGCATATTCCTAAAATTTTGGAGACTCATCAATCGTATGAGGGGGTGTCTATCAATGACATGCATATATATAAAGGAAACTTGTTTAAAATAAAAGTGAATAATTGGTTGCGGCGTAAGGTATACCCTTTGTATGACTGTTTTGTGGTGTTGACCGATGCGGACAAGAAGGCATGGGGATTTAAGAATATGGAAGTGATAGGTAACTTTTCTTATTTAAAACCGGCTTCTCAGAATATAATGGGGGGGGGGTAAAAATTATACACAAGTTATTGTATCGGCAGGTCGTTTGACCTATCAGAAAAACTTTGATCTGTTAATAGAGTCAATGGCTTTGGTAAAGAAGTCTCATCCAGATTGGAAGTTGAAGATATGGGGCGGTGGAGATGGAGAAGAAGTTGCAGGACTCCAACAACTGGTTGATAAACTCTTGTTAAGGGATGTAGTCGAACTGTGTGGAGAGACTAATGATATGTATTCCGTTTACGAAAACTCTTCCATATTTGTTTGTTCAAGTCGATATGAAGGCTTTCCTTTGGTCATATCGGAAGCAATGCAATTCGGTCTTCCTTGTGTCTCATTTTCACTTGATGCTGTTACAGGTAGAATAATAGACGGTAAAACTGGGTTCTTGGCAGATAAGAATAAACGTACTCCGCAAGAACTGGCTCGTGCCATTTGCAAGTGCATTCAGAGCCTAGAAGCTTCCGATGAACTTTCTAGGAATGCAATTGATATGATACAACAATATGATGTCAATGTTATCATGAAACAATGGACTGATTTATTTGAAAAAGTGGTAAAGCATTCATAAAATAATAACCTCACTCTCTCATAAATAATCAACCAACGCAAATCCCATTTCGGTTGAATGGATTTCAGTAAGGAGGGGATTCTTTTTGGGTAGGATACGAGCTGGAAACCTATAACGTAACCTGTTTTTTTGATAGGGAAAGGCACTCGTTTTATTAATTAAATTTTACACTAATGAATAACAACACGATAGCTGCTCTTATTCTTACTAAGAACGAAGCAAAGCATATTGAGCGTTGTATAAATTCCTTAAAGGGAGTATGCGATGAAGTAATCGTTGTGGATTCGTTCAGTACTGACAATACTTGCGAATTAGCGGAAAAATTAGGAGCGAAAGTCTATAAGAATCCATGGAAAAACTATGCCACGCAGTTTAATTATGGTTTACACCACTGTAACATTCAGTCAGAATGGATTTGGCGTATTGATGCTGATGAATTTTTGGAGGGGGATTTGGGTAAGGCTATGAAGCAAGCCTTGAGAGATTGTGAAGATAATGTGAACGGTTTGTATGTGCGCAAGCGCATTGATTTCATGAATCGTTCGCTATTGCATGGAGGATGGTATCCCAGTTATCACTTGAAGGTGTTTCGTCGTGGACACGGCGATTGCGAAAATCGATGGATGGATGAACATATCCGTATCTTCAGTGGAACAACCACCACAGTGGAAGAGGGGAATCAAGTGGACGCCAATTTGAATGACCTGACCTGGTGGACAGAAAAGCACAATGGATATGCTACACGGGAAATGGTGGATATGCTGATGATGGAATACGGACTGGACGACAGAGGCAAAGAAGTACAGGCTAAGTTTTGGGGAACGGAGGAACAGCGTAAACGGTGGCTGAAAATGAAATATATAAAAGCACCGCTATTCTTACGGCCATTTATCAATTTCAATATACGCTACATTCTGAAAGGGGGATTTCTGGATGGAAAAGAGGGCTTTATATGGCACTTTTTACAAGGTTTCTGGTATCGTTTCCTAGTAGATGCCAAAATTTATGAAATAAAAAAACGCTTTGGATGGAATGATGAAAAGATCAAAGCATTCATAAAAGAAACGTATCTAAAATAATAGAAGCATACGGAATCCATTCAAGGAAATCCCGCACAAAAAATCAGAATGAGAGAAATCAATCACGATGACTGACACATTCTTTGCATTTACCAATTATTTTCCGCACTTTTGACATCCCCTCGCCCGACAAACGAAGTGCCGCCAGTCCTTTGATGCAAGAACTGAACGATGCTGTGTATGACCTGCAAAAAGGACCCAGCTTTTTCGGATATAGAATGAAAATCTTAGACTATCCGGAACGTGAAAAAGAAATACAAGAACACATCAGTGTTTTTTTTGAAACAGTAAACACTCTGTTTGCCGACACAAGCAAACAAATCCGTGTGGAAAGAAACCAAATGTTCTTTGAACAAAAGGGAAAACGCATTGAACTGGAAGATCTTTCATCAGGAGAAAAACAGATGCTCCTAGGACTGATAACCGCATTGCTCATGGAAAAGAAACCTGCCATACTCCTGATGGATGAACCGGAAATTTCACTTCATCTCAGTTGGCAACGCCAACTGGTGGATGTGCTACGACGGATGAACCCTAACTGTCAACTGATTATTACAACTCATTCTCCCAGCATATTCAGCAAAGGCTGGGGAGACAAGGCGGTATATATGGAAGAACTGCTAAAGCCCGTAAAAGAATGATAGACCCAATAGAATTGCAAGCGGAATATTTCTCGAATGGAAGCGATCTGAACTTAGTATGAAAATTGAATACAGAGAAAAAGATAACGTTTAACTACACATCAATGAAATAAAAAAGGTTTTGAATGGAATGACAATATTCAGAAAATCCAAGAATAAAAACGTATAAACCCTTGTCCATATCGGAAGAAAAACATACTTTTACAAGAAATTTTGCAAAAAGGCTGGAGAAAAAACGTTGAAACAATATGAAAATAGAAAATCTTCATATCAAAAATATAGGTCCATTCAAAGAAGCAGTCATTGAATTTGCCACAGAGTATAATGAAGCCACCGGCGAACAGCCTGTGACCATTATCACCGGTATGAACGGTGCAGGAAAATCAATTGTCATTGATGCCATCCGGGCCGCATTGAGCGGTCAAGAACTGGAACGGGATATTGTGGCAGACACTAACGATTTCTCTATTGAAATGGATGTGGTATTGAATGGAAGTACAACTCATCTGTCCACCTCCACCTTAAAAAACGGACATATAAGAGAAGTTGATTACACAAATATAAGCAGAGCTTTGACATACGGTTACGATATTCCGGGGCCTGTCAATCATTGGGTGATTGATTATTGGTCATCCAAATCTCCTTCCGATTCGTTCAAGATTGCCAATATGACAAACATACAGCACGAAAAAGCCTTATTGGGAGTGATGCTTGGAAAGAAGAGCAATCTTGATTTGATCAACTTTATCTGCCACATAGACTACCTTCGTACCAGCGAAATGCCTGTTGAGAAGGAGTTGGGAAATATGATGTACGAAAAGATGAAAGATGTCATAAACCAATGCCTTGACAACGGACTGTTCAAATATGTACGCAGAACAGATCTGACTCCTATTATAGAGCAGAATGGCATAGAACTTTCGTTCGATAAATTGAGTAGCGGTAATCTTTTTTTAATAGAACATCTGTTGCTACTTATGTGCAAAATGTACTCTATCAGCATATTGAAGCAATTACCTCCCATGCAGATTTTTAATATTCCAGGACTGTTATTGATAGATGAAATTGAAACTCATCTTCATCCCAAATGGCAGAAAAAGATTCTGGGTATCATCCGCAGCCTATTCCCTCATCTTCAGATTATCCTTACGACACACTCCCCATTCGTAGTGGCATCCATGGATGGAGCACGCATTTATACATGTGTCCCCCAAACGGGATATAGTGAACTGAGAGACGAAACGGAAAGGTATGGACACATGCCCGTCGAAGAAATTCTTGTATCTGACATCTTTGGTGTACAGCCTTTTAATGAATACATTACAAATCTGATAACGACCCGCAAACAGTTAATAGAAAACGGAAAAAAAGAGGAAGCACGGAAAGTGGCAGAAAAACTATATGAAATAAATCCCGAGTATTTCTCATACCTTAATATAAAAAATGAATTCAGGAAATGAGACATATAGAAAGACTGCCGGAACCTGCCATCTTAAAACAAAAACACGATGAATGGCAAGATAAATTTGAACAAGCTAAAAAACAGAACCCAAAAGCCAGACCGGATTCTACAAAATATGGAAACCCTGGAATAAGAAAAAACTTGGAGGACTGCTCTTACGGCAAATGTTTTTATTGCAAAAGTAAACTGTCGGGCGCTTCCAAAGAGATTGATCATTTTATAGAAGTGGCTATTGACTCGAAGCAAGCTTACACTTGGACAAACTTATATTTATCATGTAGCAACTGCAATGATAAGGCAGATCATAACACGATACCTGTAAATACAGCCTTGGATCCATGTCGGGACAGCGATGAGGAAATACAAGCTAATATTACATTCGAAGACGAGTGTATCTGCTCCCAACATGATTCCCTAAAGGGATTGAACACTATAAAAAAATATCATCTCGGAACAGAACTTTTGGATATGAAACGTGGAAAATGGCTGAGACATATCATGAAAGATATCATTGACATCCAAAACAGAATGATTACGGATGAACGCAGCCTGCCTACTAAAGATGAACAACAAAGAATCAAACGGTATATGCAACCCGACCAGCCTTATAGCTTGATGAGCAAAGTATTCCTTGAAAAAAACTTTGACCATCTGCTGGAAACAACGTATGAAAATCAAAAATAACACAGCCCTGAACAGACTGTAACCCGAAAGAAAAAACAATACACCCACATATATTTGTGCATTTGCATTTCCGGAACTTTCCCAAAGTTCCGGGGCATCCTTTATTGCTATAAATTTCAACATTATAATCAAACATCATGAAAGTTTCAATCATTACTTCCTGCTACAACCGGGAAGCCACCATTCGTGGAGCAATAGAAAGTGTACTGGAACAGGATTATCCCTACATTGAATACATCGTTGTAGACGGAGCATCGAAAGATAACTCGCTAGCCATCATCAATGAATATAAAAACGGGATAGATACCATTATTTCCGAGCCGGACAAAGGTATGTATGAAGCGATCAACAAAGGAATACGTGCAGCAACAGGAGATATTATCGGTCTGATTCACTCCGACGATTTCCTGTTCTCATCTCATACCATCTCCGAGATAGTGAAAACATTCGAGGAACAAGATGCGGACATGATATATGGTAACGGAGTCTTTGTAGATTACGACGACACCAACCTGATGATACGAAACTGGATAAGCGGAAAATATAGCAAAAAGAACGTGAAAAACGGATGGCTGCCACTACACCCCACCGTTTATATCAAAAAAGCATGTATGGACAAATGGGGACTGTATGACGAAAGCTATAAAATAGCCGCCGACTCGGATTTGCTGGTACGCTATCTGTATGAAGCAGATTTGAAGGTGGGTTACCTGAATAAATACATCGTAAAAATGAGAATGGGAGGACTCTCTACAGATGCCGGAAAGAGCAAACAGAAATGGGGAGAAGACTTAAGGATGTATAAGAGTCATGGAATAAAACCCATATCGGCACTGAAAGGCAAAATTCTTTCTAAAATTCCACAATTCATTGAAGCCAGACTGCCGTGGAGTGAGATACCGGACGCAGAAGAAGAAAGCCTGATACAACCAACTGCCATAAATAAGAAAGAATGAAAATACGTTTACTAATTCTAACCTTACTGATTATCGGAGTTCACCAACATATACAAGCACAATATATGCTGGGAACTACCGGTATGATGAATATACCTACTGCCGACCGACAGAAACCGGGAACAGTGATGCTGGGAGGAAACTATCTGCCCAAACAGATGATGCCATCCCGATTCAATTACAATACGGGCAATTACTTTGTAAGCATCAGCTTCTTTTCCTTTCTGGAACTGACTTATAGGGAAACACTGGGGAAAGGTGACTATATGTCGTCCAAACTCAAATACAACCAGCAGGACCGCTCCTACTCCATCCGGCTGTGTGTGTGGAAGGAAGGAAAGTACCTGCCGGGAGTAGCACTGGGAGCCAATGACCCGATAGCGGACAAAGGAGCCAATACATTCCAGTCCTATTATGGAGTAATAACGAAAGGATTCCATCTGGGTGGGGAGCATTACCTTTCAGCTTCTTTGGGATATTACCTGGAAGGAGAGAAAAACAGCGACACCAAATGGTTCGGCAATAAATACAAAGGTGTGTTTGGAGGAGTGAGTTACACCCCTGCTTTCTGTAAAGAGCTGAAAATGATGGCTGAATATGATTCGGACGGCGTAAATGTGGGAGCTGCCATCAGGCTGTGGAAACATATGTCCATGCATGCTTTTACCCACGATTTTAACTGCGTATCGGGCGGTATACGCTATGAATGCACCCTAATACATTGATAGAATGAACAGATATTTAGTAGTAACCTTTCTTTTGGCACTAAGCATTTCCCTCAGGGCACAAGTAGCTGAAAAACTGCAACAACTGGGAATGGAGAACATACGGGTGGTAACGGACGACGGGAACACAACGGTTGCTTTTGAGAATAATGTATACAGAGGCACTTACCGGGGAATAGGCAAAGCAATTGTAGTAGCCTTGGAAGGAATGAACCGGGGAAATTTACAAATGGTGGTGCTGGACGATGCTATTCCCCAACTCTGTATCACACTGACCGAAAAGGTGATTAGGGAATATAAAGAGAAACAAATCACCCTAGCTGACGTATATCGGCAAATGGGTATAAACTATGACACCGATGAAGCAATGAGGATATTAAAACATTCTCATAAAACAATCAATTCCTCTGCCGGAAAAGTGGACATAGTGGTCTATCCGGAAGTAAAACTGGAAAACTCCAGTTTGGACAGGCTTTATAGTTACTATATCAACCTGGCTCCTGCCGTAGAAATGGACTTATGGAAAGGGGCGGAACTGACGGCGCAAGTAGTATTCCCGATAGTGACCAACCTGAAAGGTCAATATAATAAAATACGTCCCGGAGTAATTGCTTTGTCGCAAGAGTTCAACTTCGGCAAAGGGTTTCTGGGACGAGTGGCTGCGGGAAACTTTACTAATAACCGTATGGGAGTGCAAGCGGAAATGAAATACCGCACAGCCAATGGCAGACTGGAACTGGGAGCCGTGGCAGGAAGTACCGTGCAATCTATCCTGACCAATGACGAAGGATGGTACATCAGCCGGAAACAACGCATCAATGCAGCCCTGAAAGCATCTGTATACGAACCACATTATAATCTTCAATTTGATTTACAAGCCAGTCGCTACCTGTACGGTGACTATGGAGTGAGAGGTGACTGTACCCGTCACTTCGGCGAATATGCCATCGGCCTCTATGGAATGTACACCGATGGGGAAATAAACGGAGGATTCCATTTTGCCATTCCCCTGCCCGGTAAGAAATGGAGCAGGAACCGGGGAGTGCGTATCCGGCAAGCTGATTATTTCGCCATGGAATACAGCATGACCACATGGGGTAAATACACCGATGAAAAGATGGGAGAAACTTATAAGACCAGACCGGACGAAAATCGGAGCAACCGCTTCTTTCAACCGGAATACATACGCTATTTCTTGATAAAGGAAGCAAATAAATAGATTACTAATTTTTTAAACTGGAAAAAATGAAAACAAGTACGTTTTTTAAAGCAGGCTTGCTGCTATTTGCCGCAGGTATAGTATTAATCGGCTGTGGAAAGGATGACAAAGATCCGGAAATCGTAGTAGACCCGGTAGAAGAAACCGTGGAATACTACATTGCAGGTAAAGTGGTAACAGAAGATGCTGCACTGAGCGGAGTAACCGTTACAGCCGGAGATGCCACAGCAACCACAGACGACCAAGGACAATACTCTGTAACCGTAAAGGACAAGAAGACCTATGTCATGACCTTTGCCAAAGAGGGATATAAGGAAATTAACGACGCCAGTGCCACGGTTGCAAGCAATGCTACCAACAGAAGCATGGTAACGCTGAATGTTTCCATGAGTAAGGAAGGAGTGGCAGCCACCGTAGATCCCGCAAAGGATATCACTGTGACAGAGAAAGGGGAAGGTGACAGCAAAGAAGCAACTGCCGCAGTTGCCATTCCTGCCGGAGCCGTCACAGAAGAAGCTGCCATCACCGTCACTCCATACATAGCGCCCGTAAACACGGCCAACGAAACCGCAGGTACAAAATCGGAAGCTGTCGCTATGACCAACATCGTAGTAAATGCCGACAAGGATATTGTACTGGAAAAAGATGTGGAACTGGCTATCAACAACAAGGCTTCTGAAGCAAACTTTTTTGACGAAGTGGAAGTCTACAAAAAAGAAGATACCAACCGTGCCGCAGGTGACTGGAACAAAATGGGGGATGCCACCTTTGACAAAGCAAGCAACAGCTACAAAGTAAATATCAGCAAAGGACAAAAGCTGAACGGAGAATACTCAGTAAGAGTAAAAAGTGACAAGACCGTGGGAGCTACCCAGAACAACGAAATCTTGAAAGAGGAAAGCAAAAGTAACGCAGGAAACATGAGTGCCATCAATGGTTATACCATTAACTATGAGGCTAAAGCCGGATGGGAAACAACGACCACCCCAGCGGGTATAGAAAGCGATATGCTGGCAATGATCAATTCTACTGTTGAAGCGCAAGAAGGTACTGCCGGGGTTTATACCGTTCCCCAATCCATGGTGACAAACATTAGTGGTGATTATAATCTGTATTTCTGCTGTAAAGCCAAATATGTGGAAAAAAGTTACACTTTCTCCATTAAAGGCGGCCAGAAAGTTACAATCAAGATCAAAGTGTATGTAGGTATTGAAATTATCTATAAAAATGAGAGCTCAAACACACACAGTGGTGGCGGAACCAAATAACGATTCACACTGATATGAGTAAAAAAATAGCATTAATTTCAGGTATCACAGGTCAGGACGGTTCGTTCCTGGCCGAATTTCTGATAGAAAAAGGATACGAAGTACATGGCATCCTGAGACGTTCTTCTTCATTTAACACCGCACGTATAGAACATTTGTATCTGGACGAATGGGTACGGGATATGAAGCAGAGCCGACTGGTGAACCTGCATTGGGGGGATATGACGGACAGCAGCTCACTGATACGTATCATACAGTCCGTACAACCCGACGAGATTTATAATCTAGCTGCACAAAGCCACGTGAAAGTAAGCTTTGATGTTCCCGAATACACAGCGGAAGCCGATGCCGTAGGTACACTGCGTATGCTGGAGGCGGTACGTATACTGGGACTGGAAAAGAAAACCAAGATTTACCAAGCTTCCACCTCGGAACTTTTCGGACTGGTACAGGAAGTTCCCCAAAAAGAGACAACTCCCTTCTACCCGCGTTCTCCTTATGGAGTAGCCAAACAGTATGGCTTCTGGATAACCAAGAATTACCGCGAAAGCTATGGTATGTTTGCCGTAAACGGTATTCTGTTCAATCACGAAAGTGAACGCCGTGGCGAGACTTTTGTTACCCGAAAGATTACACTGGCGGCCGCACGCATCGCACAGGGATTCCAGGACAAACTATACTTGGGAAACCTAAACTCCCTGCGCGACTGGGGATATGCTAAAGACTATGTGGAATGTATGTGGCTGATTCTGCAACATGACACGCCCGAAGACTTTGTTATCGCCACCGGAGAATACCACACTGTACGCGAATTTGCTACCCTTGCTTTCAAGGAAGTGAGCATCGACTTGCGCTGGGAAGGTGAAGGAGTAAACGAGAAAGGTATTGACACAGCTACAGGCAAGATACTGGTAGAGGTGGACCCCAAATATTTCCGCCCGGCAGAGGTGGAACAATTACTGGGAGATCCTACCAAGGCCAAAACATTACTGGGATGGAATCCCCGCAAGACTTCATTTGAGGAATTGGTGGGAATCATGGTGAGACACGATATGAAATTCGTGAAGAAACTCCATTTCAAAGAAAGCTGTTAAAATAATTAGTTAAGAATATCAATGGAGAAATCAGCCAAAATTTATATAGCAGGGCATCACGGACTCGTGGGCTCCGCTATTTGGCGTAACCTGCAAGAAAAGGGCTACACCAACCTGACTGGCAGAAGCCACAAGGAACTGGATCTGCTGGACGGAGTTGCCGTAAAGAACTTCTTTGACCGGGAAAAACCGGAATATGTAATCCTTGCCGCTGCCCATGTGGGGGGAATCATGGCAAACAGTACATATAGAGCAGACTTTATTTACAAAAACCTGCAAATACAACAGAACATCATAGGGGAAAGCTTCCTTCACGGGGTGAGGAAATTATTGTTTCTAGGCAGCACCTGCATTTATCCCAGAAACGCAAAGCAGCCCATGAAGGAGGATACCCTGCTCACCTCTCCACTGGAATATACGAATGAGCCTTACGCCATCGCCAAAATAGCGGGACTAAAAATGTGCGAGAGTTTCAACCTGCAATATGGCACCAACTATATAGCCGTAATGCCTACGAACCTCTACGGTCCCAATGACAATTTCGACCTAGAACGCAGTCATGTACTGCCCGCCATGATTCGAAAAATACATTTGGCCAAATGTCTGAATGAGGGGAACTGGAAAATCTTACGCTACGATCTGGATATGCGCCCGATAGAAGGGATAAACGGAGAATGCAGCACCGAAGACATACTGGCTATACTGAAAAGCTATGGTATCAGCAAAGACCGGGTGGAACTATGGGGTTCAGGCACGCCGCTACGCGAATTTCTATGGAGTGAAGAAATGGCGGATGCCAGCGTATTCATCATGGAGCATGTGGACTTTAAAGATACTTACTACCCCGGCGCAGGTGAAATACGTAACTGCCACATCAACATCGGCACAGGAAAAGAAATATCCATAGCTAACCTAGCTCACCTGATAGTAAAGGAGACGGGATATAAAGGCGCAATCACATTCGATCCTGAAAAGCCGGATGGTACCATGCGCAAACTGACTGATGTGACCAAACTGCACGATCTGGGATGGCACCACAAAATAGAAATAGAGGAAGGTGTACACAAGATGTACCAATGGTATCTGGAATATAAAAAAGAGTAAAGGACAGACACATTATGGAAAATCATATAGTCATCATGGCAGGCGGCATAGGTAGCCGCTTCTGGCCCATGAGCACTCCAGAATGTCCCAAGCAGTTTATGGATGTGCTGGGATGCGGCAAAAGCCTGATTCAGCTGACAGTGGAACGATTTCAAGGACTGTGCATACAAGACAACATATGGATAGTAACTTCGGAAAAGTATATAGATATCATAAGGAAACAATTGCCATCCGTACCTCCTCATCATATACTGGCAGAACCAATTGCACGCAATACGGCGCCTTGTATCGCATATGCCTGCTGGAAAATCAAAAAACGGCATCCACATGCCAATATCGTAGTGACTCCTGCGGATGCATTGGTCATCAACACGAATGAATTTCGCCGGGTGATAGCCAAAGCTCTGCTAATGACCGACCAAAGCAGCGCCATTGTCACCATAGGCATTAAACCCTGCCGTCCGGAAACAGGATATGGATACATAGCCGCAGGAGAAGGAAGGGATCAGGAAATACGGAAAGTAAATGGATTCAAGGAGAAACCGGATCTTAAAACGGCACAACAATATGTAGACGCAGGCAATTATTTTTGGAATGCGGGCATCTTTGTCTGGAACGTAAAAACCATAGAAGAAGCCATACGACGGTATGCTCCGGGCATTGCCGAAGTATTTGACACTATTTATCCGGAATTATATACCGGGAAAGAAAAGGAAACCATAGACACATTATTCCCTTCCTGTGAAAATATATCTATAGACTATGCCGTGATGGAGAAAGCAGAACGGATTTATGTATTACCGGCAGAGTTCGGCTGGTCTGATTTGGGTAGCTGGGGATCATTGCATACTCTCCTGCCTAAAGATGAACGAAACAATGCCAAAGTAGGTGAAGATATCCGATTGTATGAATGCAATAACTGCATTGTACACGTCCCGCAATTGAAACGAACCGTGATACAGGGGTTGGACGGATATATCATAGCTGAGAAAGAAGGTACTCTGTTGATATGCAGACTGGCAGAAGAACAGCGCATAAAAGAATTTTCGAAAGCATAAGAAATGATTATAGCAGTTGATTTTGACGGTACAATAGTAGAGCATAAATATCCCGAAATAGGCAGGGAACTTCCTTTTGCCATAGAAACATTGAAAAAATTACAGCAGGAACGCCATCGTCTTATTCTGTGGAGTGTACGGGAAGGTAGATTGCTACAGGAGGCCGTAGATTTCTGCCGTGAACGCGGATTGGAGTTTTATGCCATAAACAGCAATTATGCGGAAGAAACATTGGATAGTAATCATTACTCCAGAAAACTGAAAGCGGATCTGTTTATTGATGACCGAAATTTAGGCGGACTGCCCGAATGGGGGATGATATACAGAATGGTCCATGAGAAATGGAGATATGAGGATGTTTATAAAAGTTTAGATTATAAAGAAAAGACTCAAAAGCAAAGCTTTTGGAAGTTATTTTTTTCCAAAATGTAAAATCCCTGCTTCCGAGTGTAGTGATACAAGTGGAAGTTACAAAAGAAAACTAATGTTAGATCAGAGGTAAGAGCCCCATCAGCGGATGAATAAGGCTCTTACGAAGTAGTGTTGGTGATACCCGCCTGTGAAGGTAGGTATCACTTTTTTTATGTATCAATACTTGAAAACCTGTTCCTTTCCCGGCTCAATGGTTATACTCTTCATCCCTTTCTTTGTCGGAATATTCACCACTCCCTTTCCGCCATCGGACTGGATACGGATTACTTTCTTATCCATATAAACATGGATATGACCGTAAGGGGTAGGCACGGTTCCTTCCATCCATTTCAACCCACCCAGACAAGGAGTAACAGAGTATTCTTCGTAACCCGGCTTAGTGGGTTTCACTCCCAAGTAATACTTGCCCAGCAAATAAATGGGACTGGCTCCCCACGCATGGCAAAGACTCTTGCCGTATGGACGCCCGTACATAGCCAGATGCTGCGTACCCGTTTCTTCGGGATTGTATTTCTCCCAGAAGCTGGTCGCTCCCTCTTTCAGCATACCGCCCCAGTAGGCTTTCATTTCCTTCATGACCGATTCCTGTTCACCCAATGCACACAAAGCTTCCAGTTCATAGAAACGCATATAGGGAGTAGTAATTTTCAAGATACTGTCATTCTGCAAAACGGAATGTTTGATGGCCTGTTGTTTGTCGGCATTCAGATAATTGAAGAAGACAGAGAACATATTGGCATAGCGGGTGACGGACTCACTTTGTTTGCCCTGAATGCGATTGTGTACCATCGCTTGTTTCTGCTCGTTCCAGAAAGCTGGTTCCAGTTTGGAGCGTAATGCGGAAGCCAGTTTCTCATACTTGGTTTTATCAGCCGCATGATCAGCCAGATCCGCACAAAGCGCCATAGTTTCCAGACTCTTGCAGAACAACACTTGCTCAAAGGAGAGTTCCCCTTTCTTGTCCAGATAGCCATCTGCCCAGTCCACAAATACCCAGTCTCCGGTCATGCCTTCTACCATGCCGTTGGCATTGGTGCGTCCCAGTACATAGTCCATCATGCTCTGCATACGCGGATAGAGCTGGGTGACAAAATCTTTGTCGCCGGAGTACATATAGTAATCATAGACACTTAAGAACCAATAGAAAGTATAATCCATAATGGTATTGCTATGGCTGGTCACAGGATCTTTTCCACGAAGCAGCCAGATGGTGCGCTTCACACTTTCGTTATCAAAAAACAGATAGTAATTCATCAGATAACTCTGGATAGCGTCGCCACTCCATACCCAGCGGTCGCGCTTGATGCCGTCTATGAAAAATTCGCGGGTAGTGAGATGCATGGTATATGCCCCTACCTCCCAAATGCGGTTCAGTTCTTCGTCATTACATTTGAAAGAACCCCGGTACTCTTCGGGCAGATATTCGTACTGCATGGAAACTTCCTGCATATTCACTCCCGGATCGCAAGCGACATAGACATATCGGAAGGCCTTGCTGTTCTCTAATGTATATTCATCGTATAGTTTCCGAGTACTCCGGATGGCGAGATCTGTTATCTGACCCGGCTCTACGAAGAGTTTGTCCAGTGTTTCGCAATATTCCGTATCCAATGCTTCTTCGGGGCTTTCGCCGTAATAGATATGGATCGTTCCTTTTCCTTTTACATCCTTCAAGGTGATATAGCCAAAGGTTTCTTTTCCGAAGTCATACAAAATTCCCTCTTTCCGGGGAGTGGAGGAAACTGCTTTCATCGGTTCCCTGGGCAGGGTGAACTGAGAGGGAAGCTGAGTAGCTCCATCGAAGTTCCAGCAGCCTGCATCCATATAGATGGTGGCAGAAGTATCACTGGCTTTTCCGCTTTCGTCTATCCATTCCTTGTCTTCGTAAGTTACCTTCCAAGTGTTATCCGTGTTTACGGTCTTGCCTTTCACGTAGATGGTGGGCGGAGTTGACTGGTTCCAAACCTTGATATTCAGGTTATGTTTTCCGGCGGGGAGTTTCAATGTGGATGGCATACCGAATTGCAGTTTGCCGTCCAGCTTCACATTGTATTTTCCTTCGGCGGCAATGAAGATTTCTTCGGGTTCTGCCAAGTCTAATTTCTTGCTAAATTCCACTACCACATAATGGCTGTCTGTTTTCCAGAAGGGGGGGAAAAAGGCGCCCCGTTCCGTACGGCGGTTGTTCATCTGGTTACCCAGCCATATCTCATAGTCACCGGGATACCATATCCAGGTCTGGGCGGTGGCGGCGGCACTCAGTGCAAGTGCTCCGACCAAGGTTACAAGTCTGTTTTTCATATTGATTTTGTTCATTTTAGTCATGAATTAGTCGAAGGTATCTTCATCCCCTCTTGAGAGGGGGTTGGGGGTGTGTGAAGGGCATTAACCTATCCATTCGTGGGTGTATTCTAACACACCCCTACCCCTCTCAAGAGGGGATGAAATCACCTTCGACTTTTGTTATTTTTCTTTTAAATAAATATACTCTTTCATCAATCCGGCATTGGTCTTGATGCTGTCATTCACCATCGGACCATTGTTCTCCCACGTATTACCCGGACCATTGGCATTCTTCAGGAACTTCTCTCCCTCTGTCCAGTTATCCTTGACGGTGATGAATGAAGATCCTTCATCGGTGTAAAGATAGAACCAATGATGGGGATCGTGCGCATAACCGGGTGAATAAATGTCAGAAACACAATTTTCCGTTATCCAGCTATGAGGTTGTGAACCCAAAGTATAAATGCCGGCTACGTCATACATGTGTTTGGCATAATGATGAATCCGATTGCCATGCACGCGGTTATTGCGCATACAGTTGACTGTACGAGTCCATCCCCATCCCATGCTGATACCTGAATAAGATACGTCACAGATTTCATTGTGCTCGATATTGATATCGCTCACATAACCGGCGCAGATGCCCAGTGTGCCCCAGTCTTCATTGGTCGCATCATTGATATAATTGTTGGAGATCGTCAGTCCGGTACATAATTCACGACGGTCGGCAGGATCATAAGGGAGATGAGTCTCGTGGGCGGCGGGACTGAAACTGCCGGTTACAATACCGTTTCCGGCAATATCACGGAAAAGACAGCCGTTGATGCGTCCGCCCTTGGTAGCCCATTCATAATCAATACCCGTAGAACCCAGATGCTGGAAACGGCACTTCTCAAAGTCAATGTCTTGGGCTGCTTTGACGGTGACTGCCGATGCAGGGCGTCCCAACCAACCTTGATTATCCAGTTTATGATTGTTCTTGCGAACCATGGAAGGACGGATTTTATAGCCATCCGTCATATACATACCTGCCTGAAGCGGCACATGGCCTTGCAAAGACGGGCGCATCCAGGTGGTGTATTGGAAAGCGATGTTGTCAAAACGGATATGCTTTACCGGACGGTCTATCGTTCCTTCTACTGATACCAGGGTTTCGATACCGGGAACTACCGCCTCAGTAATCTTCTCTCCTTTCATCGGGTAATAGTAAACTTTATGGTTATCCATATCGTGATACCATTCACCGGGTTCATCCAGCAATTCTATGGCATTGGTCAGGTAGAAAGCCGAGTTATGACCGTCCTTGGTCACCATAGGACGCGGCCACGGATGCTCAAACTGAATGCGGCTTTCGGGATTATGAAAACGTACCGCAGCACTGTCTCCCTGTATTTCGACGGACTTGATACGGAGATTGGCCACACACCACATTTCATGGAGTACCATTTCGGCATAACGGGCCTTCTGTATTTTCTTTACGGCAGCGGCAGGTACCCAAAGAATTTCGTTCTTGGGATCGTTGTTGATGATGCGGTACATCTTCTCAAAGTCTGCCACATCGCGGGCACGGGTGGCTTTCTGCCCATTGATCCACAATTGGCGGAAGTCCAGCGGTCGCCCGTTGAAGGCAGGGACATCCGCTACCCACCACTTTCCCTGTTTTTTCCAGTTTTTGATTTCTACTCCACCATTCAGAACGGCATTGCCATCCGAAGTGATGACAGTGGGTGAGGTTTCCGTTCCGCTATCCTCGGGACGGACAAAGACGGGTTCGTACAGGTGATAATCTCCTGCTTCCATGTGAATAGTAATACCGTTTTTGACACTTTCGTCATTGAGACGGCGAAGTTCCCTTGCCTGACGCAATGCAGCGGTAAGGGTAGCTTTAGGAGAGTCTTTTGTACCCGGATTCAGGTCATTGCCTTTCGGAGATACAAACAAATCGGCTGCTGAAAGTGTACAAGCTATCAACAGCGCAGTAGTGGTTATAAATATTTTTTTCATTCGTATTTTTATTATTTCGTTTGTTCGTAGAGAGACATTGAATGCAATACCCGCCAGGGCAAGAGAGGCAATGGTGTTTCCACCCACTGTAGGGGCGGAATGCTTCCGCCCGATAACATATAGCATGGTGTATTTGTGGATGTATTCGGGCAGATTCAATCTGCCCCTACAGTGGATGTTGTCCTTAGCTTGACGGCATGGCACTGAATGCGCCCCTACGGTATACATCAACCTAATCATTATCTTGCCAACGGCATCCACACCGTCATTTCCGCCTTTCCACGATTTCCCCAGGCATAATAGGGAATCAGACGAATATGGACAGGCTTGTCCGCCTTGCCAATTTCACGATACAAAGTATCTTTCCATGAAGCCTCATCAGCCAGACGGGCCACTCCATCCAATGCAACTATCGGACTACCTTCAATGGTTATTTTCTTCGGGGTAAGTTTTATATCGGCAGGTATCAACACATTGTCAATCTTCTCACCGCCTTCTATATCCATACTTTCCAGACAATACACCAACGGACCGCGCTTCACCACAATCTGATTGCGAATTTCTTCGGCCAACGGATTCGCTTCAATCAGTTTCACAGGCATATCCATTACCCATTCCACACTATCCCCTTTCTTCCAGATGCGGTTTGCCTCAGCATACGTGTTCGCCTTCCAGTCTCCTTGCACCGGTTCGCCATTTACTTTCAAAGTCGCTTTCCCGCACCAGTCCGGAACCCGGAAGAACAAGGAGAACGCTTTCTTCTTCGATGCCTTCGGCGCTTCTTTCACTGTTATCTTTATCGTTCCATCCCAAGGATAATCCGTCTCCTGAGCCAAAGCTATTTTTCCCACTTCCTTCAAAGTCGTTTCCAACGTATTCGCTCCATACAGATTGCAATACACCGCATCCGGAGTCACCGTATAAGCATAGTTCTGAGCCTGACAAACCGTGCGAAGCGTATTGGGCGGACAGCAGAAGCAACTGATATATTCGGTACGTTCTTTCGGCCAGCGAAGCGTATAAGGCAGATCCGCACTGATGCGCAACGGATTGGTATAAAAGTATTTCTTTCCATCCAGACTGACACCGCTCAACACACTGTTATAAAGAGCTGTCTCTACGATATCGGCATATTTGGCATCCCCCGTCACTTCCAGCATACGCCAGTTGAAAAGCATATTGCCTATATTGGCACAAGTCTCATTGTGCGCCGTACTGTTGGGCAACTGATAGGGACGGCCATAACTCTGGTGCACTTTCTGGATGCTATCGGGTTCGTAACAGGTACCATCCGGTGAAGTGCCGTCATACAGTGCACCGCAAGCACCGGTGACATACATCTTGCGAGTCACGATATCCTTCCATATACTGGTGAGGTTCTTCATCAACTGTCCTTCTCCTGTCTCGGCATAAACATCTGCCACACCGGCATACAGATAATTGGAACGTACAGCATGTCCCATCGCATTGTATTGCTGACGGAACGGCACGCGGTCCTGATTATCGTCCGTACCGTTCTCCACCATGCCACGGATATCAATCAGATTCTTGGAAAGTTCCAGGTAACGGGGATTTCCGGTGGCACGGTACATTTCCACCACACCCATATAGTGCGAAGGGCAGATGGCATTGCGTGCCAGTTCGGCAGAGGCAGTCTCATAAAAATAGCAAAGGAAATCCGTTGCTTTTACGGCGGCATCAAACAGAGTGGTCTTCCCGGTGGCACGACGATGAATGATACCTGCCATCATCAAATGGCCGAGATTGTAAGTTTCAAAATTCAGACGGTTGGCAAACGCACCTTTCTCGTCTTCTTTACCCACGGCGGTGCCTATAACCGTCTGTTTATGGGCTTCGGAATGAGTGTCAATTCCCTTGTTCTTTTCCTCTATGATAACAGGAGTATGGATATATCCGTCGGCACGCTGTGCTTTCACTACATGGGCTATAAAGTGATCCATCAGTTTATCCAACTCAGGGTCTTTGGTTACAGCATATACGGAAGCAACCCCTTCCATCCATTTATACATATCACCATCATGGAAGGGAGGTCCCCAATGTTCGCCTTCGCAAGCTCCCGAAGCAATTTCAAAATTGCGGAAACCATGCGAAATATCGGGATTGTTCCAGGTGTCCCACATGCTTTGCAGGGAAGTTTGACTGTAAACACCGAAACGATCTCCCCAGAAACCGCCTGTCCAATGCACAGCACCCAGCTCGGTATTAGTCATTTTGGCAAAACGGCTCTGACTCATATCCGTCAGTCCGCCCGATTGGGCAAAGGCTCCCGTGGTTACTCCGGAAGCCAATAAAAGCAGGAGTCTTATACTCTTCATTTTTTTTCTTATTAAATTAATTTCTTATAAAGGAAAGACGCAGAAAAATATCTTTTGTACTCTCCCAACGGAATTAACCAATTATTCCTACAAAATCTTTAAACCTTTTTCTTTTGTTTATGTTGATCTCAGAAGTTAGTAGACTAAACTCTGATTAAACAAATAACATTTAACAAATGAAAACAATCTGCTGTATATTCCTATTGACATTTCTGGCATTCTTCACAGGCTGTCAGGATGAAGAACTGGACCCACCTCTCCCGGTGGATTCGCATTTTGAATCACGCGCCACCAGTGCTACCGGTCTGACGCAAAACGCTGACAAGACCTGGACGGCAAACCAACGAGTTCCCTTGGTAGGGCAAGGACGTATCATTGATGATATGTCCAGTTCGCTCATCGCAGCACTAAGTGCCAACGGGGGAATCAGCAATATGCTGGATACGGACTTGACTAATTTTGCCTCTTTCGGGGGAGTTGCCCTGGCAGACTTGCTTGGCAATCAAATTGCGTCCGTACGTGATATCAATCATGTATATGCCGGCGGACAGGTAGCAGGATTTGTGTACAAAATCTCCAACGCTTCTCTACTGACGGCCAACGTGCTGAAAAGCTTTTGGCTGAAAACATTCTTAAACGGACAAGAGCAGGAAACCCTAGGGGGAGACACCAGTGCAACCACTCTTGCTCTGAATGTGCTGAGTGCAGGCAATACTGACGGGCAACAAGCCATTTCCATATCAACCAGCTTGACAAAGCCCTTTGATGAAATAAAAATAGGCATGACGGGCATCTCGCTATCGGTACTCAACAGCCTGAATCTATATTATGCCTTTGTGGGAGATAATCCGATAAAACCGGCTGTAACAGGAGGAACTTATTTCCCTAGTAGCGCCATACATTATAATGCCACTTTAGAGACCGGCTGGACAAGTATACTCCTCACTTCCCAAGCCGCCAAATTGGTAAATACAGACTTGACAGACGGAGCCACCTTTGGAACATTGGTAGGTTTATTATCAAACCCGTACATTACTGTCAACCTCGGCGCCACTGTACCCGCCGGTTCCGAGATAGGTTTCTTTACTTCTAACGTCGATCTTTTGTCCATCAATCTTGCCGGAGGAGTTCAACTGACCACCTTTGACAGCAATAATGTCCAACAAGAGGAAATAACCGTAAACTCACTATTGGGTATCTCTGCCCTTGCAGCAGGAAAAGGCAGCCAGATCAGTATGATTATAAAGAAGCCTTGTTCACAGGTACGCATCAAGTATAACGGAGTGAATATTTCGCTCGGTTCTACCACCGTGAACTATGCTTTTGTGCGCGATCCTATCACAGTAGACCTCTCCAGCTATTTCTCCATAGGCAATGCCACGACCAGCAGCAACTATTACCAGCTCACTCCTCCTACGGTGGGTACTGTGACCTGGGCTATTACCAATGCCCCGGCAGGAGCAATGCCCACCGTCACCGGAAATAAAATAACCGGAATGACAGTGAACGGTGACTATACCCTCACTGCAACTTATACCAAAGACGGAGTGACCTCCACACAATCCGCCATCATCACCCGTAGTGCCACAGGCATGAACGGGGCAAACTGTAACACCGTGATAGGAACGGCCTACAATGCCAGCGCCTACCAACCCACAGGAGGAGGAAGCCTAGTGACCATCTATGACAAAGCAAAAAACATTGGCAATCTAGTAGATGACAACCCGGATAACTATGCCACCTATCAGAATATAGTGAGCCTGCTTGCCAACACTTCCATTGTAGGTATCCAGACCGGAACTTACATCAACAGCACTGGTGCCGCCATACGTACCGGATTCACCATGCAGACCAGCAATAGCCTGCTGGGAGTGAATGCACTGAAAGCATTCCAGATACGCCTTTACGATGGCAATTCACTGGTGTTCACAAGCACCGCCACCGGCAACGATGCCGTCTCTGCCGGACTGATAGGAAGCAGCGGAAACAAGGTGCGTTTCAGTGTAAATACCACTGCAAAGTTCAACAAGATAGAGCTGTGGACTGCAGGAGTATTGAACCTCAACCTAGTAGAATTCCGCCTGTACAATGCCTTCTGGGAACCCGTTGCATCCGCCTGTCCCAGCAATGCGGCTACCGAAGCCTGTATAGAATTACTCACCCCCACCAACTACGGGGCAAGCATCAATTATGACGAGACCAAGATAGATGCCGTAGCCTCGGTAGGCGACTCATTCAATAACTTGGGAAACATGATAGACGGAAGCCTGTCCACTTATGCCACCGTAACCTATACCAACGTGTTAGGAGCAACCACCGTAGCCGTGAAATTCAACACCCTGGCTGCCAACCGCCCGATAGGTTTCATCATAAGCAACCCCGCCTACCTCGCCAACCTGGGTCTGCTGGATGCCACTATTCTAAATGTATACAACAATGGAAGCCTGGTGGGAAGCACCGGCAGCGGGACTGTCCTGGGACTGGACGTGATAGGTTCCTCCGGAAACATCTACATACAGACCACTCCCACCGCGGCTTATAATGAAGTACGAATCACCTTCCCTGCCGTAGCAAGCGCACTGAATGCCACTCAGATTTACGGAATCTATACCCGTCAGGATTCGGACGGAAACGGTATTCCCGACTGCGCGGAAGACAATAACAACCCCACCACCTCCATCACCAATGCCGTGGCCGCGTCCGAACACGTCTGCGCCAATGCCGGAACCAATACTTACGATATAGTGCTTAACATCACCGGCGGTACCGTAGGAAACACTTATACGCTGAACTGTTACAACTATGGTAACAACAACGCACTGACCACCCGGACCGTAACCCTGTCTGCCGGTCACACCATGACCGCCACCCAAATGCCTCCGGGAGATTATTACATCTCTATTCTGGACGGCGCCCAGGTGGTATGGAACGGAGTCCATGCCGCCGTACATCCCTTGCTTACCACCTGGAAAGCCAATGCCGCCACCACCGGCTGGAATACCTGGACCAACTGGGACAACGGAACGCCTTGGGGCTGTACCAATGTCGTGATTCCCGGCAACTGTGTCCGTTACCCGTCCTTGAAATCAACGGAAGCGAATAATTGTAATTATATCCACTTTGCACCGGGCGGAGAAGTGGTGCATACCCAATACCTCACCTACGTCCAGGCATGGGTGGAACTGTCTGTGACCCCCGGAAGATATTATATGCTTTCGGCTCCACTGAAAAATATGGTGTCGGGTGACATGTTCATCCCTGCTGCTCTGAACGGCAATCAAGGATCGGCCGCCACCTATTTCACCCAGCTGAATGCAGCCAATTCTCCCGAGAACCGTTTCGGTCCGCGCGTCTACCAACGCCTGTGGAATGTGAACGCACCGGGCAAGAAATTTGTAAACAACGTACTGGCCAGTGTCAACGTAACGCCCGATGCCACCAACTGGACGACACCGTTCAATTCACTCTCGTATGCTTATAAGAAAGGTGAAGGTTTCTCCATGCTGGCCGATAAAGAGAACCTGAACGTGAGCACGCTCACTTTCCGTTTCCCTAAAACGCATCCGCAATATACGTATTTCAATGCTTCGGGCAGTAACTCAGCGTATACCGAAACGGGAATTGCGCGTACCAACAATGGGCGATTCATTTACGAGAACTCGGACGGAAGTGTCCCCAGTTCTTTCAGCGTCACACTGACCAATCTGAACTCCAGCAATACCTTCCTGGCAGGAAATATGTTTATGGCACACATTGACGTTGCCAAATTCCTGGCTCAGAATACCAATGTTACGGCAGTGAAAGTATATGACGGCAATGCCCAGAACCCGATGGCAGACCCTAACGGTACATTGCTGACCAGTGCCAACGGCTATGCTTATATTGCCCCCATGCAGGCATTCTTTGTGACTTTGAGCAGTGCCGCCACCCAGACCACACTGGTCTATACGGATGATATGCTTACCCAGCAACCGGGAACCACTGTCCGCAGTGCCGCTTCACGAGCCGCAACGGGTTCAGGAGTAGTCAATATGAAGCAATATTCAAAAGGATTGTCAACAGGTAGCTATTAATTGAGCGAGAAATGAATCACGTTATCATCCACTGTAGGGGCGGGGTTTGCCCGCCCGAATGCGTCCACAAGACAATAGGTGTCACTTTGGAATGCCTTTCTGAATGTTTTCGGGCGGGCAGACCCCGCCCCTACGGTGAGATGCTTTACCCAATGATTGATTCAAAACCATCCGGAAATGTAACCGATAGAAGTAGTAAACAACCATAACCCTTAACAAATCATGGATAAGAAAAGAAATATAACAAACTCTCTCCTTCTGACGGCAAGCTGTCTGCTTTTCACGTTTACAGCTTGTCAGAATGACGACAGCCTGTTTGAAGAACCGTCTCCGGGCGAGCAGGCAGGAGAAATCTCCTTCCTGTTCAATATCGCCGGCGAACCGGAGGCACGCTCGGCCGTGGACGGTACAGGCACTACGCAGCACGTACAATATGTACAACTATACATCTTCCAGGGAACCGGAGACAATGCCACCTGCATTGCTTCCGAAAACATAGGATGGGCGGAGCATTTCGGTGCTTCCCTGCCTACGGGAAGCGCACAGATGAAATATAAGGTGAAGTATAACAACTTCGCTATAGGAAATCCCTACACCTTCCTGGCAGTAGGGCTGGATGACCAGTCGGGAACTACCTACGGGCTGCCTGCCGCCATCACTGCTTCCGGCACGCCCACCACACTGGGAAATGCGAATGCTATCCTCGCCTCGGGAGCCAACTGGACAGCTATTTCCCAATCGGAACTTTTCGCAGGATACTCCACCATCACCCCCACCATGTACGGCCTCAACAACGGACGGATAGATATGTACCGCCGTGTGGCAGGAATCACCGGATGGTTCACCAATGTACCAACCACTATGGGCGGTAAAACGGTATCCGGCATACGAGTTTCGCTCTATACGCAACAAAACAAGAGTGTGCCCCTCATCAAACGCCAGCAGAAGCCTTTATTTCTGGATTATATCACCAGCCCGGCTACCGCCAATGCGGACAGCAAGGTACTGTTTACCATTCCTGCTCCGGGCAATACGGGTACAACGGTTTCCAAAGGCGTATATGTGCTCCCTACTCCCACCCCGCCGGCTGTAGACAGCAATAACTACACCGTACTGATAGAAGTGATGGCAACGGACGGAAGTGCAGTCAGCTCCAAGCGGGTGAAACTGACCCCGGGAGATATTCTGGACAGCTCTACCGGACAAGGAACCGGCGTTATAGACCAGGAATCCGATTACCGTTTTCCTATTATCGCCAATCATTTTTATAGTATCGGCACAGCTGCCAGTCCTATTAATTTAGGTGGCAACCTATAATAGAATCAATTTTACAAAGAATTGAATTATTCATCGAACTTATTTTTGCGCCTGACGTTAATACATCAAATATTCAAATAAGTTATACAATAAACAGAATAATGGCAAAGAAGATTTTATATATAGCATACTTCATGATGCTGTTGGTATTACCCAGTTCATGTATCAAAGACGGAGATGAAGACTGTCCGGTTTCGCATACAGTCAATATCGAGATCAAGGACAAGAACTATTTCAATGTCAGCAGTTTCCCGGAAGTGAGTCCGGTTAATGAGCAATTGCCTTTCCGTAACTTTTCCAGCAATATATATTACCTGTTACGGAATACAGACACCGGCGAGATAACCCGTGAATCTGCTATAACAGACATTACGGACAATAACAGTTCACATAATTTACAATTAACGGATATTCCGGAAGGTAATTATGAGCTTTCCATATGGGGAAATCTTGTCACAGGTATTTCACCGGGAACTTTACACCCCAACGGACAGGAACATACAGACCTATTTGTTGCAAACTCATTACTGGAAATAGGTTCATGCCCCAGTTCCCATGCTTTATCTATGGAACGGGCCAAAGGAAAGCTGTTGGTATTGTGTACTAATTTTCCAGAAGGCTACACCCACTTGCAGGCAAATATCAAGCATGTCAGCCAGACATCGGACGAGCACCTGGTTTACGGAGGAGATACGGAAGTGAATAAGGACCAGCCTCTGGGAAGCGTGAACGAAATACTGCTGGCACCTACCCCTACAGGAAGCTCTACATTGGTGTATATTTCTTTCTATGCACCCGAAGCCCGAAGTACGGTGACACCGCTCATCATTCCGGAAACCGCCGTCACAATAAAACGTAACGAACTGACAGCCATACGGATAGATTATGATCAAAACCACACAATGGATGTCAGCATCTACGCTGACGGCAAATGGACTTTAGTGCATCACCTTGAGATTTTTTAATTTTTTATTTATAAATTCATTCACTAAACTTTTTAACTTATGAAAAAACTTGTTTTCCTTATGATGGCGAGCGCGTTCTTATTTTCGTGCTCCAACAATGATGATCCCCTTCCGAACGAAGGCAATGAAAAGGGTAATGTAGTAACCTTTGAAGTGTCTGCGGTTAACGGGCTGGACAATGGACTAAACAGTCGTGCGGGTTTATATAGTCAAGAAGCTGTACAGCACATCACCAATGTTCAAGTACATGCCTTTTTGAAAAATGAGTCAGGCGATTATGTTTTTGCCAAAAGCTATACTATCCCTGACTGGACAGACGGAACAACCATCAAACGCTATTCACTGGATGCCAACAAACTAGATAAAGGAACCTATAAGTTCCTAGCTGTAGGAGTTGATGCAGATAGTAAGTTCATCGTTGATGATCCTGCCACCATCCATACCTATCCTGATATGACCGCCCATGTCAACGCTAATGGAGATGAAAGCGAACTTTTTGCCGGTTCAGCCGATGCAGTCATTGCAGAAGGAACCCGTGTAAGCGTTCAGATGACACGAAAAGTAGCCGGTGTATTGGGATACTTCAAAAATGTTCCTCAAACGATTACCAATGGTGCAACTACATCAACTGTAAGATATATCCGACTGAAAAGTACTGATTCAAATAAGCGTGTGAATCTGACGACCGGAGTTGGAGTAAGCACCGGAACAACCCCTTTGACCGTTTTGGAAATAGACCTGAACGGACAAACAGTGGACAACGGAGTCTACACGGGAAATGA
Organism: Bacteroidaceae bacterium; assembly: GCA_963651205.1. Classification (GTDB taxonomy): domain Bacteria; phylum Bacteroidota; class Bacteroidia; order Bacteroidales; family Bacteroidaceae; genus Phocaeicola. Next base: position 95,321 of record CAVJPC010000039.1, read on the forward strand.
CCTGAGTGCACAAGGAGTGGTCAAAGTAAACAACTCTGAACTGGCAGGTGCATTCATGATGCCGACAGGGAATGTAAGTCTGACCCTGGGACTTTATGATGCAGACGGTAATGAATTGAAGACATGGGTAGTTAAAGACGGAACCTCGAATGCATTCCCCATTCTGGCAAACCATTTCTACTCACTGGGTATAAAGAAAGCTACAGGAAGTACCGATGGCAGCACTCCGACTACTCCAGGTAACCCGGGCGATGAAGATGCTCCTATCGACTTGCTCACCGACCAAAGTATTGTTATCACTGTAAGCCCGGCTTGGGAACTGGTACATAATTTGGTAATCCAGTAACACTCTCATCACAATAGTTTGTCATTTTAATCAAAATGAAGAGGGGGTATCCATATAATTATGGATACTTCCTCTTCTCTTTATTTTAAAGTTTATATGTGAGCTATAATTATATTCTTCATTATATAAAGGTACTGACTTCTTTGATATTTATTTTTCCCACGTCTTCTACCCCCTAAAAAAACGGACGTTCATTTTCTAAAAATGAAAGCCCGTTTTCCAAAAATGGACGTCCGATTTCAGAAATCAGACATCCATTTTTTCAAGTTCCCCGGTATCTTCTACCAAGTCCCCTCTCTCTATCCACAAATTGTATTATTTCAGTTTGCTCAAATCCAATTCCTTATAAGCCACACGCTGACGACGCCAGGTATAGACGGCATGCAGCTTGCCATCCTTACCCTGAATAATAGACGGATAAGAATATTGGCTGATGGGGCTGTCCTCCAATGTCAGCACATTCATCCAGTGGATACCATCCTCCGAGACTGCCACACACAGAGGCGTGCGAGGTCCTTTCGGTGTACCCGACAAGGTGCTGAAATCATTATAAATCAAGACATGGCGGCCATCCTTCATCGTTACGGCATCCGTTCCCGAATTATTGTTAGGAACATCCAGCAAAGTAACTTTGCTCCATGTATCACCGTTATCACTGCTCCATGAGGTTGCTATCTGTGCATTGCGTGTACGGCAAAGCACTTGCAAACGACCATCCTTATGACGCAGGATGCTGGGCTGAATGGCATAAATAGGTTTCTCGCCTTCTCCCTTTATGGCTTCACCCCCTTCCTGATCGTCCACGTTGGCAGCATTACCGGCTTTGCGCATAGCAGTAGGCACACTCATTTCTGCCTCTACAGGACCTACCATCTTCCAAGTCTTTCCTTTATCGTCAGAAATTTCAAAATGAATACGCCAACCTGCCGCTCCTTCCGTACTGGACGGACAGATGATACGACCATCCACATATTCGGGTTTGTTCTTGATGGGACCCAGAAAGCCTTCGGGCAACGGTTCACGCTTGCTCCAGGTTTTACCACCATCTTTGGAACGTACCAACCAACCACTCCAATCGGCTACCTTCAATCCTATCTTATAGAACAAGATCAAATCTCCATCGGGAATCTGAAAAAGCACGGGATTCCAGCAAGCTTTGCGACGTGCCTGTGACCTATCCCCTTTAAACGTAGAAGCCACGGGGCCGGCATCCGCCGGAGTAGATTCCGGTGTAATACCTGCCAAAGCAGCCTGCGGATCATTCAGACTGAATACACCGTCGGCAGCCAGATAGGGTGCACTCCATTCGGTTGCCCCTTTCGGTTTGCGACATACCCAGATACAGCAATCAGGATTACGCTCCTTAGTCCCCCCAAAGAAAGAAGCTACCAAGTCGCCATTCTTCAATTCTACAATGGTAGCGCCGTGACATTCGGGAAAGGAAGCCTTTTCGTATAGGAACTGATCTTCCAGAATGCCTGCACGATGCTCGCCTGAAGAAGGATCTATGCGGACTGAGAAATGATAACTTCCCGAAGGAACACTCCATACCGTAAAGTTACCTTCACGACGGACAAATGTAACGTCTTTATCCTGTATCGCCTTCTCGTCCAAGGTAGGCAGATAAACCAAAGCCGTAGTATTGCAAGGAACGGTGACATCCCATTCCAGATGTGTCAGGGTCTTCTTCCAGTTGCTGACCATCTTTCCGTATAAGGTATTGTGCGAAGCGTTGACATAGCTTAACTCCTGTATGGAAAAGTCCGGCTTGAAGATGATTTGTTTGTAGGCGGGCTGTGCCGGATTGAATCCTGCCAAGTCGCGGAAATACCAGGTCAATAAATCACCGAGAATCATCACATGATTGCAACTGTTCATCCAGCGGTTGGCGGTATCGCCGTTCCACAGTTCCCATATAGCGGTCGCACCTTTCTCTATCATATAGCCATAACTGGGATAAGTCTTGTTACTTGCCAGCAAGAAAGCGACATCGCCGCGTCCCATGCGGGTAAGTTCGCGCATCATCCAGTTCATGCCTATCACACCACTGCTGATATGGCCTTTATTCCGGGTAATAATACCTGTTATCGTATTCTTTTCCACTTCTTCTTTATATTCCTCGGGCACCATATCGAAAGCCAGGGGCAGGATATTGGCAGTCACGGTATTGTTACCGTAGAAAATGCTGTCAGGGTAAAGGATATGTGGGGTTTGTACCAGAGATGTTCCTTTCTTCACTGTCAGGAAACGGGCATTGAAACAGTCTTTTATTACTGCCGCATCTTTCTCAAACTCCTTCGCCTCACTTTCCAGGCCTTGCAGACGGGCGAACTTGGCGAGCATTTGAGATACTTTGTAATAGTAGGCGGTAGCAATCAATGCTCCGTCTGTCTTGCGGGCAGGGTCCTGGCTGTGAATCAGTTCGGGCGATTCGGGCGGCATGCACCAGTCACCATATTTATCGGCATTAATCACTCCGTCCTCCGTTGTAAATTCGCTGCGTATATGGTGCATCCATTTCTTGATGGCAGCATAATTCTTACGGATAGGTTCGATATTGCCAAACTGTTCATAAATCATATCGCAAATCACCGGCAAGGTGGATGACCAGGTCATTTCCGAAGTATAATAGTTATAATAAGCCGGACAGATATCAGGAATACAACCGTCTTCGCGCTGTGCTTCACGGATATCATCCGCCCATTTGGCATAGGTATTTCCATTGTTGAACATGAAACTTTCCCCCCATGTTCCCATGGCATGGTCGCCCAACCAAGGCTGGCGTTCATCACGTTGCGGACAATCCAAAGGCACGCCTTTGTAATTGCTGGATATTCCCCACCAAGCATTCCGGTAGACACGGTTCATGATATCATTGGAACATTCAAAGGTACAGTTGTCTTCCAAGTCATCATATACCACTTCGGCAACCAGATCTTCCGCTTTCAGATTCTTATACCCTGTCACCTCCACATATTGATAACCGTGATAAGAAAAACGGGAACTCCACGAGGTATTGTTTTCTTTACCGTTGCAGATATAATAGTCCGTACTCTGGCTATGACGGAGGTTCTCCACATCCAGTTCCTCACCGTTATTTTTTACCCGTTCGGCATAGCAGATACAAATGGTATCCCCTGCAGTAGCTTTGGCTATGTTGATACGCACCCATCCCGCCATATTCTGACCGAAGTCTACCATGTAGCGGTCACCATATTGTTTGAATACGGCCGGTTTCAAGGTTTTCATCACCTTCATATTGGGGGCGGTATTGCCACGAAGAGTACCATAGGGCAGAGAAACACGTTGTGCTTTCAGCCATTTGGAATCATCATAACCGGGATGTGTCCAGTTTCCCAGTTCCATACGGGCATCATAAATCTCACCATCGTATTCGTTGTTGCTGCGTATGGGACCCTGCGCTGTCAAACGCCACTTTTCATCACTGTTGATGCGCTGAATACTGCCGTCGGTATATTCAATGATCAGATTCAACCGCAACTTGGGATAACCAAACGTGGGAATCTTATAGGGTTTGTAATTTTGGCGCATGGTATAGAAACGCCCGTTACCCAAGGTTACTCCAATAGCATTACCGGCATTTCCTCCGGCAATCTGCCGGGTGACATCGAATGAATTGTAAAGCACGGTGCGCCGATAGTCACTGGGAGCCGGAGCCAACACCTGATCTCCTATCCGCTGACCGTTAATGAAAAGCTCGTACATTCCCAGGCCGCTCAGGTGAACCGTAGCCTGTTTTATTTCTTTATCTTGTGTTTTAAATTCCGTGCGCAAATAGCGGGAACTCAAACGGCTGTGCGAATCTTCCCGATCCCATTCAAACGCAGCATCCCAGCCTATCCATCGTCCTCCCCAATGGATCTCGCCTAATGGTCCCATCCCCCAACGGGCAGATTCACTCCATCCGGTTTCGCCACGAGTGGTAAAGCTTTTCACTTTCCAGTAAACCCGCTGGTTACTTTTCAGGCGCTTCCCTTGATAGGGTATCCATAAGGATGCGTCCGACTCCACTTTACCGGAATCCCATAAATCCCCTTTATCCTGTGCCAGAAGTTCGGGAGAAGAGGCTACCAAAATGCGGTAGGCTGTCTGCATCACATTTCTTTGTGAAGATTCCAGTTGCCAGCTCATACGGGGAGCAGTGATATCCAATCCCATAGGGTCCGTCATCTGCTCGGTCTTCAGACCGGTGACGGAGACTGTTGCAGCTTTCACCAATAACGGGAATGCCAGAAGAATGATTAATAATAGTTGTTTCTTCATGATATGTTATTTTTACTTGCTCCATTTCTGCATGGCATCCGGCAAAGCGGTCCAAGTCTTCTGTACATAATCTTTCGTTGCATCCACCACAATCAATACCTGATCATTACCACTCAGGTAACCGCTATCATGCTGGAAAGGAGTGACTTTACTGTCAAACTCACCGATATACTCCAGTTTGCCATCCTTTGCACTATACCACCATGCATTCTTTTTTGCACCACTGATCTTGCCCAGATCAATCTGCATGGGACGTCCCGAATAATTGTAAACCAACAAATAATCGTTTCCACGGGTAGCGATGGCACGGTCGTAACGCTCTCCGTTGGTTCCTGCAATGACACTCTGGTCGGGGACACGTTCAAGGAAGGGGAAGGTCAGCATCAGGTTTTTCAGATATTTCATCTGATTGAAGCCGGGATCTTCCAGTGCATCCCACCAGGCTTTCTTACGCCCGTCGGCACCGAAAGAGGCTCCGTAACCCGGACGGATAAACTGCATGATATCATTATGACCGTAGGAATGTCCGAATGATCCGGCAAATACCGACCAATAGGCATAGCGGCGTACATCGTGCTGGTTCCAGCGGATTTCGTTGGGGTCGTGCAATCCTTGGGGGATGTCTTCATAAATAGGTTCATCATCAATCACCGGCTTCAACGGAGTCTTGGCTTGGCTGGCTGCCACAAAGCGCCAGTTGTCCTCTTCCGTATTCTCTTCGATAGGGTAATCGCCGTCGCCATTGCGCTGTCCGTAACGACGGTGACCGCTTTGGAACATATTGAAGTCCAGCCAGTCACGGTCATTGAACCAAGTTGCCGAGGTGGTGCGGCCGCGCGGATGAAAGGTCATCAGGTGATCTTTGTCTATGCCGCAGATACTGTTTGCCAAGGCATCCCATACTTCCGTCTTGTTATCACCCCGGATATCCCCTCCTATCATCCAAATTATATTAGGTTCATCCTTGTAGCGTTCTGCGAGGAACTTACCATATGCCACGGCTTCTTTTTCGTTCATCAAGCCTTGCTCTACGGGAGTTCCCCAAATACATACCATACCTATATAAATCCCCCGTGAAGCGGCACTTTTGATGATATAGTCCATGTGATCCCAATAGCCGTATACGCCTTTGCGATTAATATCCTTGAAATTAAAGCCGTCTGTCATGGAGTACTGACCGTAGACATTCATGGAAGGCACACCGTTCAACACCTGTATCTGCACCATGTTGTAACCGGCTTCCTTACATTTGTTCAGGTAATAAGAAACTTCGTCCCGGTTCAGGCGTTGGGGCATCAGCCATGCCGTTTCGCCGAGCCAGAAGAAAGGGACTCCGTTTTCGTGCTTCAGGTAGCGGCCTTCTTCGGAAACTACCAGTCTGCCGTTTTTCCAGGGAATATACGTTTTTGCCTTCTGCGCCGGCAAGGAAGTGGCGCAGCATAGCAATATGGCAAATAAGGAAAGTAATGTGTGTCTGTTCATTATTCTATTCGTTTTTAAATTTCCTAATTATTTTCATTTCGAATGGAAATGAATCACGTTATCATCCACCAAATGGAAATGAATCACGTTTCCATC
>CAVJPC010000040.1:0-2316 GCA_963651205.1 Bacteroidaceae bacterium
ACGCCCCGTTCCGGTGGGCGAACGCATCCCGATCGCCGAACTGGCCGAGCCTTACAACCTGACGTTCATCCAGTCGAAAATGTTCCCGAAGGACAATATCGACCTGTTGCGGAGAATGATTCCGGGATTGGAAAAAGTGGTGTTCATCGGCGACGGCCGTTACGTCAACCAGCAGCTCGACTACGACATAAGGGACCTCATCGCTGAAAATTATCCTTTTCTGGACTATGAGTTTTACTCGGCTGCGGAGATGACCATGACCGGATTGCTGGACAAACTCAATCATATCGACAAGGCCACCACCGGCGTATTGTTCTCATCCTGGTTCAGCAAATCGGATTATGCCGGCAATACGGTGCTCACGGCCAATACATTCCGGGAACTTGCCAACACGACGGCCCCTGTATTCGCTCTGAAACCGGCCGTGATGGGCATCAGCAACTCGGTCGGCGGGTATTTCTATGACGAACAAACGTTTCGGAAACAGTTGTTGCACATGATCGGACAGGTACTCTCCGGCACTCCGGCCCGCGACATACCGTTCTACATCCCGTCCGACGCCATTCCGACTTTCGACTATCCGGTGCTGTTGCAGAAAGGGTTTACCGTGGAAGAGTGCCCGCCGGGCAGCGTTTTCCTCGACCGTCCGCTTACGTTCTGGGAGCGCAACAAGTTCCTGCTGATCTTCGGCGGTTCACTGACCATCGCATCGCTGCTGCTTTTGTTTCTGTACCAGCGCAACCGTATCCGTGTTCTCGCCTCACTCAACGAGGCGCGTAAACAGCAGGCCGAGGCCAACCGGGAAATAGCCAAGTTGTTCAACGATATGCCGGTCGCCTACATGAAAGGTTCCTTGTTGCGGGACAATGCCGGTCATATTACCGACGTGGAAATCACGCGCATGAACAGACTCTTCATACGCAGCTTCATCGGAGCACCCCCTTCAGATGACACTCAGAAAGCGAGCGACCTGTTCGGAGAGGACTTCCGGACATTTCTGCGTTATGTGCAGCTCATGGATTCCGACCAGACATCCATCACTTTTTCGCAATATTTTTCGACGAAGGAGGAATTCTTCGACATCATCATCACGCTTGCCACGCAGGAAGAATGTATCGATATGTACGGCATCAGCGCCACCGACCTGCACCGGATACAACAGCAACTCGACGAAACGAACCGGAAACTGGCTATGTCGCTCGACGTAGCCAACATCACCCCGTGGAACTGGAACCTGCGCGAGCATAAGATCCTGTGCGACGTGAACCGTCCGGTGGAACTGATTCGGGAGCACTCCGATGCCGATGAAGAAAAACTGGCGGTTCCGGAATCGCAATATTTCTCGAAAATACATAAGGAAGACCGTCCGCGCGTAGAACAGGCATTCAAGGATCTTATCGAAGGTAAAATCGACAGAATCAAGGAGGAATACCGCGTCGTTACCCGGAATCATTCAGGTCACCGTATGGATTGGGTGGAGGCTCAGGCCGCGGTGGACACCCGCGACGAACAAGACCGGCCGCTGACATTGGTAGGATCCTCGCTCGTCATCACCCAGCGTAAGGAGATGGAACGGGAACTGATTGCCGCCCGGGACAAGGCCGAAGAATCCAATCGCCTGAAATCGGCCTTCCTCGCCAACATGAGCCATGAGATCCGCACGCCGCTCAACGCCATCGTCGGATTCTCCGCGCTGTTGAACTCGGTCGATGAGACACAGGAAAGGGAAGAATACGTGCGCATCATTGAAAACAACAACGACCTGCTGCTCCAACTGATCTCGGATATCCTCGACCTGTCTAAAATCGAAGCCGGGACGCTGGAAATCGCCGAGTCCGTTTTCGACGTTTCCTCGCTGGTGAGCGATGCCGTCCGGGCGCTGCAACTGCGGGCCGATAAAAAGCAACTGGCGGTATCTGTCGGTAATTGCCTGCCCGAGTGTTTCATTCAGGCTGACCGAAATCGCTTGAACCAAGTGTTGACCAACCTGATAACGAATGCCGTCAAATTTACGGACAAGGGAGGCATTACCGTCGGCTACGAATTACGGGGAAAGGATATGCTTTATTTCCACGTAACCGATACCGGATGCGGCATTCCGGCGGATAAACAGCGGGATATTTTCTCCCGGTTCGTCAAGCTGAACAGTTTTGCTCAGGGAACGGGCCTCGGATTGCCGATTTGCCAAACCATTATAAACAAGATGGGCGGCGAGATCGGCGTCGATTCCGAGCCGGGGAAAGGCTCGACTTTCTGGTTCACGATTCCCTACCGGCCTGCGGAACGAACGGAAACCGAGCAATCGGTACGGCCATT
>CAVJPC010000041.1:0-3611 GCA_963651205.1 Bacteroidaceae bacterium
GTTGGCGTTACGGAACCTTGCGCACGGAACATGCGGGGTACATAGAACACAAAGGATGCCTTCATGTCGGTTTCGGCCGGTGCCTGAGTATACGGTACCTTGACTCCCTCTTTGGTAAAATACGGGCAGTTGATGAACGTATAGATCTGGAAGCCGAACATATTAAGCAGCTTGCCGCTGGTATAGTTGTAATACTTGTCCTTGAACGACTGGTCCTGTTCAAGCAGGTCGTTCACATGATCCGGGCAGAGCACCAGGCGACGTCCGTCTTCAGGTACCTCCGCATTGTCGAGCGCACGCTTAAGGGCAATAATGTCCTTGAGGGTCATTTTCTTTCTTCCGGCAGCATCCGCCTCTCCACTGGTAGGGATCACCGGAGTCTTGGCAGTATGGCTATATGGAGCCAGCGCATGCGCAGCTTTCTTATAACGGATACGGTCGATGGCGGTTCCATGACGCTGGATATCCAGTGAGAGCTTGTCGTAAGAGATCGCATAGAGCTGGTCATCCGTTACACGAGTAGCCTTTGTCTGGAACTTGTCCAGCCCGATAGGGATGTCACCTTCTACCAGATCCTGAACCGGTATCGGATAAGTCGTATTATTTACCAGTACATCAGGATCGCCACCCACATCTACCAGGTGGATAATCTCATTGTTGACTTTTGCCGAATAATCAGGGATACCGTCCAGAAAGGAAGCGGTCAGTCCCGCATCCATCTGTCGCACCAGTTCACCGGTCCATACTTCAGTATATACACCTTCCAGTGCGGCAGCTACCGGTGTAAAGTTTGTAAGGGCCATCGGAATAACGACTCCCGATATGGCGCCATAGGCCGGATTGATTCCAACGATGGAAGCCAGAATAATTCCCATCACAACGTTAAACATCGTTCCGGTCAGAAATTTCAAGACATTTTTCTTTTTCATTTTTTTTAATATTGTTATTGGTTAAACAAGCTGCGGACAGTCCACTCCAAACTGTTTCTTATACAGGCGCTTGTACTGTTCTGGGTCGCCAGAACGCATCAGTTTGAGTTCTGCTTCCGGTACATCCTCCCATTTCTCGTAGACGCCTGCGGAAGCGGCGGAAGACGTCTTTCCTCCCGCAAGGATGGCTGTGGGACGCACGGCCGCGTTCATCGCATCAAAGGTGAGTTTGAGAGATTCGGCTCCTACCGTCTTGCCCAGCGTGATGAAATGTTCTTTCTTGTCGGCACCGATCTTGCCTTCGGCAATGGCGGTATCCACCAGCGTAGTGACACCCGCGAGCTTCAACTTGTCCAGCTCTTTCTGCAGGTTATCCTTCTCGGAGATGAGCCGGGCATTAGCGTTCTGATATTCCAGAACCACATTGATCTTTTTCTGCACGTCTGTCAGCGTTGCGGCATCCGTGAGGCCCAGCATCAGGGCGACTGCTTTCAATTCTTCATTCATTTGAGGTAATGTTTTTGGATGATTATTGTTTTTCAGCAGCGGAAGACTGTGCGCACCCTCCTGCCTGCTGAGTTTGAGTTCCTTTCCTTCATAGACCAGGCGAAGATTGTCGTCATTGCCGCCGATGTCCACCATGCTGTATTCCACCAGACGGGACTTGGTAACGGTCGGACAGGTCTGCCCGGGTTTGAGCAGCGCCGGATCTTCGGACATTTCCAGTATTTCAAAATGGGGTGATCCCATCCGCAGTGTGCCTTTTTCCCACTGCTGCTTGGCCAGCTTCGACTCTTCACGAACCTCATCGAAATAAGGCTCACCGGTAATCTCACCGTTCTCCCTGCGTATGTCCTTTATCATTCCGATGATGACACCTCTCTGGTGCATCCACAAAAGAATAGGATTGCGCTCGTACTGTGACAGGTCGACACCATCTGTCTTTACCCACGTACCATACTGGTTCAATGTCTCATTCGATATTCGGATTCTCTCGCCCATTGCATCTGTTTTTTGTCACAAACTTATACCGGAGAGAAAGCTCTTCAAAAAAACTATGCAACCTTTTCCTGCAACTGTGCAGCCCGTACGTCATTGTATGCAACCGCTACGTCATTTTTTTCTATCCGCCCCGGGGATGCGCATCTTTGTCTCAAATTTTAAACGACCGGTATGGCAAGAACGGAACATAAATCCAAAGAAACAGCGAAGGCACTCTACCTGAAGGGCGTCCCTGTAGAACGCATCCTCGAACTTACCGCAGTAGCGCGGCAGACACTCTCCCGATGGATCAACCAGGAGGGATGGAAAGAGCTCAAGGCATGCTATGGCATGACACGCGAGGAGATCACGCAGAAGATCCTCTCCATTGTCAATGACGCCATTGAAAATCCGGACGAGTACCTGAAAAGAAAGAAGATAGCCGACGATCTGGTAAAGCTGGCCGCCGCTATCGAAAAAATGGACAAGAGCACCAATATCATACACTACGTGGAAGCCTTCATACGGTTTGAAGACTGGCTGATGGAACACAGAAAAGAATACCCGGAACTGCCCGATGAAGTAGTGATGATACTCCATAGGCTGCATGATGACTTTATCTCACCATTTTTTATAAAGAAGTAATATGACCGAACAGGAAAGAAAAGACGCTTATAAGCGCTGGCTACAGCAGAGCGAGAGACTCAAACGGCTGACATCGGACAAGCGCATCGAGACCCCGGAAGAGAAGAAACGCAACATTGCCCGTGCCCTGAAAGACTACAACTATTTCTGTCAGCGTTATCTGAAGCATTATTGCGAATGTCCTAACGCCAGGTTCCAGAATGACGCGGCCCGCTATCTTTATAACAATTCCAACTGCCGGGCTGTATTCAAATGGCCGAGAGGGCATGCCAAGAGCGTCCACCTGGACATCGGTGTACCGCTGTGGCTGAAATTCAACGGCATGCTGCACGTGATGGTGCTTGTGGGCAAGAGTGAAGACAATGCCGATGCCCTGCTGGGAGACTTGCAGATGGAACTGCAGTCCAATCAGTACATCATCGAGGATTTCGGTGAACAGTACAATGCCGGCTGCTGGCAGGAAGGCGAGTTTGTCACCAAAGACCGCTGTGCCTTCTTCTCGCGAGGAAGAGGACAGTCACCGCGCGGACTCCGGTTCCGCGAGATGCGTCCGGATTATATCGTTGTGGATGACCTTGACGATGATGAGATGTGCCGCAGCGAGGCCCGTGTACGGGAAATGACCAAATGGATCAAGGAAGCCCTCTTCGGATGCTTTGGAGGAAAAGGAGGACGCTTTGTCATGGTCGGCAACCTGATCGGCAAGAACAGCGTGCTGCAGAGGATCATCGACAGTCGCACGGTACATACCAGCTCGGTGAATGCCTTTGACAAGAACGGCAATCCCACATGGCCCGAAAGATATACTACGGAATACCTGAAGGGACTCGAAGAGTTTATGGGATACCGTTCCTTCCAGAAGGAGTACATGAACAATCCCATCACCGAAGGAGCCGTATTCCAAGAGAGGTGGATCAAGTACAGACGGATGCTCAAACTGAAATACTATGAGAGCATCGTTGTCTATGTCGACCCTTCCTGGAAAAGCACCGGAAAGAACGACTACAAGGCGTGCAAGATGTGGGGACGACCCCAGAGAGGACTCAAGACGGCATC
>CAVJPC010000042.1:0-2083 GCA_963651205.1 Bacteroidaceae bacterium
GGCGATGGCCTATACGATCGGCGGCATCTCGGGCTGCCATATCAATCCGGCCATTACGCTGGGTGTATGGCTTTCGGGCCGCATGAAAAGCGGAGAGGCGCTGGGCTATATGGCTGCGCAGATTGTGGGCGCCCTTGTCGGCTCGGCGATTATCTGGGCTGTGGTAAACACGGGAACCGTCGCCCTGGGCGCCACGGCGACCGGAGCCAACGGCTTTTCGGAAGGAAATCTCGTTCCGGCGCTGATCGCCGAGGCCGTCTTTACCTTTATTTTCGTGCTGGTGGTGCTGGGAACCACCGACTCGAAGAAGGGTGCAGGCGCTTTTGCCGGGCTGGCCATCGGTCTGACGCTTGTGCTGGTACATATCGTCTGCATTCCCCTCACGGGAACGTCGGTCAATCCGGCCCGCTCTATCGCTCCTGCCCTCTTTGCCGGAGGTGAGGCACTCTCCCAGCTCTGGGTCTTCATTTTAGCGCCCTTTGCCGGTGCAGCAATCGCTGCCGGAGTGTGGAAAATCCTTGCTGGTAATGACAGGAAGTAATCCAAGTACGGTCGAAGAATGTTTTCTCCGTATGTCATAACGGCTATCGAGGTACTACTCCGATTGGATAGTGAGGGGGCGGAGCAGCGAGGTACAGATTTTACCGAGTTGCTCCGCCTCTCGGCCATGCGTCATCCAATTGTGCGTAAGGTGTTGAGCCGACTGTCAGATCTGTCTGGGAGAGGCTTATGACCATTATCTGACACACGGTCGTGTTCATTGCGTATGAACACAATGTTTTTAGCTCTTGCGGCGGAATTATCTGTAAAAGCGTTAACGGATTTCAAAAGTTCCTTATCGGTAAAAGATCCATTAAGGTCGGATATTTTTTAAGAATCATCCATTTGAGTATCAATCATCTTAGTCGAATTGCAATGAACAGAGCGGTAAAATACATAACGGAATTCATACGGATTGTCACTGAAATGAATGTTGGAGCCAATAGGGATACGGTTGGAGGTTTGATGCGTATCAAATACAGAACTAAATATGGTGAGGCTACTCTTCTGCTGAAATTATACAGGCAATCGTTTCATACTCTAACCATTTATCCCAGGGAAGTCCCGGTATTATGTCACCGGAAAGTCATAGAGCGGCTGACTGAACTCAACAGTTTGCTGGACAAAGGTATGACCTACATAATTAATGATACGAACAGGCTTGGTTTTGAGGCCGAATACGAGTTGACTAAAACGGATCCTGCTTATGATGCCGGATTGGATGGATTCTGTGAACTGTTGTTTAAAACTGTTCCTTCAAAACTCAATGATGTTGTCGATAACATTATCGCTCCGGTCTATATTCATAATGATAATACGGATCTATGAACAAGCAAGATCTTGCCTACCTTGTGGCAAAACAAACTGGTCAAACCATTGCCGAGATTACTCCTGTTATCAAGAGTCTTTTTGAGATTATGGCTGATAAGCTCATGGATGGTGAAAAAATTTGTATAACGGCTTTGGGCATCTTCGAATTGAAACCCCGCAAGCAACGACGGGGATACGATCCTCACCGGAAAATTCCGATCATTATTCCCGAAAGCATGTCGTTGAAACTGAATGTTTCGCCCTCTTTTCAGAAAAAGATAAGGGAAAGATATGACCATGTAGATGTATCAGATACGTCTACCAAAGAGGTCTTTGCCACCAGCAAACAGTAGAAAAAGCTCCACGCCCAAGGTCGGTTCTGAATCCATTGAGAACCGGCGTAGAAATCGGAATCCAAGTTACAACCTCGCCTGCTTCCGGTACTCGGAAGGGGTCATACCCGTATACTTACGGAAATAACGGCTCAATGACGACTGATTCAGGAAATTGACGTGGGCCACGATCGATTTTATATCTATCGACGTTTGCCTGAGCAGGGACTTTATCTCCAGAATCGTATAATAGACGATCCATTCCCGCGCAGAACGGCCGCTGACGCTTTTCACGACATTCGTAAGGTATCTGGGAGCGATATTCAGTTTCTCCGCATAGCAGGAAACTTCTTTGTCCACGGAATGGTTTTCGACTACGAGCCGTATAAAATCGAACGTCA
>CAVJPC010000043.1:0-2007 GCA_963651205.1 Bacteroidaceae bacterium
GACAGAGGAGCACAGTTCTTCATCAACCTGGGACCGCAAATAGGTTTCTTGTTAAGCGAAAACGAAAAAAGAGAAGGTAGTTGGAAAACAGCCAATCGGGCACCCAACGAACAATATGGAAAACGGATAGAAAATAAATTCGACTATGGAATTGCAGGTGGCGGCGGAATCGAAGTCAGGACTAAGGCCGGAAATTTTCTTTTAGAAGGAAGATATTATTTTGGACTGGCCGATTTTTATAACAGTACCAAAAAAGACTATTTTGCACGTTCGGCCAATAGTACCATTACAGCAAAAATCACTTATTTATTTGACATAAAGAAGTAAAAGCATATAAATGAATTCACCACAAAGGATACAGGATGTCTCTATGGACACCATATCCTTTGTGGTGAGTCTTTTTTATCGGAGACGGTCGGCAGCCTTTACCATCACTTCATCCCGTCCTATCGCACGAATAGCCAAATAGTTGAGAATAATCGAAATCAACGGCAGGCACAACGCCCATGAAATCTGAAAAGCAGCATTCAGATCTTTCTTCAGGACAAACATAAAAGCAAGAAAGGTAAGATAATAACCAATCAACAAAATGCTATTGAATATCGACATGCGAATCTGCAACATACGGTTCTTGAAAAGAAAGATTGTGGCAAATGCGATGATTGCACTAAGCAACAATATACCAAATACTCCCCAAGTAGAATAAAACATTCCGTTCTGTTCCACCCCCAATGGTTTGAAAGTATACATGGCAGCATCAGCACCTATAAAACTGCCGACAGGCAGACACATACTTGTTATCAGTAATGCAGTAACAAGCAAAAGATAAATCGTTTGAATTCGTTGAATCATAGTTTTTAAAGTTGTGTTTAATCCGGAATAAAAAAGTCAAGCAATAAGAGATAGAAGAATAGACTCCTACTTACTACTTGACTATTAACTCTTCAACCGGCGAAGAAAATTACTGTAATTTTTCTTTTTCCTTTGCCGGGTTTCTATAATAGATCTTTCCTTCTACATACTCTTGCGCAGCAATCAAATCGGGTTTCGGCAATTTCTCATAGTAACGTGAAATTTCGATCTGCTCTCTATTTTCAAATACCTCCTCCAAATTATCGTTGTAGGAAGCAAACTCCGCAAGTTTTTTGGAAAG
Source organism: Bacteroidaceae bacterium (assembly GCA_963651205.1). Taxonomy (GTDB): domain Bacteria; phylum Bacteroidota; class Bacteroidia; order Bacteroidales; family Bacteroidaceae; genus Phocaeicola. The sequence continues at coordinate 1,154 of CAVJPC010000043.1, forward strand.
GTCGTTCTTTATTTCCACACTGATCTGATTGGCACGCTTACCAATGATAGCTACTGTTTCATAAACATTACCGGTATCGGCACATAAGTCCATCATATCACGGGTAATGGTATTCGTCGGAGCATTTGTTTTCTTGTAATCCATAAATCTATTTATAATTTAGTCTTTAATTACTTTTTGAGAATCTTTGAATATCCTTTCGGCTTCCTTCAGATATTTACTTTCCGGAAATTCATTCTTGAAAGCATAATATTCGTCTACCGTTTCACGGTAACGATCCATCTTCTTGTCTTCCACACTATTCACCGCCATTTCATACTTGGCCCGGAGAATCAATATAGATAGTTCTTCACGATAATCAGTATAAGGATAGTCCTTTAAAGCATTCTGGGCAGTGATCACACAAGACATGAAGTTATTGCCCAGATAATTACCAAGATTATAATATAATCTGGCAGACAGAAGTTCTTTCAAAACCAACTTGTCCTGCAAAGCAAAAATCATATTTTGTGCCTCCTGTTTTCTGCTGCTCTGGGGATAATATTCCAGAAACATCTGCAACTGCTGGATAGCCTGATAAGTACTTGATTGATCCAAACGGGGTTCGGGAGTATCCAAATACAGAGCTTTACCGGCATGAAAGCGGGCCAACTCTGAGAACTGACCGCGCGGATATGTATTGAAGTAAGTGATAAATGACTGGGCCGCAGTAGAATAATCTTTCTGATTATAATAACTCATAGCCAGCATGTATAATGATTCTTCTGCTTTATCCGTACCTTTCAGGATAGTTATCAACTCGTTCAGCAATGTAGCCGATCGATTATACTGACCTTTAGCGAAGTAGTTCTTAG
>CAVJPC010000044.1:0-147471 GCA_963651205.1 Bacteroidaceae bacterium
ACAAAGATATAAGAACGAAAAAAGACAAACTAGGTAGAATCCCGGAGACGCTTACAGCCTTCCACTTGTCACTGAACCGGTGTACAGGGATTGCTTTTAGAGCACATATTTTATTCTGTTCTTCCCGGTATCTTATTCTTTCTTCATAAGGATCTATTTGCATTATCCTCCTTTAGCATATTACGTTTCACTTAGGTGATGAACTTGCTTCACTAGAGTGATAAAATTGTTTCACTTAAGTGATAAGACTTCATTACTTTAGTGAAACGACTTTTGCGGAAGCGCGAAAACATGAAAAGAAACGGGTAAAAAAGGATTCTCTCCTTGTGCTTTCGGCTTCATCGTTTAGAGGAAGAAGGTGCTATAAGCATTTGGTAAGGGAAGATAACTCCGAACCAATTGTCTCGCATGGCGATGGCATTGGGATTGAAGCGGATTCATACGGAATATGGCGATGTGTGCTGAATGGTGAAACTGAAGGATTGGTTCTGTCCGCTGAAGCTTTCCAGAGAGGTAATCCTTCAGCCTGAATGCCCATGAGCAAAGGGTTTGCGGAGAGGCTGAAACTTCTGAAGGATTCTTTGGGGAAATGCGAAAGGAGAGGAAGGAACACCAAAAAACTTAGCTCGACGGCTATGAGGGCCTGCCTGCCCGAACCGGCGGTCACGCCCTTGGGAGTAATACACGATGTGAACCGTTTTCAGACATGACCAATCTGATTGGGTGATGTATCCGAACAAGCAGTCTTGAGATGTCCTGCATAAATTATCCTACGCAATAATCGTTTCAATGCTTTTTTTCATAAGTATCCCGGTCAGGTCCTACCCCTGTAACTTTAACACTTTTCCAATGTGCAGGCAGCACAGCAGGCAGCTGGATGATGCCGTCATCAGTGATTTGCAATCCGCAAAACCCATTGATAACCGCCTGCAACAACCCACCTGCTCCTGTCATGAAATACGGATTGCTGCTGGCCGCAGTTTCCGCCAACACTCCGAAAGGAGCACGCAAATTGGGGCGATAACAGCGGCAGAACATTTCATAAGCACGTTGCGCATCTCCCATCCGGGCATATTGTACACAAAAAATGGAATAAGACATGGCAGGGCCATGCTTCGGGTCTATTTTGTCTGCATAATACTTCATATCCTGCTTCTGTGCTTCAATATCCGTTATAAAATATAAAGGATACCCCAACAGATTGACATCTGCCTGTTTGATCATTTCACCATTATAAGTGGCATGTTCACGGATCACTCCATTTTTAAAACGGAGGATACGGATATTCTTTCCAACTTCTTCCCATGCGGCAGAAACCGGTTCACCACAGATTCCGGCTGCTTTGCAAGCATATTCCAAAGCCTGTATGGCGGCAGCATTAGTAAAAGCATTGTCATCCACTCCATTGGCATACTCATCGGCACCCACCACATTGTGAATGGAATAAGAACCATCCTGATTCCGGGTGGCACGGCTCACCCAGAAATCAGCAACGGATTTCATCAACGGAAAGCCTTTGTCGCGCAGCCATTGTGCATCACGCGTAACGCAATAATAATTCCAACAGGCAATGCTGACATCAGCGGTCACATGATGTTCCAAAGGACCGGTCAGCGCAGTGGTAGGAGTAGCTTCCTCGCCCCAATCGTCACTTTCCCAAGGAAACATGGCACCTTTATACCCATAAGCCATCGCTTTTCGGTGTGCGGCGGACAAACGGTCAATCCGGTAATCGAGCATGGATGCCGCAATCCCCTTGTTCAGCATCAGCATCGGGGGAAACATCCATAGTTCAGAATCCCAGAAGATGTGTCCGTTGTAATCCTGGGAAGAAAGCCCCATCGGGGAAATGCTCAATCCGCTTCCTTCGCGGCATGAAGAATATAGATTGAAAAGAGCGAAACGCACCGTGCGCTGCGCCTCGTCATCGCCTTCGATAAGGATATCACTCTGCCATAATTCATTCCAGAGGCGGCGGTGGGCATCCATCAGAGAAGACAGACCTTGGTGAACGGCGTAAATGACCTGACGCTCCGCTTCATTGCAAGGGTCTGCAAAATCTCTTGAAGAGCACACCGAACCTACCAGAGCGAAAGAGAGATGTTCTCCTTTCTTCAAATCGGCACTGAAATACATCTCCTTGTTCCCCTCATCATAAACAGGGGTGAAAGAGGATTGTCCTCCAAAGATGAAGGAAGCGGAAGAGGATACTTCCTGATGCCTGTATGCGGAAGTTGCATAGGTCTGAAGCATATACATTTGCGTAGCATCTGCGGTCATTTTCCGGAAAAGAGAAACAGGCCGGACATATTCTTGCGGAATATCCGTCCGTGCGGCTATCCGTAAAGAAAAGTCGGACAAGGCTACTACATCCACTTGGATAAGGCCTGAATAGGGCATGTTTCTTAATGCACAGATGCTATAACTGACATCCGCCCGTTTGTCGGCCACAAAACGGGTATGATGGGTGGCATCCCTCATGTCTATAAATTGTTCCCAGTTTGCAATGCAGACGGCGTTTATCTCTTTCCCGTCTGCCTGCATGGAAAGGACAAAAGGATTCAGCCCCTTCAACACCCGGCTTACTCCTTGAGGCCTGTCAGCATCGAAGACATGGTTCAGTATGACCTGTTTGATAGAGAAGGGTTCCTTCCAGGGAAGTATGCCGATGGTTCCATTCGCCATCGGGGCGCCTGTATAAGGAGCATCGATGTCTGATGCCCGGAGTTGCCATAGATTATTCTCTTCTCCCTTTGCCAATTGTGTAACGAACAGAAAGAATAAAAAGAAATAGGAAATGCGTATGTCGTTCATGATTCTTAATGATAAAAATAGTGCTTCCATCCCTTTAAATCCTTGAGAGAACAAAAACAGATGGAAGCTATAAATGGTTTACCTATTTATGAGTGACTCTGAAAACAACTCTCTTATATGGTGCCGGACAGTTTTTTCAATCCTTTCAGTTCCGCCTTGTCCTTTACCGCGATGATACTGATTGCATAGCCTCCTCCGGGAGCAGCCGCCAGTTTCAAGGCTGTTTTGGAGGAAACAATGCCTTTGCGGATAATATAGGCTTGCGGATTTGTCCTGTAATCGGCATCCTTTGCATCAGCATAAATGGTAGCGACGTATTGCTTGCCGGCATCCAGAAAGTCCAGTTTCAAGGAAGAGGTATGTCCATGTTCACTGCTGGTGCATCCCACAAACCAGTTGTCAGTCCCTTTTGCCTTGCGGGCGGCAGTGATATAGCGTCCCGGTTCGGCTTCCAGATACTTACTGTCATCCCAATCCACCGCTACGTCTTTGATAAACTGGAAAGCATCCATAAAACGCTCATAATTCTCGGGAACATCAGCCGCCATCTGTAACGGACTATACATGGTGACATAAAGTGCAAGCTGACGAGCCAAAGTAGAATTGACGTGCGAATGGCTATTCGGATTCATCTTATTCATATCCATTTCAAAGATACCCGGTGTATAATCCATCGGACCGCCTTGCAGACGGGTAAAGGGCAGCACAGTGGTATGGAAAGGCTTGTTGCCTGCAAAAGATTCATATTCCGTACCGCGGGCAGATTCATTGCCAATCAGATTCGGATAAGTGCGGCATAGCCCGGTGGGACGTACCGCTTCGTGCGCATTCACCATAATCTTATGTTTGGCAGCTTCGGTCACGGCATACAGGTAATGGTTGTTCAGCCATTGACCGTAATGATGCTCTCCGCGCGGAATCATATTCCCCACATATCCGCTCTTCACCGAATTATAGCCATATTGGTTCATCAATTGATAAGCAGCTTCCATGTGACGTTCATAGTTACGCACCGAACCGGAAGTTTCATGATGCATCATCAACCGTACTCCTTTGGCATGGGCATATTCATTCAACATCTTGATATCAAAATCGGGATAAGGAGTAACAAAGTCGAACACATAATCCTTTGAGTGACCGAACCAGTCTTCCCAACCGATATTCCAGCCTTCCACCAGCACCTGGTCAAAACCATGTTCGGCGGCAAAATCAATGTACTTCTTCACATTTTCATTATTGGCAGGATGCTGGCCGTGAGGCTTGGTCTTGGAATAATCCAATTGGTCCAGCTTAACAGAAGGCAGATCAAAGGTGTACGACCATTGCTTGCCGGCTCCAATCATTTCCCACCATACACCTACATATTTCACCGGCTTTATCCAGGAAGTATCCACATACTTGCAAGGTTCGTTCAAATTCAGAATCAATTTGGAAGCCAACATAGTACGGGCATCATCACTGACCATTACCGTGCGCCAGGGAGTATGACAAGGAGACTGCATATAAGCCTTATTACCTGTTGCATCCGGAGTAAGCCAGGATTCAAAAACGAAATTTTTATCATCCAGATCCAGGTGCATACACGAGTAATCCACTAACGCTGCTTCGTGCAAATTGATATATATCCCCTCATCCGTCTTCATCTGCAAAGAGGTCTGCACTCCTGTCGGCGAGAACAGGGTCTGTGATGCATTACCACTGACTGCCCCTTCCATGAATCCACGTATTTCGGATAGTCTGGATTCAGTATAATCATATTCCTGCGTATCATAATCGCCGGGAATCCACCAAGCTGTATGGTCACCCGTCATGGCAAACTGTGAATGTTCCTCTTTGACTACAAAGTAGACCAGATTCTGCTGCTGCGGAAATTCGTAACGGAAGCCGATGCCGTCATCATACACCCGGAAGCGGAGATTCATATAGCGGTCTGTTGAAGGTTGCTTCAGTTCCACCAACATCTCGTTATACTGGTTACGGATCTCTTTCACCTCCCCCCACACGGGTTGCCAGGTTTCATCAAAAGCAGTCGTTTCCATTTTGACAATTTCAAAACCATCCATCAAGTTCGGGCTGTCTTGCAGTTCCAATCCCAATGTACTGGGCTTGACTACCGGCTTTCCGTTAAAGTCTACGCTATAAGTAGGAACTCCGCCGGGCACTTCGAAATCCACTGTCATCAAACCTCCAGGGGAGGATACTTTCTCGGCCCCGGCTCCCAATGCCATACAAAGGCATAATGCACTTATCACTAATTTTTTCATGGTACTTTTATTTATATTCTACAACAATCATATCCCAATATTTCAATTCCGGCAAGACGAATGATACGCCCGAAGGATGCTGTTCAAAGTCAATAGCCTGCGGTATTCCTCCATTGATATCAGGAGAAGCCATCCAAATCTTTCCGACCGGTTCCGAAACCTTCAGACTCAAGGCAGCCTGTTCTATCCTTTGAGGCTCGGGCTGACTTCCGTCCACATCACGCCAGTCCTGATTGACTGTTTGTGACAGGTTTATCAAATGAAGCAGTTGACGGTTATCCACCTTCTTGCCCACCACTGATACATGGTTATATTGGGGTGGCCAAGCAACAACATTCATCTTACCGTTATCGCAAGTCAAGTCCACCTTATTAAAGTCTCCCCCATCGCGCAGCAGATTCTGATACCCCACCAGGAAATCATAATAATGAACCATTGCAGTCTCCAGTTCCGCTTTCATCTTCAGGTTATTATTAGGAAAGTATTCCTTACCCAGCATGTGTTCTCCCAACTCCAGATGGGAAGCGCCGAATGCGAACATCACCGCATCCGTCAGCAAAATACCCGGCGTATTGAAATATCCTTCCCGGTCTGCCAAATCATAATTCATATAAGCGGCAAAGACGGTAGCCAGTTTATCATTCAATCGGCGGTTATTCTCCAGAATGCGAACCAAATCGGTATATTTGGAAGCATCGCCCCATACCTCATTGTAGAAGAAATCAACTTCTCCCTGTGCAATCTTCTCCTGCCCGAACTCACTGACGGCATTCATCACCAACCTCTTGTCCGGATGTGCCTGCTTCATAGCATGGATGAATGACAGATATCCTGAAGGCAGGTCCACTTCTTTTCCGCGGTTATCATACACCTGGCCTCTGCTGCCCAGCTGGTCTATCTGATAGCCGTCGAAATCAAATGCAGCATATACTTTGGCATTCTCATCTGCCAGGTATTCCTGCCATTCCACATTCCCCGGATTCACTAAATAGATGTCACTCTTCCAATCGGCAGGAAGCGGATGCTTGTCACGCTCAGTACACTCCTTATTTTTATAGACAAACCATGCGGGAAGGACTCCATCTTGTTCCGCATCTTCCAAGACACCGAAACAAAGATTGTAAAAGATGGATTTCATTCCATATTGATGGGTTTCGGCTATGTAGTTGTCCACTATATTTTTCTCGACATTACGATTGGCAATGTCCGTCCACCGGGCTGCCGGTTCATGGACTGTACCCGCCATGGGCTGATGATGCTTGTAATGCCAGTCCTGGTATTGCACACCGTTGATATGGTAGCGGTTCAAAGCTTCCATATTTCTTTTTATCTGTCCGGGAGTTACCGAACTGTAATGGGAAAGGAAGCCGTAACGCGGAAACTTTTTCCAGTCCGAAGAGACATCCACCGCTATACTTCCCAAAGTATGCTCCCCGTCCCCTTGTTTCTCGTAAATATCTGCCATATACCCTTTATAATCCGTAGCAGGCGGCATCCAATTCCATTCTTTCCCGTTCAGGGGAACCTCAGCCAAAACGTCGTCCAGGTATCGGTAACGGACAAATACCTGTCCGTTTACCGTCTCATTTACCCTGAAAGTCACCTTTTCACCCGGAGCATAACATGCCTTGTCCGTCTGCAATTGCAGCCTTTTCGTTGCACCTCCCGTCAGTGCCTCATTTCCGGATGAACATCCCATCCACAATAAAGCGCCGCATACCCAATATATAAATGAATACCTTCCCATATCATCTAGTTATGTCGGGATAACCCGGGTTCTGTTTCAAATCAGGATTGGCCCCCAGTATCTCTTTCGTCAGAATAAAAATATCGGTGTGATTGTCCGCTTCCGGTTGTTTGTCCCACCACGTGGCTGAACTGTATTTGTTCCAGCGGCAAAGGTCTGTACGGCGGCGTCCTTCATTAAAGAACTCCCGTCCCCACTCATCCAATAATTCCGCTTCGGTCAATGTGGCATTTCCATCCGGCTGATACAGATATTCGTTCCAATGTTCTTCCGGATAATTGCGTCTGCGGACTTCATTCAGCAGTCTGGCAGCCCCTGCCGTATCTCCCGAACGCAATTTGCATTCAGCCAACGAATAATAAACTTCGGCCAGACGGATTCCAGCAAAGTCAGCTTCCATCATTCCCGGATCATCGTCCCGATAAACAGGATATTTCACCGCACACCATCCGGAATTCATATCGCCGTGAAGCACATTGGATTCCTTATCGTCAATCGCTGTTCCCGGTTTCGTTCCATAGAAGCGTCCCACCTGATCTCTCAAATAGAGATTGTAAGGAGTAGTCGGCGATTTCACGGTATCATTTTCATTGTTATAAGTGAGGTAACCGTAGAGGAACATGCCTTCACGCTTGCTTGTCCCCTCCAGATTACGATATTTTTTCAGACGATGGTCGGCAGGATACTTCTTGAAACGTTCTACCGGCATACCGAGTTCAAAGTTATAAGGATTTCCGTCCACATCCAAACTGGGCTGGACAGCATAGGAAGGCAACATACCACCCCACTCTGTAAATTCGAAATAGCGATGTGCATCATTGGGAGCGCCCCACCAATACATGGAAGAGTCCATATGCCAATGGGTACGCGAGAAACTGGCCGTAAAGCCGAACAATATTTCATTGCAGGTTTCATTATTCCAGTCAAACGGTTCGTACCAGTTCTTTGCCAATGAATAGTTTCCATAGTCACCGTCCAGGATATGCTGTGCATACTCAGCACATTCCGTATATTTAGGCGTACCTGTCCATTTCTCGGCATTCAGGTAAAGGCGTACCAATAAAGCCGCAGCGGATGCTTTGTTCCATTGTCCCTGCTGCAATCCGTTTCCACTTTGCCCGTCTTTGACCGGCAAGGACTTGAGAGCTTCCACCAGTTCGCTTTCTATAAAGGCAAACGTTTCTTCGGGACTGAGTTGGGTAGTCGTATTTTGTGACTGGTCGTTAAAGCTGACCGCCTTCGGCAAGTAACGGAACATGTCCAGCGCACGGATATAGAACCAGGCGCGAAGTGTATGCAGCTGCGCTTCCAATGCCGCAAATTCTTCGGCCGTATAGCCGAACTGCTGAGGGTCCAGCTTTTCAAAATCTTCCAATACCACATTGCACTGACCTATTCCCTGGAAAAAGCCGTTCCAGGCATTGGTAATGTATCCGGCATCTGTTCCTTCCAATCCCCAAGTGTGCTTGTGCAAGCGGTCCCAAATGCCGCCATCATAAAACCAACCGTCACGCTCCCAGGTTCCTATTTGGTCGGCAGTAATCTCCTGCAGGCGGTAGGTAGAAGTGATAGACCAGTAAGCATGTTCAAACGGGCGGACAAAAGCACGAATGACATCCTCTTTTGTCTGATAGTAATTGCTGGTCATCAACTGGTCGTATACCGTTTCATCCAAGTCTGTACATGAAGGAGTGCCCATCAGCATAGTGGCTCCCCAAAGACAAGTCATTATATTTTTCAGTTTCATTGTTTTCTTAGTTTTAAAGTTCATCAAAAGTTAACTTGCACTCCGAAAAGGAGCTGGATAGTTGAAGGATAGTAATTCTTGCTGCCCCCGAAAGTACCCGGAGTCAGTCCGTTCACCTGATAAGAAGAGGGATCCACTCCGCTGAAACCGGTAATCGTTGCCAAATTCTTTCCGGTGACATAGAAGCGGATACGGTCCAAATACTTCTTGTTCAGGTCCAGCATATATCCCAAAGTCACCACGTCCAGCTTCACATAATCCCCTTTCTCTATGAAGAAATCGGTCAGTACATTGGAGCCGGTGCTTACAACAGCATTTTCCTTATATGCTTTTTTCAATACATTGGAAGTCTTGTTCATTCCTTGCAGGCCATAATACAAATCGTGCACATTGAAGATATCGAAGCCGAATGCGCCACGGAAATAGAGTGACAAGTCCCAGTTCTTGTAAGAGAACGTATTACTTAATGAGGCGGTAAACTTAGGCAGGCCGTTGCCGGTGGTGCGCTTATCGTCTTCCGTAGCATCGGCAATGGAGATTTTCTCCGTATTCTCTTTATTCCATACCAGCCAATTGCCGTTCTCATCCACTCCTGCATAACTCCAGGTACGGAAATTACCGATACGTTCGCCTTCGGCAATGCGCTGCAATTTTCCGGGATTGTTAGGGCTGGGCATATCGCATACATCTATATAAGGATTTCCTTTATAAAGGCTGTTGGAGAACTTCACGAACTTATTGTTGTTGGTTGCACCTACCAGACTGATGCTATAGCTGAAATCTTTTGTCTTCACTGCCTGATAGTTCAAGTCTATCTCGATACCCGTATTTTTCATGGTTCCTACATTGACAAAAGTGGAATTAAACAGATAGGGAGGAATAGGCACGGTATAGTCGCCCAGCAAATCTTGCTGTTTGCGGTTGTAGTAGTTAATAGAACCTGTCAGTTTGTAATCGAACAGAGAGAAGTCAAGGCCCACATTCCAGTTGACGCCTTTTTCCCATTTCAAATCGGGATTGACATTCTTTCCGGGTGCCCATCCCTGGTAATATCCGCCATTGTAATATACCCAGCCGAAACCTCCATAAGTTGCCAGAGAACGGTAACTGTCAAAGTTCTGGTTACCGGTGATACCCAAATCGGCACGTACTTTCAAATCATTGACCCATTTCGCCCCTTTCATAAATGACTCGTCACTGATACGCCAGCCCACTGATACAGCCGGAAAATATCCCCATTTGTTATTAGCGCCGAACTTGGATGAACCTTCATAACGCAAAGAAGCGGTCAACAGATAACGCTGTTTATAGTCATAGCTCACACGGCCAAAGAAGGCTATCAGTTTGGAATCATTGCGATAACTGCCCATGCCATTACGTCCCTCTTCCTGATTATATTCACCGTTTCCCAGATTATTCCATCCCAAAGCATCCGAGGCGAAATCCTTGTTTTCTGCATTCAGCCCGTTATTCATCCAGTATTGATAAGAGTATCCACCCATGAAACGAAGATTGTGCCCTTCTTTCTCGAAACCATAGTTCACCAGCCATTCCAAACTTTCCTGACGGCTCTTGGTATAATTCTGACTGGCTTCGCCTTTACGCCCTGCATTGATTTCCGTGGTAGCGGTAGAAGGGATAAACCAGTAATTCATGTTATCATTAATTTGCTGCGCTATCGTCAGTTGGGTAGTCAACGAATGATTGCTCATCCCTCCTTTGACCAGCAAAGGCAAGAGATTTAATTTAGCCGTCACATCCCAGTCCAGATATTTCGCCTCATCATAACTTTTTTCCAGTTTCAATTTCTCCACCGGGTTCCATCCGGCCTCTTGTCCTTTAAAATCAAAGTAACTTTGCCCGGTAAGGTCATCGGGGTTATAAACAGGTGTGGTAGGATTGGCAAGCAAAGCTTTATCAAAGACCTCCCAGTTTGAATTGTTCTTATTGATAAAACGAGGCGCAATATTAGCCGTGAATTTAAACAGTCCGTTTTTCGAAGTATGATTGAATGAAGCACGTACTCCCCATTCTTTGCGGTCCGAACGCAGATCCACTCCATTTGCCTGACGGAAATCGACGGTTGCCCGATAATTATTCTGCGCATTCCCTCCGGAAACAGTCAGCGCATGGGTATGTGAGAATCCGGTACGCGTCACTTCCTTCATCCAGTCTGTACTGGCGCCGTAGTCGGTTCCTCCCTGCGGCACACGCAATTCGCGGAACTCATCGGCATTCAGTGTTTCCAATGCATTCGAAATCATATCCACCGAAACATATCCGCTATATGATGTATGGACAGAACCGTCCGTAGAACCTTTCTTGGTAGTGACGAGTACCACACCGTTACTGCCACGCGTGCCATAGATAGCTGATGCCGCACCATCTTTCAAAATATCAATAGATTCAATATCATTACTATTCAAGTTCTGAAGATTCCCTCCCGGCACTCCGTCAATCACAATCAACGGACCTGTCCCGGCACTGCGCGATGACAAGCCGCGCACCTGGATGCTGGAACTTACATTCGGGTCAGCTGCTCCAGCATTATCAATGGAGACACCTGCCACCTTCCCTTGGATCTGCATGGCAGGATCGCTGGAACCTACATTCAGGAAGTCTTTGCTCGATACATGAGATACAGCGGAAGTCAGTTCTTTCTTGGCAACACTTCCGTAGCCGATGACAACCACTTCATTCAGCATTTCCGTATCTTCTTTCAAAATGACACTGATTTCTTTCATCCCTTTTACGGGCATGACCTGAGTAGTATACCCTACATACGAAACAATGATTTTTGAACTTTCGGGGAGAGTCAGTATAAATTTACCGTCAAAGTCGGTAATTGTACCATTCGTTGTCCCCTCCTGCACCACACTGGCACCGATAACGGCCTCACCTGCCTGATCTTTCACTACACCTTGTACTGTGATTTGTTGTGCGTACATACACACCGGCAGCAGGAGTCCAATCAGGAGCGCCACCATTTTAAACCGGAACGGTTTCTTGTAGTCTTGCATAATATAAAGATTTAAAAGTTAGATAATTTGTTGTTTTCACATTCACTTGCTCTCTTGCTGAAGAGAACGTTGCAAAAGTATGCGATAAAACAAGCCCTTTGAATGTGAGACAGCAAAAAAGTAGTGATTTCAGCAGGTCATATAAAGCTAATCAACTATTAAACAATAAGATACATTTATTTAAAAGAGCCGAAAAAGTAGTGAAAATATAAGCGTAAAAGGTACACATGATGAGGTATAAGACCTCTTTTCAGTCCTTCGATTTACCAATTTCCATCATTTTCGGCTCCGATTGTTTGCGCATTTTTTTTAGTTTCGTTTGTTAGAAAGAATAATTCCAAGACTCAAGTAACCATTTCCACACAGGTATTACCTCTATATCCAAGCCACCTTCCGATAAATGCTCTTCCTGGTCACGGGTAACAATCAATGCCCGTTGCAGAGGAAATGCTTTATTGAGCTGTACCAAGGCATTTATCTCCCGGCAGCGCGTATCAGAATCACTGATATTATATGAAGCTTGAACAGCTAGACCTGTCTCGGGCACATAGAAATCAACTTCAATGTTACGATTATAGTAGAATAGTCGGATTTCATCCGTATTCGGGAATTTCTTGGCTAGATGAATAGCACAGATATTCTCCAGAAGTTTAGTCTCTCCATTAAAGAGAAAATTATTCAGCAATCCGTTGTCATAATAATACCTTTTTTTTATAGTCTCCTGGTCGGTAACAGGAGAAACAAAATTAGGAATAGCAAAAATAAGATAGCACGATTCCATATATTGCAGATAATCCTTCAAAGTAGGGATGCTTATTGTTTCACCGGTAGACTTGATGATATGCTGTAATCGTGAAAGAGCTGACGGCTGCATCACACTTTCGGCTACCTTGCGGGCAAGCAGACGTATAGACCTGTCATTACGAATTCCATTGCGTGCAACAATGTCTCCCATCAGAATTTTCTGATAAAGGCTATTAATCCATTCACGTTTACCCACTATCGGGAAAGCTTCGGCAAACCCTCCGAAGTGGAAATATTCTTCAAACCGCCGTATCACTTCTAAACGCGTTTCCGGTTCGTACCTCCAATTTACGCCAAGCTTGATGTCATGATATTCAAGGTATTCTTCGTAAGAAAATGGATAGACTTCACGAATGATGTATCTTCCGCCTAACGTAGTAGCTATCTCGGCACTGAGCATTTTAGCATTGCTTCCTGTCACCATCACCCGATATTTCTGGTCAGTAAGTCTCCGGGCAAATTTCTCCCATCCATCTACCAATTGAATTTCATCCAAGTAGACACAGGGCTTTTTCAATCCGAACATCTCAGCATAGCAATCGAGCAAAAGTCCCAATTCGGCCGACCTAATCCCATCCAACCGTTCATCTTCAAAATTAATGTACAGACAGTCCTCTACTGAAATTTCCCCTTTGCCTATGCGCGTCTGCATATCCTGTATCATCAGAAATGATTTTCCTGCCCGCCGTATTCCTACGAGTACATAATTCACCAATGCTTCAAACTCGACAGGACGCTGTATCAGCCGCGTCCGGCCTATTTCATGCTGCTTCTCACCGATGATGGTTTTGATGACCTGTTTATCCATTTTCGTCCAATTCTAAAACAATATTTCTAATTATACCTGGCAAATATAAGAAAATATATCTAATTATGCTTAGATATATTGTTTATTTCCCGATAATATCAGTAGAAATAGTGCCCAAAAGACTTACTGCTTTCAAAGATCAAGAGAGTACTTCATTAATAAATTCGGTTTCAGTCCTTCGACTTCCCTATTTCCATCACTTGTCGCTCCAATTGATCGCGGTCGCCAACGGCTTTATTCCTCACTTTCGTGCGATAATTATAAATGGTGGTCACGGAATAGCGTAGGAACTGGGCTATCTTCACACTATCCGTAATGCCCAAACGGATAAGGGCAAAGATGCGCAGTTCGGTAGTCATCCGTTCATTCCCTTTCGGATAAATCTGTTCGCCTTCTGCCAGCAAAGCATTAAAGTCTTCTACAAAGGAGGGAAAGAGCTGGAGGAAGGTATTGTCGAAATTTGCGTAAAACTCTTTCAGCTCCTCATCTATAAATTTAGAGGATTTGATATGCTTGTATAGCTCCTCTACATTACCGGTTGCGGCTATCTTTCCCAATGAACGGCGATAAGTATCCATTTTCTCCAAATAGACAGAACATTGGTCCATGTACCGTCCGATATACTCTTCTTTCAGATAAGAATTTTCAGCAATGCTGTGATTGGCCTCTTTCAGTTTTTCATTAGAATGATGCAGCTCATCGTTCAATTCTTTCAACTGCTTGTTTGCTTCCACCACTTCCCTACGGGCAGCAGCTACTCGCTTCATCTGCTTGTACACATAAAATATGGCAAGCAACAAGAATATGGAGAGCAGGCTGATAGACACCAATGCCCATTCCATCTGTCCTTGCTGCTTCTCCGACTTCTGCTGATAAGCATCGTTAACGAGAGGGAATATTTCCAGAATCTCCAGGATGCGCAGACGGGCGTTGCAGGCTACCGCATCATCCATGCACAGCCTTAAATAAGAATACGCCCTGTCCAAATCCCCCTCCTGATAAAGCAATACCGCCAGCTTCCGCAATGAGATATACTCGCGTACCGCCGACTCCATATCCGACAGGGCAGAAATAATCAAAAACTTTTTCTGATTCTCATAATCTCCTTTCAAGCAATAGGATTCGGATAAAGTATAGGCACAGATAGCTGTATTATGTACATTTCCGGACTCCTTCTGATAATAATCCGTCAATAACCGGATGGCTTTATCATATTCATACCTCACATTATACTGGTCACTCTTTATTAAAGTAAACACCAATGGATTGTCCGCATTCACTAAAAGCAATGAATCACGGTATCGGTCTGTAATTTCAGCATAGCGTTTTTTTTCTTGTTCAGTCACGGTATAATCTGCCATCAGCCCATAAACCGTCCGATAAATATGATAATAATAGGAATGCAGGTATTCCGGTAATGAAGCAATATGGATCTGTTGCATCATTTCAGTCGCTTCCTTGTACATTCCTGCCGTACCCATAATCTCGGCAGTATTCATCAAGGCATTATCCAAAAACTCTTTTTTACCTAAACGTACAGCCACCTGATAACGATCACGGGCAACAGCCAGGGACGAATCTGTATTGAAGGAACGGTATTCATCAAGCAAATTTCCCAATAAAGCAAACCGCTCTTCCTCGGACAGCTTATGATATTTCAATATTTTCTGCAAATCCTCCAGTTTAGCCTCTTTCGCCTTGATATAGACAGGACGCTCTTTTATAGTCAGATCCAATTTCAGCAACAACGAATCCATGTTGCTATCCATCGCACAAAGATGCCATGCATATACACAACAAAAACACAATAGCATTATTCTTTTCATCGCATCACCGGTTCATATAACACACTATAGAGAATATGCAAATTTAAATAAATTCCTTCAGCTTCAGTACTTGGTGATCTAATTTTAGGCACGAATTACACGAAAAAACACGGATTATCTTTTCTTTTACCGCGAAATTTGTGTAATCCGTGCCTAAAATTAGTTTTAAACAAACCATCCGGCCTCTCTTACAGCGAACAGGTTTCCCTGCAAAACGACCTAACTCCTATTAAATCTAGTCTTTCTTATCAAACCCGATGGCCTTCATCAACTCATCATATTCTTTCTCCTCCTTGCACAAAGGTCTGTACCAAGTATATCTCAAAATAATCGTCGTTACAACTAGCAAAACGGCTGATGCTATGAACCCCCACGTACCTCGTACCACCAGATACATAGGTACAATAGTCAGACAACACTGCCAGACAACGCCTATTGTGACATTGAATGCATCGCGTTTAAAGTGCTTGTTACGTACCACCTGTGGATAACGGGCTTCCGCCTCATCGGCTACAGGTTTCCACCATCCCCACGGACGCACCCGTATATAGAAATTAATCAATGTTTCCTCAGCTGTCGGGGGTGCCGAATAAGTTCCGGCAATGCATCCTATCAATGAAATACCAAACAATACCGGAAAGAAATAAAGCATCCAGGCATCGGGCACCGTAAACTTCATCACAATGGCAGCCACTACCCCCGCTGTCATTCCCCAAAAATAGCCTTCACCATTGAAACGCCACCAATGCCATTTCAAAACATTGGCAGCAATATATCCGCCGAACAATGCACCTACAATCCACTGGAATATTTCATTGATGTCTTTCAAGAAAAATCCCATGATGGTACTGATAATCACAACCAATACGGAAATCAGGTAACTGGCACGAATCTGAGTTTTTACCGGAGCTTTGGGATTGATATATTTCAAATAGATATCATTCACTACATAAGCCGGAGCCGCATTGACCGTAGAGGCAAAGGTAGACATGAATGCCGACAGCAAACCGGCCAACAGCAAACCCGCAAGCCCCACCGGTACATACTTCGTAATAAGATGAGGAAGAATGGTTTCAAAATCCGAGTTGACAGCTGTCATTTGCTCTAATCCTCCATCTACTTTAAAGAAGTAGATAGCCAGCAAAGCAAATCCCATAATCATCAGATAACGCGGAATCAACAAAATGACCGGTACGGAACCACTCATCAAAGCCGCTTCCTTAGGCGACTTACAAGACAGGATTTTTTGCATGTCATAATTGGGAGCAGGTCCCGCCATGCTCATAAAGATCCCTTTCAGCAAAGCCATCATGACAAAAATAGTAATCAAGCTATAGGGTTCGTTTGCCATACGGTCTGTCAACAGGCTCATTCTTTCACTCCAGTCAATATCCAAAGCCCACCCGAAAAATGGAGAATCCCATCCTCTCGGAACAAACTCCCGGATCATTTCGGGAGCCACCATATTCATACCGATGATGGCGATAATAACACCCGCCACCGTCATAATCATAAATTGTACTACATCCGTCCATACGATACTGAGCATACCGCCCAACATCACATAGAAAGTAGCAATAGCCGTAAAGAATATACCATAAAAATGAGGAACATATTGCAGAGGTACATCAAAAGGTACATAGTGTGATACAGCTTCCCATGGAAAGAATATCTCCATGAACTTCCCAATACCTATAAATCCATAACTTAAAAATCCCAACACACTGAGCAAGGCGAAAATAATCACAATGGTATGCGACAGCGTAGCTCCTTTCCCCTGTCCGAACCGGGTCTTTATCCATTCGGCACCGGTCAGCACATTGCTCCGGCGCAGCCACACCGATAAATAAATCATCAGAAAGATCTGATTGAATACCGGCCACAGCCACGGAATCCACAAACTCTTGAAACCATAAGCAAAAGCCCAATAGACCATCAGCATGGTTCCGGTAATGTCAAACATCCCCGAAGCATTGGATAGTCCGAGCATATAGAAAGGGAGCGATTTGCCCCCTAAGAAATAAGAATCCATATTCTTTGCCGCTTTCTTTTTCAGAAAAAATCCGATGGCGACAATGATTATCAGATATGCACAGATAATAAGAATATCAATGATATGTAATTTCATAAGTCATTCTTTTGATCATTATTTAAAGACCTGCGTCATAGGACGGCCAATCCACACCTGTGGTTGCTCCAGACCAAAGATGGAAGCTACTGTAGAAGCACAGTCAAACTGCATCATACTTTCATCAAAAGCACCTCCTTTTTTCACATTCTTGCCGGCAATGATAAATGGTGTTTCCATTTCCTGCATGGTTTTCCCACCATGACCTTTGTTAATACCCCCATGATCGGCTGTGACTATAATGATACTGTTGTCGTAAATGCCTGCCGCCTTGACAGCATCCAGAATCTGTCCCACGTATCCGTCCAGTTCCTTCAATTTTGCATAATACGCCGGAGTATCATGCCCGTCAGCATGACCTACATGGTCAGGATTATCAAAGCAGATAGCAGTCAATACAGGTTTTTTTTCTGTGATATACTTGCACGCCATCTCGCAAAGACCGGTAGGATACTGATTATAGTCAGGAGCCTGCGCATGATAATTCAAAGCCAGGGTATCTACCAGATATTTGATGCCATCCCATTCATACAATACACCCATTTCAGCATCAGGAGCAGCTTTACGAAGTTCACTAAAAACAGTTGGAAATATATTGTGCTCATTCAATACCCGTGAAGGAAGTTCGGGAGTTTTTGAACCCCATTCCGTATATCCGTGCAGTTCGGGACCGGCACCCATAAACATGGAGGCCCAGTTTACGGCACTTGAGGAAGGAAGTACGCTACGTTTTTTCAAAGTATAGCAGCCTGCATCCATCAAGGACTTTACATTCGGCATTTCAGCCTTTTCCACACTATATGCCCCCCAACCGTCAAGGCCGATTAAAAACACATGGTCAGCTTTCCAATTCTGGGCAAAACAAAAGCAAGATGCAGTAAAGAATGCCGTTAACACAGCAAATAAACGAAGTTTTTTCATAGAATATTATTTTTTTAGTTATACATGTTATTTCAACCATACGCTCACCGGATAATGGTCGGATACTCCTTCCACCGGATAGACGTCTGCCCGTATGCAGCGTTTCATCAGTGAGGGAGAAAGCAGAATATAATCCAGCCTTTCGCGTCGTAAAGGTAATCGTTTATCATCTATTTTCCAATTATAAAGAAAGGCGGCAGGATAACTCATACGTTTTTCTGCCGGATGTATCAACCGGCCAAGAGCATCTTCCATGCCCACAGACAGGAACTTAGCTATCACGGAGAAGTCAAAACGTCCATCCCTCAAATTCCGGTATTTTTTTTGGGAAGCATCCCAACGCTGCATATTCACCAACAGCGAATCATGTGTTAATATTTCATCGGCATCCAATGGTGAATGCGCATTCAAATCCCCTGCCACCAAATAGTCTTTCAAGTTCTGTTTATGGATATAATCGACTATTTTAGCTGCCTCATCCAGCCGGTAGCTCCATTCAAACGGGCTGAGATGAGTGGCAATGACATCAATGCCCTGTGTCTGCACATGCATCATGCCATGCCAGAACCCGTCCACTTGTTTGGATATGGTCTTTACTGGTTGTCTGGAAAGGACTCCTACCGGATACCCCTCTTCTTTAAGAAGGGCGGTATGTGGATACCCACATACCTTCCCCAATGTTACCAAATCTTTTTCCTTAAAACTAACCAGCTCTGTTAAAATCACTATATCGGCTGATTGATTTTTGGTCCATTTCACAAAATGTGCACGCCTCAAAGAATCTCCTTCAAAACCATTCCAAATATTATATGAAATTATTTTTATCGGCTGATGCCTTTGTGCTGACAGGTCCGATGATCCAATCATCAGCAATATCCATAAAAACAATCCTATGATCTTTCTCATTTTTTCAAAAATGCTTCATTCCGGTCTATCAATTCATTGATTGCCGCTACTGAAGTTGCAGAACGAAGTCCGTCTGCGGGTGTATGCAAACAATAATCCACCAAACGGTCTACAGTGGATGTCGCTACATGCATTCGCGTATCGCTGGAAGCATAATAGATATACACGGTTCCGTCTTCATCGGCAATCCAGCCATTCGAGAACAGTACATTTGATACATCGCCCACTCTTTCTTCACCTTGTGGCGCCAGAAAATAACCGGCAGGTTCGGCTATCAGCTTCCACGGCTCGTCCAAAGCAGTCATATACAGATAGAGCACATAACGCAACCCGGCAGCACAGCCACGCACCCCGTGAGCCAGATGAAGCCAGCCTTGCGATGTTTTTATGGGGTGTGGTCCCTCTCCGTTCTTTACCTCTTTAATGGTATGATAATACCGGTGATTGATGATTATTTCCTCTTTTACTTCTGCATGAGCTATATCATCTATCAATGCCCAACCAATGCCTCCACCGTTACCGGCATTTATGAAATCATCCTGCGGACGGGTATAAAGAGCATACTTTCCATTCACAAACTCAGGATGCAATACCACATTCCGCTGCTGGCTGTTTGATTTCAAATCGGGCAGGCGCTCCCAGTCTATCAAGTTTTTAGTACGAACAATTCCTGCTTTTGCTACCGCAGAGGACAGGTCACCTGCCGTAGCTGCATCATCATGGCGTTCGCTACAGAAAATGCCATAAATCCAACCGTCCTCATGAGCGGTGAGACGCATATCATATACATTGGTTTCTGCCGGATGGATATCCGGTAAGATAACCGGCCTCTTCCAGAAACGGAAATTGTCTATTCCATTGGGACTTTCGGCTATTGCGAAAAATGACTTCCGGTCGGCTCCTTCCACTCGGACTACCATCAGGTATTTTCCGTTCCATTTGATGGCACCGCTATTCATGGCAGCATTGAAGCTGATACGCTCCATGCAATAGGGATTGGTAATGGGATTAAAATCATAACGCCATTCCAAAGGGATGTGTTCGCGGGTAAGCACCGGATAAGTATAACGCTGTATTATACCGTTTGATTCTTCTGCTAAAAGATTCCTTTGTACAAGTAACGTTTCATGATGTTGCTCTAACACCTTTATTTTTTGCTGAAAATCTATATGCATATTATCAAAATTAAACTTTATCATTATTCTTACTTCATTAGACTTTTATAATTTCATATATTACTTTGATACAGCGACATACGTACTGCACGATGAAAGACCAAATATGTAGGACAAGACATCTGCACTTCATATAAGATTTCCTTAGTTTGATAATCCACTTCAATTACCTTCCCACCTACACCATTTATATTTGGAGTTCCTACTCCTGGGGCATACAAAACATTATTTGTTTCTGGTAAATACTGTACAGATGAAACTGCAATAGCATAGCATCTTCTCCCCTCTTCTCTACCATAGTCCCAGACTTGTTGCACTGTCTTATTTTTATCATCAACTGCATACTCTACAGCTCGACTATAACCCTCTTTACTATACAAATCCACTTCCTTATAATGACGATAATAACCATTATCAAATACCAAGATATGACCATTGGATAGTATTTGCGGGCAATGAGTTCCCCATGCCCATTCGAATTCGTCATTTTCTATTTCACCATCCAATATTCTTTGATTAATAATTGGATTTCCTGATGAATCTACAGGTTTCAATAATGCAGTTTGCTGTTTGCAATTCTTATGAGGTGATAATAACCAAACTAATTCATTATTCGAATTGAGTTTACAAATTCCCTGATACCGACAAGAAACGATAATACAGTCATCTTCTGCAGAATAAGCTAATCCATTAACATGAACCCAATTGCCTTTTATTGCAACCGTATCTGCAGGAGGAATCAAAGTGTTTCGCGAACGATCCAAAGACGTTTTCAGATCCCATTTACGCACTATTTTATTCGCTTCAGGATCCAATTCTATAATCCAATCAAAAACAGTATAATCATCATCATCCCGTTCATCCATATTACTTACAGATATTAAAAAGTTACCATTGGGCTTTTCTATTATATCATGATGAAAATGAAAATGTTCCTTACTAATCTCCCATTTATTTATCATATTGCCAACCATATCCAATTCATAAATATCACCTTTACGAAAATCCCCTGAAAGAAAATTTCCATTTTGCAACCGTTTAAACCCCACATGAGATACTAAATTTAAAGTAGGATGGTTCTTTAATACTAATGCCCAACGGACATCACCAGCAGCGTCAATCATAAATGGTCTGTGTGCATCATATTCCCCCCCTCCTTGATATGATATCAATGTTAAGCCAGGCTCCATTCGCTCAGGTTTTGAAATGGTAGTAGCTATTTTAGGCAACCATTCAGTCAATGGAATCGTTTCATACTCCGAAATTTTAATTAAAGCTGGAGTAGTCAATTTAACGGATTCACTTATTCGTTCCTTGCCTTTTTTATCTGTTAAAGTCACTACAATAGTATTTTCACTATTGTCATACAAACCATGTATATATTCAGAATGATTAAAACCATATTTTTGAAAAAGATGTATTATATCTGTCTGAGCCCCGTGCTTTCCTTTCACACAGACCTTTAGCCTACCTTCTACTAGAAATGAAATAGAAAGTGATGCCGTCAATGGCGCATATCCATTAGGATTTATTTTAAAATTCTTCTCAGTCAATCCCAAACTATATCCTAATGTAGGTACCTCCATTTGGGTACCATTGGTTAATTCCAGTATCGTTTTCCAGTTATTTTTGCTTTCTGTTAATGTAGCAATAGAAGCAGTAAGTATACACATGCTTCCTTCCTCAAAATTAAAAAGAGTTGAATCACCTTTTTGTTGTGTATTCAGTAATAAATTGCCACTATATATATTTTTTTCTATCTGCTCCCTAATTTCATTACCCCAAGCAGCATCTATGTTTTCATCTGAACATGCCCCAAGAAGCCCTCCTAAAAATAAGTATCCAATAAAAATAGATAGTGATATATGTTTCATAAAGGTAATATATTAACCAAATAAATATTATTTAAATGAGGAGGTACATTTAGAAACACCTCCTCATTTATTTTAAAGAAATTTATTTCCAAAGAGTATTTTGCTCAATTACTCCATTAGTATCCATTTCACTTCTTGGTATGGGATAAATATAATGTTTAGCACCAAAGTTTTCTGCACCTTGTTTTCCATTATTTACCAAAACCTGTTTCATTTGTTCAGGAGTATACCAACGCTTCAAGTTAAAAAAGCGCTGTCCTTCCATACAAAATTCCAAAAAATTCTGATGCATTATCTCATCCATCAACCCTACTTGATCATTCCAAGTTTTATCTGGTAATCCGGCACGCTGACGAATACGTTTCAAATCAGCATTAGCCCCCGCAATATCTCCTGTTTTAGCACATGACTCAGCATGCAACAACAAGACTTCAGCAAAACGATAGATACGAAAATCATTATCACGATTCTCAGCCGTATAATTGCTGGCACTCCCAGCATGATCCATCCAAAAATTAGTGTATTTTTTAAATAAAAGACGTAACTTTACTCCGTCTAACAACGGGAAGTTTTCATAAGAGTTCTCAGGATCGCGACCTAGCTTACCGTTAATTGCCCCCTTCCATAACTTATCAAAATCCATAGTGAACCAAGTTTCATCACTCTTTGTATCTTTAAAATCTGAATACTTAAAAAAGAATGTAGTGTACATGCGTTTATCAAATTTTGTATCTGATCCTACAGGACGTAATTCTTTAATAAATTCGCGTGCAGCAGCAGCAGACGGAGAAAGTTTAAACCAACCACCATCAGCTTCAGGAGTAATGAATTGCGGCAATACCATTCCCTGTGTTACGCCCGCTTCTTCACTTCCCCAAGTACCACCACCGCCAAATTGTGGATCATACCAAATTTCAAAAACAGACTCTTTATTCATTTTATGAGTAGGAAGAAAATTATCTTCATAATTTTCCATTAGGTCATAAGTAAAGGGTGCTTCCAATAATTTACCTAGTTCTACCTTAGCTTCAGAATATTTCCCTAATGTTGCATAACTTTTCCCTAAATAAGCCAAAGCTGCACCTTTATTTGCACGACCTAATTCTCTTTCATTACGTTCTACAGGTAAAACTTCTGCGGCATCCCTTAAATCTTTTACTATTTGTTCCCAAATAGCATCTTCAGAACTAGATGCAGCATTAGCATCTTCCACTGATTTTACAGGAGTTGTACGTAACGGACAGGCCCCATAATTAGTTACTAAAAGGAAATTATAATATCCGCGCATAAACTTTGCTTCACCAATCAAAAGTGCACGGCGAGCATCCGATAAGCCTGAAGCTGTTTCAGAAGGACATTTGGCTATACCCTCTAAAAAAGCATTAGTCCTTTGTACACCTTTATATAAATATGACCATGAATCACCACCACTATCAGGTGAATTAAGATAAGTAGCGATTTGCCATTGAGCAGGTTCTTCACCAGGCACAGTATAAACATCGTCTCCACGACATACTAGATTCAAAAATCCGTCAAAAGCACCATAATAACCATACATTTGTCCACGCATGGGCGAGTACATGGTAGCTACCGCATCTTCAACATTAGTACCATCCAACCAAAAAGTACCATCAGTCGCTTCATTTGGATTATGTCTAGTTAAAAAATCCGCTTCATCGCAAGCCCCGAATGCCAATGCAAATAACGGAAGAAAAGCTATCTTTTTTAATATATTTTTTTTCATAATACATTCTATTTTATAGATTAATTAAAAATCAAGTTGTAAGCCAAAAGTTATAGTGCGTGCCAACGGATATCGCCCATGATCACAACCTGTTGACATTATACCATTATTACTTCCATTCGGATCATCATTTTGTCCCAAATCTGGTGAATATCCTTTATAACCAGTAATAGTAAACAGGTTATCCATAGCTGTGTAAATACGCAAATTACTTACATTAAATTTTTGAGTGAATGATTTTGGTAATGTATATCCCAATTCCAAAGTTTTCAAACGAATAAATGAACCATCTTCCAACCAACGATCCGAATATATAGCCCAATTCTGATTTTCGTCATTAGGGGAGAAGCGCGGCATACTTGTATTAGTATGTTGAGGAGTCCATGAATCCAAAATTGTACTCATATAGTTTTGTACTTCATATGTTTCTTCTGTACTAGCACGGGTATAGTTATAAATTTTATTACCTACCATACCATCAAAGAATAAATTAAAATCAATACCTTTCCATTCTGCACCAGCACGAATACCAAAAGTAAAATCAGGCAATGGACTACCACAATACTGACGGTCACCTATATCTATTTTATTATCACCATTAAAGTCTACAAAACGAATATCACCGGGCTCAGCTTTATCCTGTACATATTCGCCATTCGGCCTTTTATTCTGCGCTTTAATTTCATCTTGGTTTTGGAATAAGCCATCTGTTTTCACCAAGAAAAATCCACCAATTGGATAACCCACTTTTGAATAAGTCACAGTACCTTTACCACGAGGATTATATCCACCAAACTCTTGAACTGTACCTAAGGTAACTTCCTTTACTTTATTCGAAATTGTAGTAATATTTGCACCAACATAATAATAAACTTCTCCAACCGTATTCCGATGATTCAATGAAAATTCAAAACCTTTATTTTCTACAGTACCTGCATTCATAGTTGGAGAGCCAAGCATACCCGATGATCCTGGCATATTGATGGCCAATAATAAATTCTCATTACGGCGATTATAATAATCCGCAGTGAAAGTTAATCTACTATCAAAAAAGCTTGCATCCAAACCAATATCCCAAGTCTTTGCTTTTTCCCAAGTTAAATCTTGAGGTGACAACCAAGATGCATTAGTAGTAATACCTGTCCAAGAAGATCCCCCCTGAATATAATTCAATCCACTAGTCGTTACACTTTCTGTTTTATAATTACCTATTTCTTGATTACCTAAAACACCATAACTAGCACGTAATTTTAATTCATTGACTGCACTTTTTGCTTTTTCAAAAAAAGCTTCATTAGAAATATTCCAACCTAAAGAAACAGAAGGGAACCACCCATAACGATGTCCTTCAGCAAAACGGGAAGAACCATCTCTACGTACTGAAGCAGAAAATAAATAACGTGAATCGTAACTGTACATTAAACGTCCGAACATAGAGACCAACGTATTTTCCTGTTTAGAACCACTATTGGTCATAGTTTTGTTAGGGGCGGCATCAATCGTGTGAGGAGCACCATTCTTAAATCCCTCACGATATGCACTAAAAGCACGTGATTTATATTCCTGAGCCGAATAACCAACCATAGCAGAAATAGCATGTTTTCCAAATGCATTATCATAGTGCAATGTATTTTCAATCAGCCACTGATCTTCCCAAAAAGCTCTTTCGTTCAAACTACGCACTGAATTATTTACTTTTTGCCCCCAATTATAAGCATCTTTCCATTGAGAATCATTATAATTATTCTTATTTACACCTACGTTCAGCTTATATTTTAAGCCTTTCAAACCCAAATCAATTTCTGCCCAACCGTTGATTAGCATATCCGTTCCATGTCTTTCAAAGTCATTCACATTCAAATATCCGACAGGATGAGCCATATTTATAAAAATCGGATCAATAGAACCAAAACCATCCAACTTATTTTCAGAATCATAAACGGACGTAAAAGGATTTTGCCTCAATGCATCATAAATAGACCAATCTGTATAATCTTTATTATAAGTCTTCACCATAATCAATGTACCTATACGAAAATGATCATTAAAGAACGAAAATGTATTTTTAGCATGAAGATTAAAAGATTCAAAACCTGTAGTTTTTATAATACCCTTTTGATTAATATATCCTGCCGATACATTGTAAGTAGCTGTTTCTGTTCCACCATTCAATGAAATATTTGCTTTAGTTATAGGTGCAGTACGATATACTTCATCTTGCCAATTTGTACCTTCACCCCCATTCCAGTTTGCAAGCAAATCTGGGACATTACCTTTATCGAACACATTTTGAACCAATACATCTTTAAGTTCATTCGCATTCAATACATCTAATTTCTTCGAAATGTTCTGAATACCTGTATAAATATTAGCAGAAACTTTAGCCTTAGTATTTTTACTTCCTCCCTTTGTTGTAATTAATACAACACCATTTGCAGCACGTGAACCATAAATAGCAGCAGCAGCAGCATCCTTCAATATTTCCATTGATTGAATATTGGCGGGATCTATCATATTAATATCTCCATAAACACCATCAATAACATAAAGTGGAGCTGTAGTATTATTAATAGAACCTACACCACGAATACGGATATCCATTCCACCACCCGGCTGACCTGTCATATTACTAACCGTTACTCCAGCAACTTTACCTTGCAATGCCCCTGCAGCACTACGTGCAATATTTGATTGCAAATCTTTTGCAGAAATAGATGCAACAGCACCTGAAAGTTGACTTTTCTTCACCGAGCCATAACCAATAACTACAACTTCGTCCAGCTGTTCGCCTTCGGCCATTTTCGCATTAATAGTTGTACGACCATTGATCTTAATAGTTTGCTCTTGATAACCAACATAGGTAAATTTCAAAGATTGATTAGAATTAGCCTTAATGGTATATTTACCATCAAAATCAGTAATAACACCATCTGTAGTCCCAACAACCACAACTGCCGCACCAATTAATGGGTTATCGTCAATATCCGTCACTGTACCTGTAACGGTAATTTGCTGCGCGTATGCACATATACTGAATATGCACAGCATTAAAGTTAATGTAATTTGTTTCATAAAAATTGTATTAGAATTTAGTTAAATTAATCTATCTATATTTTTTAATCATTTGTTCGAGAGAGTAAATAACCATAACCAGTGCTACTTACAGCATATTGTGAATAAGAGAAATTAAATACAATCACCCCAGCAGTAAGAATATGCTGATACCAATCATTGCTTAAATGATAAGTGATAGTCATTGATTGCCCCTTTTCCATATCAATATATCGAGGAAGAATTTTATTATTTTCATCGGTTAAATTCACGAATGAAATATTTCCAGAATTATCCCCATAAGCAATATTCAGTAAAGTTTGATCTACTCTAACTTTATTTGCTGTTGTATTTTCAATGGTACATTTCAAATGCAAATCATCAACATCCATATAATAATATTTATGATTTACATATCTATAATCATCTATATTATCATAAGGACCATCATAATATCTAGATATCTCCACAGGTTTAATATAGAGACTTGCAGCTATCTTTTGTACGGCAGATAAATCTTGTCCCCCTTCTGAACTGGGTTTATGACCATCAACTGCGGTTATTGTCTTACTAACTGATCCACCATTATTTAAAGTGCCAATTATTGTATAATTCCCAACGGTTAACTTTCTTTTAAAAGTTATACTTATATCACTAGAGCCTAAACGATAGAGATCTGCCGGATAATTCCATGTTGCCTTTAATCCGGTAGGCAAAGGACTGCCGTCTGTAGTTTTAATTATATATGTTTCTGGTGAGTCGGTATACAGTTTGTCTGCACCATCCAGATAATAAGTAGCAGCAACAGCACGCGATGATGGAACACCCATACTTATTATTTCATTACTGTTATCCGAACAACTTGTAAAACTTGCCAAAATAGCAAATAGCAATAATAATGATTTTAGAGTTTTCATAAGGGACTTATTTAAGGTTAATTTTCATACTGCAAATATCACTATTTGCACAACTACGGACAAATACAATTTAAGCATTAAGTGATGATATCTTATCAATATTAAAAATAACTGTAGATTTACTATCTTATCAGTATATAATACATTTTTCAAATATAAAGGAAGAAGTAAAAAGACTAGATCTTTCTAAGTTAAACTGAGATATACATAAAAATAACAAACACAAAATCAATAGGCATATTTGGCATAAAAAAATCAGTCGAGAATTATTTAGTAGCCAATCTCGACTGATTTTCCACAGCATACTTACACTTCAATCTTATTCAAGGAATAAACAAAGCTCTAAAATCAGCATGTTTAGTTTCTATTTTGTTCGGAATGGGTTGAAAAAAGGAAATTGTGTTGCACTGTATTTATATTATGCCCGTCATCAGCAAAATGCAGATTGGTCACATAATAATTTATTGGATCCCCCGACAGATTTACGAGAATACGATTATTCATCCAATCTCCAAGTAATTCAATATATAGAGATATGGTACTTTTTGCAGGTACAGTAATTGAAGTAAAATTATTCAAATTAGCATCCTTAGCATTTACATTATATCTAGCATTGGAATTACCATAAGAAACTTTCAATTTGGAAGAAGACAACTGAATGGAAGACGTCGTATTATTTGTCACTCCAATCTTAAGAAATATCTTCTCTGAAACAAGATAATGTCCTGTACTCATCAACAAATATTTATCAATAGATTCATATACTCCAGTTAGAGATGTTGCTACCATTGACGAACGAAACTCCAGACTTGGATTCGATGCCGGAGGAGTTATTGGCTCTTCTTGAGCCACAATTTGTTTACTTACATTATATCCATTACTTAACCGAGCTGTTAAAGTATAAGTACCAACAGCCATTTTTCTTCCAAGAGTAATTGTAGTGTTGGTATACCCGATTCTATAAAAATCAGACGGATAATCCCATGTAACTGTTAACCCTGATGGCAATGCACTACCGTCAGTTGCGACTACAGAATAATCCGCATAAGTGTTAAGAATAGCAGGGCCATTTATTTGGTACGACACTGCTCTTGCAGAACATGATAATCCACTTCCATCATCAACCAGTTCATCAAATCCATTCGTGCACCCGGCAAAACCAGCTAATACCACAAACATGAATAATAATTTAAATAACTTCATAATAAAATATTTTAAGGTCAAACATAAAAAAGTTTCTTCCGAACGGGAAAGCCCCATCCGGAAGAATAATAGTTTATTGTACTACACCAGTATAGGAAACCACACTCCTAGCTGGCAAAGTTAAAACATAAACACCATCTGTAGGCTGAATAGCTTCTAAAGCCTCCCATTTGCGAGTATCATCTGTTACATAACCTTGCAAAGCACCCGTTACCTGTGCATTATCCAATGCCAAAGAAATAGTAACTTCATAATCCGAAGGATTAATGGCAACAACTGTATATGATTTATCATATTTATATCCTGAAATCATATAACCCAAATCAGAATTATATTGCGCCGAAATACGTTTACTTCCTACCGGAATATAACGAGAGAAATTACCAAATACCTCACATCGTTTTGTCACTTCATAATCTACACGGTTCTTATCAATATTAATCAAACCTTCAGTAGTACCACCATCGGGTAATGCACCTGCCCACCAAACAATTGCTCCTGTATTGGCTTCACACAAAAAACGATGGAATTTCTTTGCCCACTTCAGCCCACTGGTCATCGTTGCATCATAACTCTCTTCAGGATCACTAATTTCTGTCAACCATACAGGAAGTCCTTTAGATTCAGCCTTTTCGAAACGTTCTATAGCCGGGTCTTTTTTCGTAATCGGATCAATGTATCCATGTCCGGCAGCAATCACCGGGAAATTGGTAATACGGGTATTCAGGTTCAAAATATCGCGAACGTAATTTTTACTACCCATTACAAATCCTAAAATAGCCGACCACTGTGCATTTTCACCGAAAATAATTTTTGTTTCGGGATGAGTCTGTTGCAACTTTGGACCCAAGTTATTTACAATAAACGGACCAAGTGTTGTAGTACCGGGAAGCCAAAGGCATGAATTCCAACCGGCTGCATATTCCGGTTCATTGGCGGGAGAAATGGCATATACAGGCAGACCTGCATTAGTATATGCATCACAAAACGCTGATAAATAATTTGCAAAAGCCGGATAATAATCACGCTTCAAAGAACCTTTTGATGTACTTCCATTGCTCTTCATATAAGCCGGTGCAGACCAGGTTGAAAATATTAATTTATCCACCCCGTATTCCTGTTTGGCTTTCTTCATGATCCACAACTGTCCATTGCGTTGAGCGATAGCTTCAGCCTCTCTGTTTTCATCCTTATTGAAATCTGTGTCAAAGAAAGGATCATCCAAAGGCAAATCTATATCTGCATCCATATTAAAAGTAGTTTCATCATAATGAGGAAATACTTCCCCTCTCAAAATGCTAAGCCGGAGACCGTCCTGACCGAACAGCACATCCATTACTTCATTACGTTTCCGATGGGCATACAAATAATCGGACCAGCCCGCCTGTGCCACACCAAAACCATCAATAGTTTGCTCTTCCATGTTCCACTGAAGAACAACATCAGCACCCGAAGCATTTCTTGGAGTAGCAGAACCTTGCTCCACAGAAAGGGTCTCATTCATATCTGTACAAGACAATAAACATGCAGCAGAGGCTGCAATGGCAAATAAATAAGAAAATTTCTTCATACCATTAGTTTTTAATGTTAGAAAATAGGTTGATTAGGTAATGGCAAAGATGGAGACTTTCAGGCTATAACACAAATAGTTTCCAATCACAAACTAATGAAATTCCATCAAAATATAAGGACACAGCAAAACACTTGTCACTTCAAATAGAAGAAGAAGTTAAAGATAGAAATGTATGTATATAAATAAAGACTTTAAAGGGAGAATAGTATGGCAGCCCAAGCCGATTGCCCATACCAAAAGGGAGAAACAGATAAGATTCTTGCTATTTATTCCACATAGTGTTTTTCATTTCTACTACCACTACTGCCACTTTAGGGTATTTTTCTTATGTAAAACACTATGAATAACAGCTTTACAAAGGTGGTGGCAGAAGCATATTTTAAGGTACAAAAAAGTCCACTACCACCACTTTTTTAGTCTTTCTTCTATTATGCTTCGGATTATCTTCTCAAAAAAGGGAGGTATATCCGGGAGTATTCTTCCGTTCCTTTGAAAAAAAGAAAAGGAACTTATGGACAATACATGCTTATCTTTTGATTCACACGTCCTTTCCGTCCGGTTGTTTCACCTTGCCAGACAAAGTGTTTCAGTATGATGAAACACTTTGTCTGATATAGTGAAACACATTGTCTTTTAGCCAGAAACACATTGTTTAAGCCGCAGAACAAACCCATTCGTCCTATCAGAAAACCCATTGACTCTCTATCCATAGCGCTAGTCATACTAACGATAACAAAGATATTGGCTAATGATATCTAAATTATCGTCTTTGAAAGCGGTATAGATATACAGATAGAATGGTGGAACACGATACCCATTAACAAAATAATAGTATAAAAGTGGTGGTAGCAAGCTGTTTTCACCTCTTTAAATATCTACTACAACCACCTGTCAAAACCTTTATTTATAGGCTTTACACGAAAAAAGTGGTAGTAGTGGTAGTAGAAATAAGAAACTCTGTTGAGGACGAATTCAGGGAAAAAAGATTCATCCAACAAATGCCCAAGCCTCAGACCTCCCACACCCGGCACACTTTTCCGGCTGCAATGTAAACCACATATTTACGCATACAGTAAGCCGGGAATTGACGATTGATATCAGCCGCATACGCACTGACTTGTTCCACATCCTTTTCATCTGGAGCCTCTAACTCTTCTACCTGCGCGGCCGCATTCGCTTTATAGTATTTGAATTCCACCACACGGCAGTCATTATGATAGGTAGTATTTGGAATACCCGTCAGCACCAAGTCCGCCCGTCCTGAAGGAAGATTCTGTTCGATGGCAAATGTGTAACAGTTACTCAAGTAACGGCTGCACAGTTCGAAGAATGAACAACGGATGAAATTTTCATTCATCTTGTCGAATGCCTGGGCAGGAAGTTGTCCCAAGTATTCTTCAAAGTAGTTCATGATAAGGGGTTCCAGTTTCCGGTCACCTGCAATAAATACCCGATAAACAGGTACATAACGGCGAGCATCACTACTTATCTGATTTATCTCATTGAAATAATCAATAAAAATGCTACGCATTGTCAGATTAGGCAACGACATTACATAAGCATCTCTCAGTGTTGTCATCCCCAAATAATACAGACTGACGGGATAAAATTGCTTCTCGAAGAACTTTTTCTTGTTAAACTTGCTACGCAAGTCGGGAACCGAATAAATCAGTTCATCGTCTATCAAAAGCGCGTCCAGCATTTCCTGAGCATTTTCCAAAGTCTGAGTCAGGCGGCGAATCCAGCCAATATCAGTGCGCAGATTCTCATCTATCATTTCCTGAGGAATATCACCGTTTGTCTCGGCAAAGTTTTTCAGAAAATAGCTTAATATGGTAGAATTGAACAAGGGACGGGCATCGGGCAGGAAACGATAGCCGTCATAATTACTGAGAATAAGTGCCCATATTTCATCAAAGCGGTCTTCCCCACTGCCATACTTGCGAAGTACATAGCGCAGATAGGTGGCAGCTTCTTCGTGATTGAACCCCAGCATTTCGGTAAAGTTCGGCTTCAAGGTCAGTATTTCGGCAATGTTGTAGCCACTGGTCAGGTCGTCCATCGTCACGGGAAGCACACCGGTGCAGAAACAGGTACGCACACTCCCTTCATCCACACCTTTCTTGATGGTTTTAAAGAAGCTGTGCAGAAAACTGTCACCTGTGGTCACATCTTCATACAGAGGATCTTTGAAAGCAGTGAGCAACTGGTTGGTGAAATTATCGTATTCATCAATCAGTATGCAAAGTTGGGGAAGTCCCCCGGCTTTTATACGGGTCAGCACATCATCCAACATGGAAGTTGCATTGCGGTCATTGCTGAAGCTGAAATCATCAAAATACCGTGCATAGCGATTCTTGTTGCGTACCATTTCATAAATGGGACCACAATTCAAATAATTGAAATTCTGCTCTAACCCGACAAGGTCATTACTCATTACCATAGCCGAAAAATTGAAACGAAGCACCATATATTGATTGCGCCCGTCAGTGGGATGACTCCCGATATAGGTTCCTCCATAGAGCATGTCAAATCTGTCTGCCTCATTAATATCATAATAATAGGACAGTGTAGAAATCAACAAACTTTTCCCGAAACGGCGGGGGCGCAGGAACACCGGTGCTTTATAGCGTTCCAACTCAGGAATGAACCGGGTCTTGTCCACATAATAAAATCCTCTTTCGCGTAACTCGGCAAAATCTGCAATGGCATAAGGAATGGTGATATCAGTCATTATACATTTGTTTTTAATCTACAACACAAATATAAACAATATTCTCCACTAGTTCTTCCCTCTTTTCTTATTTTATTCTCTTTTTTAGAAAAGTGAGAATAAAATAAATCCAATGCTATCACTGCACAGTCACCTCATCTATAAAAAACCAGGAAGGATGACCTGCTCCAAAGTGCCATCCCGGACATACCTTCTGATTTTCAATTTCCACCTTTATATACCGAGCCTGTACAGGAACAGCAAGCGTGCATCCGGCATCATAATAAAGAGTTTGGGGACGACGCTCTTCTGCAATGGAATGTTCACCAAAAACCAAATAATTTTGTCCGTCTGAAGAATAGGTATAAGTGACTTTTTTAGGGAATAACGACCATTGGCCCACCTGATGGATAAAATCACAACGAATGGATGAAACGTCCTTTACTTCATTCATATCCAAAATGAAGATCCCGTCATCTCCCTGCCAGCCAATCCAGCCCTGTTCCTTAGAGGAATCACCAGCCAGATATTCATCAGTTAAAGCTGTTTCGGCAATGGTACGGAAACTCCCGGCAGGTGGAGTAATCCAGGTTATTTTAGCACCTTTCGCTAAATTAATATGACGTCCGGGGAAATAGCGTTCGGCATACAAGCGGCAATAATCCTGCGGAGTATTATTACGTTCATTCAGTGCAGGCACTTTAAAATAAGAAGTACGTTCAAGAAACAAGTCAAGTTGTGCTTCCAACTCTTCCTGCGTATGACCGGTTTCCGTGCGGGCCATCTCCAAATCGGCATATTGCAAGGGAAGGCGCGTCCTGCGCACACGGTCCAGTAATTCCTGTTCACCGAACACAGCCTTTTCCGCCTCATCAAAAAGTTCATTGTAACGCTTGCGGCAATGGGCATTCAGCATCCCTTCCTTATGCGAAAGCGGTGTATCATAAATCCATAAATCGGCTTTACTACCCAACAAAGCACCTTCCAATAGTTTTTCATATTGATAAATAAACGGAGAAGCCGCCCCATAGTAGCCATCCATAAAGCTACGCATCAGTGAATCAGCATCCAGTTCCGGATTCCACATCAATTTACCGACCATATAAGTACGCATTTCAGCGAAATCGCCCCCTAACGAACCGGCTACCTGTGAAAAAGTCATTGTTGCATGATTCTTTTTGAACAACTGAATATTTTTTTGCAATACCGGGAAATTGGGAAATGGAACAAGGTAATTATCAAAGTTGATACCATAATCCCAAATAAAAAGATTGTTGCTAATCTTTGACCAACCCTCTATCGCCTCTACAAACTTACGCCCGGAAACATTATCGGTCAAAGGTACTTCGCGTCGGCAGTCTATATTACACAACATGATATTTACATTCGGTAAAGGCTTGATATGGGCGGGAGGTTGCATGGTGTATTGGTAAGCCAAAGTAGAAAACTCCTTATCGGGAAAACGGGCTGCCAACTGATTGACAAAATGAATCAAGCTCCCCGTAGGTCCTCCTTCCCGGGCATCGAGTGCACTACAGGCAGGACAGGTGCAATAGGTATCGTTACCGTCATTCTGACTGACGGAAATCATGTTAGCACCAGGATTTGCCTTAAAAATGGAATCCACCCGATGGGCTACTATTTCCAACACTTCGGGATTGGTCAGACACAATTGGCTGGCATTGCCGGGACGACGGACACCATCTATCAGGGAATAATATTCGGGATGAGAGGCTCCAAATTCCGAAGCAGGCAGCAAACGGCTGAAAGTATGCACCCAATATCCGCGTACAAAAGCATCCTGAGGTTCTTCTAACCGAAACCATAATCTATAAACCGGATCCATGCCAAAGGCATAGTTTTGGCTTTGCCGGTAACGGAAGGCAGGGTTCTCGGCATAGTTCAAATCGGGAATACTTAATGTCTCAGTTTCCGTAAAAGTATAAGTATTGGCCGCATAGCAGGATACACCCAAGTATTTTTCAAGCAATGTCACCACTCCATAGATACTTCCCTTGTCTCCTCCGCTGCTGATAAATAATTTACCATTATCCGTTGCTAGCCAGAAACCGTCTTCGGTCAGTCCCTTCGTGCTCCCTTTTCCTATCACCACATCACCCGAGCGGGAAGCGGCACCGACCACGATGGGCAACCGGGCATGGGTCATGCGTTGCACAAAATCCTGCAAAAGTTCAGCTGCACGTGTGTCAACCGGATTATTTTCTGTAACAATACGTGCTATAGGTCTATTTTCCTTAACCAGCGGTATCTGCGCCTTTGTTCCGACAAAAGCAGATAAAAGTAAAACGGTACAAATTTTTTCTAGTTGTTTTTTCATGATAGCAGATAATTTTATTGGTACAGACGCAAATAACGCAATTAAGATCGGATATATCAAGCCAGAAACGGCAAGTTGAACGGATAGTATTAGCAGTTGATAATATTATATTAACCAATACTTCCGTTTTTTTCTACCTTTGTTTTTTATAAAAACAATACTATGAAAAAGAATTGGATATATAGCAGTCTGATAATTATTTGGTTCGTGGGAGTACTTTGCGGATGCAACAATACCAGGCAAACGATTGAGTTCCGCGGAATTTGTACGGATGACGTGAATGGTGAACAGGGATTGTATAATCCCGGAAGAGGATTCCGCCTGGAAGTAGCGGTGGATGTACAGGAACAAAAAGAAAATCCGACCGAAGGACTGATCCGCTTATCGGAAAAATATGCATCGGACAGCGTTTCTTTAGCACAAAGTTATTTCTATCTGACTTATACGGTAGGGCGTGAACTAACCGAGGAGCATTTCCACACAATGCAACAATATTTTGACGAATTGCAAAAACAAGGGAAAAAAGCAGTGTTACGCTTTGCCTACGAGAAGGATTTTGCAGGCAGAGCACCCATCGGACCTACTTTGGAACAAGCTCTGTCACATTTGGACCAGTTAAAACCTTTCCTGGAGAAAAACAAGGATTTAATTTTAGTCGTTCAAGCAGGTGTAATCGGTGCATGGGGAGAATGGCACAGTTCTGTTCACGGTCTGGAAAATTCCGACGAAGCGAAAATTGCCATATTATCAAAATTACTGGCCGTTATCCCTCAAGACAAACAAGTACAAGTACGAGTACCCGATTATAAGAATTTACTCAAAAAAAAGCCTGAGCTTTATAACAGAATCTCTTTCCACGATGACTTTATCGTGATACGTCCCGATAAATGGGATGGTAACATGCACGAAGGAACCGACAACTTTAACCAGATAGTGAACGAATCACCTTATTTAATAGTAGACGGTGAACTCCCATGGGGATTCTGGAGTGTGGGAGCCGATCCGGACAGCCCTTCGGCAGGATGGATAATAGATGGCATACAAGTAGCCAGACGTTTGTTCCTGCAACACTTTACTTCGCTAAGTGTCATACACAATTATAAAGAACAACACGCAAACCGGATATTCGATGAAAACAACGCGCCGGAGTATTCAATGAGGATGTGGAAAAAGACATTTGTCAATGAGGATACCTTGAAAAAGTACAGAATGCCTGTATCCGACTGCTATTTCACCCGAAAGAACGGGGAACGCGTGGAAAGAAATATATTTGATTATATACGGGACCATCTGGGATACCGCATTGAACTTCAAAAACTGAATATGCCTGCCAGACTTCATGCAGGAAACGAAAATTCTCTAAAGTTGGAGCTGGTCAACCGAGGTTTTGCTACTGTATTCGGAAATCATCCGGTATACTATGTACTGATTAATCCGGAAGGAAAAGTAACGGAATTCCCAATAGGGACAAATCCACAAGATTGGCAGCCATTCCTACCCGGAGATAGTACTTACACATCGCTTTTGCATACCGTCGAGACGGTACTTTCATTATCAGGAGATTATCCGAAAGGTACCTATCAACTAGGATTGTGGATTCCCGACGGTGGAGAGAATCTGAAGTATAATGCCCGGTATGCCATTCGTTGTGCAAATGGAAATACTTCATGGTGGGTGTCTGAAGACAATCGGTATGGTGTGAACCTGTTGACTTCTATAGAAGTAGATTGAATGTAATGGAAAAGAGGATCTATAATAAAAAAGAGCCATGAAAAACGCTACCAAATACCTGATTTTATGGATGACCATATGCGGAACAGCCTGTTTCCTATTTTTCCGTTTCGCCTATCCCTATCACCTTCTCCACCGTGAACAAATGCTGCTGTTCACATATACGGCCTGTCAACTTTCAGATTACTTCAACCATCCAGCCCCCTTATCCTACCTGGTTGGTGATTTCCTGACTCAATTTTTCCACTACATCCATCCGGGGGCGGCTATCGTTTCCCTGACAATGGCATTATTAGGAATCTTGACTTATTTCACTTGCCATAAATGGACAAACGAACGGACAGCCATAGCAGTTTCGATATTGATTTTTATATGGGAAAGCATGCGCTTCTGCCAGATCAATTACCCACTTGCGGGAACTATTTCATTGATCGGCGCCCTATCTTTGTTTTTGCTGACCGATAAGTTAAAAGGAAAATGGGATTTCTCTATCGGAAGCATTTGTGGTATCATATTATGTTACTGCCTGTTCGGTTATGGCATGTTCGTTTTTACACTGCTTGCCTTGATTTCCGTCTTGACACGAAAGAAGAATTATGCAGGAGCCTGCGGAATGGTGATAGCTGCTTTAGCACTACCTCCTGTAGCAGCCGACAAGTATCTGATCATGCCCTCACAGGCATATTCTTTTCCTGCCACACTTTGGTACGGAGCACCTGATTTTGAAAATGAACGTATATTAGGTTTAAATACCGAAGACTATTTCGAGAACTGGGACAAGATAAATGAACTGGCCTATAAGGGTACTCCGGCAAACGCCATATCCGTGTGCTACAACCTGGCAAACGCCATGCAAAACAGACTTCCGGAAAAGCTGATGGATTATTACCAACCGGCTGCCTTGGGCCTGTTCATGCCTGTGGACGAAACTTCAACTTACCTTTCCACGCAACTATCCGGAGAAGTCTGGTTCCGACTGGGCGATATGACTATGGCAGAGCATGCTTCTATCCTGAGCATGATATTTTCTCCTCAAAATAAAAATGTGCGCATGGTGCAACGGATGGCAGAAATCAACCTGATAAACGAGGATAATGAAACTGCAAGAAAATATTTACGGATTCTCTCAAAAACACTGTTTTACAGACAATGGGCGCAAGACCGCACACCGGGCAAGGAAAGTACGGAAGTCAAAGAATGGCTGAAATACAAACGCTCCTGTTTACCCCGAAAAGACACACTGAGACTCTCATCCACCGATGTCGTAAAATCACTTCACTTGCTATTGGAATCCAATCCGGCTAATCAAATGGCACTTGATTATTTACTTTGTTTCGACTTGCTGATGAAAGATCTTCCTGCCTTCCTTAAAGATTACGAACAATATCATACCGAAGCTCCTGATCGTCTTTACGCTGAAGCCCTGCTGATACATCTTTATCAAAAACGGGCAACAGGGAATGAAATCAAAGCCAAAGGGATACATCCTGCCATCATACAGGAATTCAATGAATACAACCGGCTGCATACGCAGGCGCAAGGTAATCCGTCTGTACTGGAAAACAGGTTTGGCAGAACGTATTGGTTCTACTATCAATTTGCACAATTTCAATAAAATAGACCATGAATAAGACCTATTTATTTTTTATATTCCTGCTGGCAGGGTTGGCGGCATGTACTCCCAAACCTGAAAATGTGACGCATGTAACAGAATGTGCCCCAATCTATCCCGATTACACTGATATTACAATACCTTATAATATAGCTCCTCTTAATTTTATGATAGAAGGAGCAGACGGACTGCAAGTTACTGTCTATGGAGATACCGACAGCCTCCTTGTTTCGGGGAGGGACAAGGTTTGTTTCCCCATCGGCAAATGGAAAAAATTATTGTCCCGGCAAAAGGGAAAATCAATACTGGTTCATGTAACAGCCTTGATGAACGGCAAATGGCTGGCATATCCGTCCTTTCAATGGCAGGTAGCCGCCGATGCAATAGACGGCTATTTGAGCTACCGCCTCATAGAGCCAGGATATGAAGTATGGAACAATTTGCAACTATGTGAAAGGAATCTGGAAGATTTCAGCGAAAAAGTAATAGCCGACAATAAGTTAACAGGCGGCAACTGTATGAATTGCCATACCTACGGCAAACAAAACGGGCAACTTTCCATGTTTCATTTACGTGGAAAAAATGGAGGAACCATACTCAACCGTAACGGGAAACTGCGTAAACTGAATCTGAAAAATGATTCCATGATCTCAGCAGCGGTTTATGGAGATTTCCATCCGTCCGGACGTTATGCCGTATTCTCTTCCAACATCATTATTCCTGCATTTCATGCCAAAGGCAGCAAACGACTGGAAGTTTACGATACCCAATCCGATTTGGCAATTGCTGACTTTGATCAAAACCGGATGATTCTTTCCCCTCTTACCCATGATAAAAAAGTATTGGAAACCTTTCCTGCTTTCTCGGCTGACGGAAATTGGATTTATTATTGCTCTGCCCCACAAACCGCTTTGCCGGACAGCATCAGCCAACTACGTTATTCCCTCTGCCGCATAAGTTTTGATTCCGAAAACGGAAGATGGGGAGAAAAAGTAGATACTCTATGGAATGCATGCGAACAGAAAGGCTCTGTATGCTTTCCAAAAGTGTCTCCCGATGGTAACTATCTGCTATTCACAAGAGCTGATTATGGTACCTTCCCCATCTGGCATCAAGAAACAGACCTGTACATGCTGAATTTGTCTACAGGAGCCATCCATGAATGCAAGACGATAAACTCTGACCGTTCGGACACTTATCACAGCTGGTCATCAAACAGCCATTGGTTTGTCTTTGCCAGCAAACGTGGAGACGGACAATATGGCAAGCCTTATTTTGCTTACCTGGACAAAGAAGGAAAAACTTACAAACCATTCGTATTGCCGCAAAAAGATCCGGAACATTATGTCCAAACATTCAAGTCCTACAACATCCCCGAACTTTCGGAAAGTCCGCTTCCTTTTGATGCTATCAAAATCAAGCAAGTTTATGAGAATGTTCCTGCCGAACCCTTTAAATAATGGTCTTATTTTTACGATAATTATCACGGAACTCACTGGGAGTCACTCCTTTTTTCTTTTTAAAAATACGGTTGAAATTGGACAGATTATTAAAGCCACAGTCATACCCGATTTCAGCTATTGATAAGGAGGAATCAATCAAAGCACGTGATGCGGCTCCTAAGCGGATATCAGTAAGAAAATCAATAAAGCTTTTGGAAGTATGCTGTTTGATAAAACGACAGAAAGAGGCCTCACTCATATTCACCATTTCGGCCACATCCGAAAGACGGATCACTTCCGCAAAATGAAGATTGACGTAATCAATGACCTTGTTCAGTTTCGTGTTATTATGTTCCTTTTGAACAGAATTAGTAGCAAACTGCCCGGTAGACAGCTCGCGCATCCCTTTATCCAATGATAATTCATGAAGGATAACAAGCAGTTTTATCAAAGAGTAGAAACTGTCATTCTCGCAAGTTAAAGTTTTTAACAGCGGACGGACTTTCGCTACTGTCTCCCGACTGAACACTACCCCTTTTTCCGCATGACGGAAAAGTTGCTGAATGCTA
Organism: Bacteroidaceae bacterium; assembly: GCA_963651205.1. Taxonomy (GTDB): domain Bacteria; phylum Bacteroidota; class Bacteroidia; order Bacteroidales; family Bacteroidaceae; genus Phocaeicola. The sequence goes on from CAVJPC010000044.1 coordinate 40,928, forward strand.
ATCATCTGATTCTTGTTCAGAAATGTTTCAGTCAACAAATCCGGATGAAACTGAATCGTTATTTCATGAATATTCTGCGATGTATTATGATGATCCATCCAGGCATGCTCCAATTTCGGATTAGTCACAAGTACCAGTTCTTCTTCATCTATTTCTTCTATTGAATCACCTATAATGCGCTGTGCACCTTTTGCATTCTCAATATAGTTCAATTCACATTCGGGATGTATATGTATAGGAAAATTAAAGTTCGTTTTCTGGCGTTCTATTAATATGAAGCAATCTTTGGCTGACAAAGGAGACACTTCCTTAAATAATTCTGAGTTTATCATATTTTTCTTCTGATTAGATTCAATCTTACCAACAAAGATACGATGAAAAGTGAAATCAGAAGCAGAAAAGTGAAAATATTTTAAGATCAAATTTCACAAAAAAAATTCCATAGAACGCGGATAACACCAATCAATAAGAATAAAAATCCGTGTTACCCACGTCATTTACGTTCATCCTCTAGCCCATAATTCTTCTATTTCAAACAAGCCTTCATCGCTTTAATAACAGCCGAATCAAAACCTTCATGATCCAACTCATTAATGCCCTTAATAGTCATGCCGCCGGGGGTGCACACTTTGTCTATTTCCACACTGGGATGAGTGTCATTATTCAATATCAGTGAAGCGGCTCCTTTTACAGACTGAGCCACCATTTTCTGTGCATCTTTAGGATAAATACCCAACTCAATCCCTGCCTGCATAGCAGCCTGTATGTATTTCAATACATAAGCGATCCCACATGAAGTCAAAGCCGTAGTAGCATTCATCTGACTTTCGGGAATAAGCATAGCCATTCCTAATTCATTAAAGATATCCAGCATCAGTTTTTCCTGTTCTTTACTGGCATTACGACTGGATATCAATGTCATACTTTCCAACTGAGAAATAGCAGTATTGGGAATTAGACGGAAAATAGTCTGTTCCGGACCCACACTTTTCACAAGCTGTTCAAAAGTTACACCACCTGCAATAGACACCAATACTTGCTGAGGATTCAAATGAATTACGCTCAATATCTGATCTATCAACCATGGTTTTACAGCCAGAATTACGATATCGGCATCCCCTATCGCTTTCGGATTTTCCGTCGTTACATTTATGTCCGGATAGTCAGCCTGCAAGATTTCCAGACTTCCGCTGAACGGATCGGCTACTGTTACATCACTCGCCGGAATAATTGTGCCTTGGGCGAGGCCGCGAGCAATGGCTCCTCCCATATTTCCCGCACCAATAATTGCTACTTTCATATTATTAAATGATTAAGTCTATAGGCACAAAGATAAAGGAAAAAAAGGAGAAGAACGTATTATGAAAAGCTAAAAATAAAATTACTTTGAATAAGATTAATTGGATATTGGATAGATATGAGTTTCCCTCTCGACCTAAAGAACATAAAATAAAGCCTCCCTGGAATCTTTTTGATTCCAGGGAGGCTTTATTTTATGTTCTTTAGCTAATTATTATTCCAGAATATTTTATTTACGCCAATATTTTACGGAAGCGTTCAATGAATTCATCGGCTTCCGACATAGTAAGACACAAAGGTGGGAGCAGACGGATGACATTGGTTCCACTGACACCAGTAAATACTTTTTGTTCGAATAGCAGACGCTGACGCAATTCTTTGACCGGTTCCTCAAACTCCATACCAATCATCAAACCTTCGCCACGAACCTCTTTGATCTGCGGAAACTGCTTTAATTCTTTCAACAGATGAGCACCCACACGTGCAGCATTCTCTACCAAATTTTCGCCTTTCATGACATCAAGCACCGCAATAGCAGCCGCACAAGCCAGATGGTTACCACCAAAAGTTGTACCCAACTGTCCGTAAACAGGTTTGAATTTCGGGCTGATTAGCACACCTGCCATCGGAAAACCGTTACCAATTCCTTTTGCTACGGTAATCATATCCGGCCGGATGCCTGCATGCTGGTGTGCAAAAAACTGACCGCTACGTCCATAGCCGGATTGAATTTCATCCAGAATGAGGACTGCATCGGCTTCTTCACAAGCCTTACTCAGTTCTTTCATGAATTTCACTTCCGGTAACTGAATACCTCCCACTCCCTGAATCCCTTCGATAATCACCGCACAAACATCACCTTTGACCAGTTCAGTTTTAACTGCTTCGATATCGTTCAAAGGCAGATAAGTCACATGACCATTATCATTAATCGGAGCAATGATCTTCGGATTATTGGTAACTTCCACCGCCAATGAAGTACGGCCGTGAAATGCCTTGCTAAAAGAAAGTACGCGCTTGCGGCCATTATAAAAAGAAGCCAGCTTCATTGCATTTTCATTTGCTTCGGCACCACTGTTGATAAGGAACAGCTGATAGTCATCGTAGCCCGAGAGTTTTCCCAATCGGTCTGCCACTTCCTGCTGCAACTTGTTTATCACCGAGTTGGAATAAAATCCCAACTGTGCTACCTGATTGCTGATCATCTCCACATAGTACGGATGCGCGTGACCGATAGAGATAACCGCATGACCGCCATACAGGTCAAGGTATTCCGTACCTTTATCATCCCATACATGGCAACCTTTCCCCTTGACTATATTTATGTCAAAAAGAGGATATACATCGAATAATTTCATAATCTTTTCTTCATTAAAAAGCAGACGGTTTCAGCATCAGCCCTATGGTTTCTTCCAGATTGAACATAAGGTTCATGTTATGGACCGCTTGTCCGCTGGCACCTTTCAACAAGTTGTCAATGCAAGAGATTACCAGCAATTTATCACCATGTTTCTCCAAATGAATCAGACACTTGTTGGTGTTCACCACCTGTTTCAAATCTATATTTTTATCTACAATATGAACGAACGAATCTTCGGCATAGTAGTCTTCATACATCTTTACCAGTTCTTCCAGTTCCACCTTGCACTTGATTACTAAAGTAGCAAAGATACCACGCGGGAAATCTCCACGATAAGGGATAAAATCGATTTCAGCATTAAAGCTGTTCTGTAACTGCTTCAATGACTGCTTGATTTCGGGAACATGCTGGTGAGAAAACGGTTTATAGATGCTCATGTTATTGTTACGCCAACTGAAGTGACTGGTTGCACCAGGTTTCACACCTGCGCCTGTACTTCCGGTAATGGCATTGACCATCACGTCTTCATTCAGCAACAAATGTTTTGCCAATGGCAACAAGCCCAACTGAATACAAGTAGCAAAGCATCCCGGATTGGCCACGTGCTTGCTGTGGCAGATAGCACGACGGTTCAGTTCCGGCAAACCATATATAAAGTCATGGTCATCGCTCTTGATACGGTAGTCCATGCTGAGGTCGATAATTTTTAAATCTTCGGGTACATTGTGGCTATCCATAAACTTCTTTGTATCTCCATGAGCCGTACAGAAGAATAATACATCAATTTCATCCAAAGGAAGCTCATCGGTAAAAACCAAATCTGTTTCACCATAGAGTCCTTCATGTACGTCGGTAATCTTATTACCGGCATTACTGCTACTATTTATAAACTTTATGTCTACATCTGGGTGATTGATGAGCAAACGAATCAATTCGCCTGCCGTATAACCTGCCCCACCGATAATTCCTACTTTTATCATAATTATTAAATTGAGAATTAAAAATTGAGAATTAAAAAATAGGAACAGACATCCTTCTTTCATCTCTCAATTTTTAATTTTTAATTTTTAATTTAATCAAATTTCTTCGTCCTTGTGGTTATTATAATAAACACGCAAAGGTGTAGAAGTCACTTTGATAAAGCCTTTGGCATCTTCTGCGGTCCAACCCTTCTGCATTTCACCATATTCACCGAACTTGGTCTTCACCAGATCGTCTTTCGATTCAACACCCACTGTAGAGAATGAAAGCGGACGGAGTTCCAGAATAGCCGTACCGTTTACATTACGCTGAGATTCCTGCAACATCGCCTCTATATCGCGCATTACCGGTTCCAGATACTGGCTTTCGTGCAAAAACATTCCATACCAGTTGGCAACCTGATCTTTCCAATATTGCTGCCATTTACTCAAAGTATATTTTTCCAGAAACTTATGCGCACCGATAATCAGCATCGGAGCAGCAGCCTCAAAACCTACACGGCCCTTAATGCCAATAATAGTATCGCCAACATGCATATCACGACCGATACCGTAAGGCGCACCGATTTCCTCCACCTTTTGGATAGCTTTGATAGGATCATCAAACTTCTCATCATTGACAGCCTTTAACTCACCTTTTTCAAAAGTAAGACGAAGTTGTTCACTTCCTTCTTTGGTCACTTGTTTCAAGTATGCACTTTCGGGTAAACCCTGTGCAGAGTCCAAGATCTCTCCCCCACAGATAGAAGTCCCCCAAAGACCTACATTATATGAATATTTCAGTTTCGTAAAATCAGCCGCAAAGCCGTGCTCATTCAAGTAATCAATTTCCTGCTGACGGCTCAACGCCATGTCACGGGTCAAGGTAATGATTTCAACACCCGGAGCCAGCACCAAGAAAGTCATATCGAAACGGATCTGGTCATTACCGGCACCGGTTGAACCGTGCGCGACAGCATCCGCACCAATTTCGTTTGCATATCGGGCAATAGCCAGTCCTTGGAAGATACGTTCAGAACTTACAGAAATAGGATAAGTACCGTTACGAAGCACGTTACCGAACACCATATATTTCAAGCTCTTTTCATAGTATTCCTGAGTTACATCCAATGTTACATATTTCACAGCACCCAGTTTGTAAGCATTTTCTTCGTTCTGTTTCAACTGTTCTTCGCTGAAACCACCCGTGTTTGCACAAGCGGCATACACTTCATACCCTTTTTCCTTAGCCAGATACATTACAGTGAAAGAGGTATCAAGACCACCACTGAATGCTACTACTACTTTTTTCTTCTTTTCTTCCATAATGATATTATTTTAATTGAGAATTAAAAATTGAGAACCGAGAAATAAGTGCATGAATGCGCAACCATCTTTTAATTTTTAATTCTTAATTTGAAATTTATTAAATAGTGTCTTCCTCGTGCAAAGCCGGATCGTAAAGCATTGCTGTACAAATACAAAACTTACGGTTCTTTGCCACTAATATATCGTGATTGATGCAACCTGAACAACCTTTCCAGAAAGATTCATCATCTGTCAGTTCATTGAATGTAACAGGAACATATCCCAACTCCGTATTCATCTTCATTACTGCAGCGCCACTGGTCAGGCTGAATATCTTTGCTTTGGGCCATCGTAAGCGTGCCAGTCGAAACGAAGCCGCCTTTATGCGTTTTGCCAATCCCAAACCGCGAAAATCAGGATGTACAATCAAACCCGAAGTAGCTACATATTGCTTGTTTCCCCATGACTCAATGTAGGTAAAACCTGCAAAATCATCTCCACATAAAGCAATAATCGCTTTTCCTTCCTTCATTTTTGTAGCCACATATTCATGTGTGCGTTCTGCGATGCCCGTTCCGCGTACTTTAGCTGCTTCCCTGATGGTATCTAAAATTTTATCAACGTAAACTTCATGTGAGGCATCAGCCACCATCACATCAACTTGTTTAGCATCCATTTCCTTTTCTATCTATATTATTTTATTGTATATTCGGTATAATCAACGACAGTGCATTCTTCACCCCCGCCCTTGTGCAGCCCTCACGAATAACAAGCATAATAGTATCATCTCCCGCAATAGTTCCCAATATTTCATCAAAGTTCCGGTTATCAATATCATAAGCCAAGCTACTGGCATATCCCGGACGAGTCTTGATTACTGCCAGATTAGCTGAGAATTCAATAGAAATAAATCCGGTGTGCATCAACATCTCACTGGCCGAATGTTGCTCGGTCATGCGTTTGTACATGGTATTGTTTGGCAATACATATACATAATTTCCGTTCATACTGGCTGCTTTTGCCACCTTCAGCTGTTTCAAGTCACGTGACAAAGTAGCTTGTGTCAATTGGAATCCTTCTTTCGCCAATTCCTGCAACAACTCTTCCTGGCTGCCTATCTCCTTGCTTGAAATAATAATCTTAATGGCATCAAGTCTGCTATTCTTGCTCTTCATACTGCATAATTATTCTGATTCGGGGACAAAATTACGCATTATTTGGGAATATAGATGCAAAAACAGGAATATTTTTATGCATTTATGCAAAAAACACATTAAACACAAGGAAGAACAATCGTGAAGCGGCTACCTTTTCCCTCTTCCGATTGTAACTTAATCTGCCCTCCCAGTTTTTTAATGATGACTTTACAGATGGATAATCCCAGTCCTGTGCCCTGTGTAAATTCATCATGCTTATAAAACCGACTAAATATGATCTTCTGCGCTTCTTCCGGAATTCCTTTTCCGGAATCTTCCACATAAATATGCACTTCATTTCTGTCTTCCACATAAATATATCCTAATTTTATGTATCCTTCAGAAGTGAATTTACAGGCATTATTCAGGAAATTGGTAAGTACCTGTGTCACACGGCCTATATCTACTCTCACTTCAAGAGAGGAAGAGGCGGGAACTTCTTTCAGGAAAGTCAAATGAGAGGGGACCAACATCTGATGTGTTATATAGATATCGTTAATCAGTTTATCTACAGAGCATACACTAAAATCAAAAGACATTTGTCCGGCATCCAAACGGGATAATTCCAGAATATCATTAATCAGTTTCAATAACAATTCTGTATTTTTATTGATGATATTCATATATTCCTGTTTTTCCTCTTCAGGCAAATCATTACAAGTTGTAACGATATTGGTGAAACCGACAATTGCATTCAGTGGCGTACGTATCTCATGGCTCATATTAGCAAGGAAGGATTCTTTCAATTCTGCTTTTTCAGCAATGCGGCGAGCCTCCTCCAATTCAAACTCCTTTTCCTTCACCTCTTGAATATTAAGTAGTAACCCCGCTGTCTGGTAACCACCTGTTGAAAGTTGAGTCGTAGTATAACGGAACTCCCACCATTGGTAGCCTTTTCCATTAAAGTCACACCGCAACTGGACAATCTTCTTCCGGGCAGAGAGATGGTTTTCCCAATCCAAACGAATCTGTTCCTTATCATCAGGATGAGATAATACGATCAAACTTTCTATATCCAAATCCTTTTCCGGTTGTTTCATTGCTTCCCAGAATGCTGTTTCAAAAATGAAACAGTCTTTTTCCAATTTCCAGGCAAATGTGTCACTACCTTCAATAGCTAATTCCAATGATTCTTTCTTGTCAGCAAGGTCTATTTGCGCTTTTTTCTTCCGCTTCTGCTCCCTACGGTACAAAAAAAGCAACCAACTAATGAGAGCAGCCAGTAAGATAGTGATAGAAATAACAATCACCACCCAAAGTATATAATACTGCTCACGAAAAGGTATATTGATGATTTTATAGAAATCGGGAATGTCGTTTTTACCTATTCCTATCTGTTCCATGATACGCCAATCCACAACATATTCTTTATGACTTTCACATATAGGAATCATAGAAATACTTGCACCATTCAGGATACGGGCTGCCACATCCACCTCCTCTTCCACTTGGGTTTCCAACGGAGTCATATAGCCTCCCAAAAGCTTTTCACCACAATCAAATCCATCATTGATGGCTGTCAAACCAAATCTATTACTGAAATTACTAATACCTATAGTGGTAAAATCCCGTTTTAACTGAATATAGCACTTTTTCATAGAAAACTTGCTCAGATTCCAAATCAAAGCTGCTTTTCCCGGATTGGCATTACGTACCGAAACAGCATTAAAGGGGACATATCCTTCGGATAACATGGCCATATTTTCCTCATCGGTTGCGTCAGGACGTCCCAAGTTACAGATCTTTTCATCTTTCAATTGTTCTCCTGCATCCTCCCTTATTTTTTTATCAAGATAAGTACTATCCAGCACTGTAAAGAACCCAATTTGTTGCCCGAAGAGCTCCCTCGCCATTTCAATATTCTTTTTGATATCTATCTTATCATGGAAACCGGTCACATTGGGATATTGCTCCATAAGTTCCCAATTGGGGTAACTGACACCGGAAAAAACAACTGGAAGTATTTTGAGTAACGGGTGTCCACATTTCAGCAAGGAATATGTCGCCTGATCTTCATTGACCAAAATAATTTCGGGTTTCCACAGCATCATCGTATCCAGCATAGCAGACATCCTTTCCAATTCCTTTTGCTCCCTGTACATTTCACAATTCAAATAGAAAAAGCGCAAATCCGCTTCTATACCTCTCTCAACAAAAGCATCGGCAAGTAACTGATTAAACTTTGGATAACCAGCATAGCTATCTTCATAGGAGTGTACCACGAGGACACGTCGTACCTCTCTCCCCAAACCTATAAAAGTACTGTAAAACAATACTCCAATAAATAAAATCAATCTACTATTGATCTTCATTCTTATCTCTTGTTTAATCAATTATTTATAAGTAAAAGTAAAAGTCACTGTAGGCCCCTCCTTCGCTAATGCATTTACTTTGTAATATCCTCCAAAATAATGAATAAAATGAGCATTAATTTCATTTCTGATCATTGCTGTTTTATTTTCAAAACGTTCTTTCGCCAAAGGGGTATTTACCACTTTTACTAATAAAAGTGATTTCTCCTCTTTGCGGTTTACGGTTATAATCACATGATGAAATTCTTCATCCACAGTAGAAACCATCAAACTGTTTAATAGTAACAGTAAACGGGATTTATCCACGTCTATCATCTGTTTATCTATATCTGTATGCAATTCCACCATAGCACAATTTTGCTCCGTCGCATTAGCCACTTCTACAGCTTCACGACAAATGCCAATGAACTCACACTTTTCCTTGATATATTTGATTTTACCGGACTCCAGCCGGGACAATTCCAGAATATTATTTACATAATCCAACAGTTGACAGGCATTCTCCTGAATAATCTTGTTATACTCCCTCTTACTTTCATCATCCAATTCACCGGCCTCGGCCAATATTTCAGCAAATCCTACCACTGCATTCAACGGAGTACGGATATCATGACTGATTTCCAGTTTCAGACGTTCTTTCGCCTGATTGTCTGCATTAGAAAGTGCCGCCGCCTCAGCCGCCGCTTTTTCCGCCTTCGCTATTTTGTGGGAAAGTAACTTGGTATAGACATAAAACAGAGCCATCAGTGCCAAAAGAATGATCAATATCGTTATGGCACGCACATAATTGATATTCGTTATTTTTTGCTTCTCTAACAGCAGTTCATCGATATGATAAATTTCCTTTACCTGTTTCAATTGATTAGTGGAAAAAGCTATATTCATAGAATCTTGTTTATGCAACAAGTCTTTCAGATTATCAATACTGGCATCTTGTTCACCTTTTCCCCATAACAGAGTAGATTTATATTGCATAAGCAATTCGTAGGTTTCTATATACGTTTTTGCCACAACCGGAGTCACTTCATCCACCAAGGCTATGCCTTTATCATATTCCTTTATCCGTCCATAATACTGTAGTTCCATCAGCTTCACGTTCAACCAGTAAGCTGTATCGACATAAGGAGTCAGCAATGCCTTCGCCTTTTCCAGATAAACTTCCGTTTGGGCAAAATCCTTCTTATTCATATAATAACGCATATACTTTATCTGGCAATCTACCATAACGTCTCTCCAGTTATCTACTGTTTTAGGTTCTTTAGCTACCACTGCATTCAATGCAGCATTCATCTTCTCCAGATAATAAAAAGAAGAATCTCTCATAGCCCTGCTTGCATATTGGCTGACCAGACGAGACAGGATATCAATGCTCAGACTAAGTTTGGTGGCCTGTCTACAGGCTTTGTATCCTTTATGTAGCATATCCAAAGACTCATCAGGACGTTTGGACACTGAATAAGCACATGACAAACTATTATAAGCAGCCACTATACCGTTATTACTTTTTCGTTCTTGAGCTTCTTTCAAAACTTCTTTAGCTACAAAGACTGCCTTCTCTATCATTTTCTTTGATGCCATGACACGGCTTATAGCAGCCTTCTGCTCCAGATAATAATCATACTTGCCCATTCGGGGAGCCAATTCTTCCAGTTTATTTACCCAATGGGTCAGGGTATCCAGCTCATGCTTTTTGTCATAGCAGGCTGCCAGATAGTATGCCCCCATGTTTTCATAGAACAAGCTATTCTGTTTTACAGCCTCTTCATACAAGCGGGTGGCAAAATAAAGATTACCCGGTGGCGATTGATTCAGATAAGTCACCTCCAACAGATGCGACAACCGAGAAGTATCCGCCGGCAAGAGCTCCACCTCCTTCAAGATACTGTCCCGAAATGCAATAGTATCATCATCGTTCCACGTAAAAGCGAAAAGAGACGAAAGGGAAAAAAGCAGATATGTCAATAGTATCATCTTTTTCATATCACACCGGATGTAATAAGGTTGACTTAAACTTTAAAGGGTGGGTAAAACAAAAACGTGCCCCCCGTGTATAGCTGCCATCTATCCAAATCTTACCACCTACATATTTTACAATCAACAGGCAGATAGATAGTCCCAAACCTGTACCTTGCACAAACTCATTCAATTTTTCGAAACGCTCGAATATCTTCTTTTGCTTCTCAAGCGGAATGCCACAACCCGTATCAGTCACCGAAAATAAAGCAACACCTTCATTAGTGGTTTCCAGACGCAGGACGATAGCCCCTTGCTTGGTAAATTTCACAGCATTGACCAATAAATTGATAAGCACTTGACGCAAACGGGAATCATCCGTATCCAATAATAAAGAAGACAAGTTCGTTTCAAGATATAAATCAACATCTAGTTTATACGAAGCTTTAATCGTTTCAATTACATCCTTACAAACTTTCACCGCATCATACTCCTTTATATTAAATTGAATATTTTCTTCCTCAAAGTCCGACAAATCCAAAATATCATTGATCAGTTTCAGCAATTGCTGAGAATTTACCCGAATAATTTCGCACGCCTCCTTGCGCGATTCTTCATCCATTCCCATATCTTCTTCAGAGGTAAGCACACTGGAAAAACCTACAATAGCATTCAATGGTGTACGCACCTCATGGCTCATGTTCGACAAGAATAAATTTTTCTTTCGGATAGCATTCTCCGCCTTTCTTTTCATCTCCTCCTGTTTTTTCTTTGACTCCTTCAGTCTGAAGATTTTTTTCCAACTTAAGAAAATAAAACAGCACATGGCCAGTACGCAAACGATAATGCCTGTAGCATAATAGCGGATGGACAGATTACGGCTACGTTCATTATGATAAGCCAGTTGGTCAGCCTGAAAACGTGCAGTAAGCTGATCTATCTCTTTGGGGTAATTCGCTTTAAAAACCTTGTTAACATAAGCATAGATTTTATTGTATTCATCATATGCCTCTTCCTTCTTTTCCATTTTAACCAGCAGACCGGCTTTATTACGCATGACATCAATATAGAGTCCTCGGTTCCTTTCTGGACGCTTAGTCTCAAAAAAGCGGCTATAGGCATCCATAGCCTTGTCATATTCTCCTTTCGCTTCATAATAAGAAGCTGTCGTAACCCAAAGATGCTGGACTATGCCCTGCGGCAGTTCGGGCAGTAATTTCCTTGCCTGTTCCAGATATTCACCCGCTTCATCCACAGCACCTGTCTGAATACAATAATAAGCATTGTAGTTCAACAAAAGCCCCTTTTCTGCAACTGACACGGCCGGATATTTATATAATTGTTCAAGATAAGCTTTCGCTTCTTTGAATTCTTTCAAATGCAGACTGTTATCAAGCAATTTCAATAAAATGATTTTTGTCAATGCTTTATTTTCCGACGGGTCTTCCAATATCCCCAATGATTCTTTCAAAACACCATTGGAATCTTCCCAACGATTGGTATAACTATAGACTTCCCCCATGGCATTCAACGACAGAGCCAGTCCATAAGCATGGTTCAAAGCCTTTGCCTTGGAATACATTAAATCACTATGAGCAAGGGCTATACGAGTTTCTTGCCGAAGAACATGAGAGCGGATAACAATCCTTTCTAATTCAAAATAGGTATTATAGTCACCTTCTTTATCCAGTACAGCAACCAGACTGTCACCATACATAGCTATACTGTCATCTTGTTCCGAGCGAATATATCCCAATGAATTTCTGAAAGCATGAACTATTTCATCTTGCAGCCTGTCGGTTCGAGGAACGGGTATATCCTCTTTTGCAGCCAAAACGCTAACGCTTACAGCTACAAACAGCCAACAAAAAATAACATGTCGTATTATTTTTCCCATCATCACTATAGGCTTTACCTCACCTTATGAACAGCGAAGATATTGATATTCCGTCATTTTGCCAAGAATCTTCTAAAAAAAGTGGTATTAGTATGTTTTACGACAGGTACAACCAAATCTAACAGTTATAATATCAAAAAAACAAGGGGCACTTTCCGATAATGAATTATTTTTGCACTACTATTAATTCCTTAAAATCAAAAACAAAGGCATGGAACACACTTATTTCTTTGCGGTAGACCTGGGAGCCACCAGCGGACGTACCATCTTAGGTTGCCTGGGAGAAGGCAAAATGGAGTTGAAAGAACTGACTCGTTTCCCTAATCATATTATAGAAACCGGAGGACATTGCTATTGGGATATTTATGCCCTGTACAATGAAATCATCAGAGGATTGAAAGTCGCAGCCAAAGACAATTTACCTATCCGGTCTATCGGCATAGATACTTGGGGAGTAGATTTCGTACTAGTAGGCAAAGACGGAGAATTGCTCCGTAACCCTTACTGTTACCGTGATCCGCATACCGTAGGCGCACCCGAAGAATATTTCACTCATATCCCTCGCGAGCGTGTATATGACATTACCGGAATCCAAATCATGAATTTCAATTCTCTATTCCAATTATCAACCCTTCACCGCAATCATTGCTCGGCTCTGGAAGTGGCAGATAAAATACTGTTTATGCCAGATGCTTTGAGTTATATGCTGACCGGCAAAATGGTTACAGAATATACCATCGCTTCTACTTCGCAAATGCTGAATCCGCGTACCAAACGCTTTGAGAAAGAACTACTGGATGTAGCAGACATCAAGGAAGAACAGTTCGGTCGTTTTGTTTTTCCGGGAGAACCTATCGGAGTGCTGACCGAAGAAATACAAAAGATTACAGGCTTGGGAGCTATTCCCGTTATCGCTGTTGCCGGACATGATACCGGATCCGCCGTAGCTGCCGTACCTGCACAAAATGAAAAATTCGCTTATCTGAGTTCCGGAACCTGGAGCCTGATGGGGATCGAAGTCAAAGATGCTATCATAAATAAAGAAAGCTTTGAACAAAACTTCACCAATGAAGGCGGTGTGGAAGGAACCACCCGATTCCTGAAAAATATCTGTGGAATGTGGCTGTTGGAGCGTTGCCGTAAAGAATGGGAAGCTACCAATAATTACTCTTATACAGAACTGATAGACGCTGCCCTGGCAGTTCCCGCTTTCCGCAGCGTAATCAATCCTGATGCACCCTGCTTTGCAAACCCGGTGTCCATGATTCAGGCAATCGGACATTATTGCAAGGAAACCAATCAGCCTGTACCGCAAAGTTACGGTGAAATCACCCGTTGTATCTTTGACAGCCTTGCCCTACGCTACAAACAGGTATTCGGCTATTTGCAGCAGATGGCTCCGTTCCCTATCGAAAAACTGCACATCATCGGCGGGGGCTCTCGAAACAACCTGTTGAACCAGTTCACTTGTAACGCAGTGGGTGTACCTGTCGTGGCAGGGCCAAGTGAAGGAACAGCCATCGGTAATATCATGTTGCAGGCTAAAGCCAACGGACTGGTAAGTGATATTGCAGCTATGCGCCAGCTTATCAGCACTTCTATAGAAACCGTTTCCTTTGAGCCACAACAGGCTAAAGAATGGGAAGAAGCCTATAAAAAATATTTAGCTCATTACAGAGAAGATATTTAATCGTCACCTTATTATAATAGTAGATTTGGAATTTAATCATTAAACAAACAAATAATATCATGAAAGAAGAATTGATTAAGAAAGCGTATGAGATTGCAAAAGAACGCTATGCCGCTGTAGGTGTTGACACAGAAAAAGTGATGGAAACCATGCAGAATTTCCACCTGTCACTACATTGCTGGCAGGCAGATGATGTAACCGGCTTCGAAGTTCAGGCAGGCTCACTGACCGGTGGTATCCAGGCTACAGGTAATTATCCAGGCAAAGCCCGTAACATTGACGAACTGCGTGCAGACATTTTGAAAGCTGCTTCGTATATACCAGGTACTCACCGTTTAAATCTGCACGAAATCTATGGCGACTTCCAAGGAAAAGTCGTAGATCGTGACGAAGTGGAACCCGAACATTTCAAAAGCTGGATAGAATGGGGTAAGGAAAACAACATGAAACTGGATTTCAACTCTACTTCATTCTCTCATCCGAAAAGTGGAGACTTGACTTTGTCAAATCCCGATGAAGGTATCCGTAACTTCTGGATTGAACATACCAAACGCTGTCGTGCCGTAGCCGAAGAAATGGGTAAAGCTCAGGGTGACCCCTGTATTATGAACTTGTGGGTACACGATGGCAGTAAAGACATCACTGTAAACCGTATGAAATACCGTGCTCTGTTGAAAGACTCGCTGGATCAGATTTTCGCTACGGAATACAAGAATATGAAAGACTGCATCGAATCAAAAGTATTTGGTATAGGTCTGGAAAGCTATACAGTAGGTTCCAACGATTTCTATATCGGTTATGGCGCCAAGAACAACAAGATGATTACATTGGATACCGGACACTTCCATCCGACAGAAAGTGTAGCCGACAAAGTTTCTTCGCTATTGTTGTATGTTCCCGAACTGATGTTGCACGTAAGCCGCCCCGTACGTTGGGATTCAGACCACGTAACCATCATGGACGACCCGACTATGGATTTGTTCAGCGAAATCGTTCGTTGCAACGCTTTGGACCGTGTACACTACGGACTTGATTACTTCGATGCTTCTATCAACCGTATCGGTGCTTATGTAATAGGTAGCCGCGCTGCCCAAAAGTGCATGGTTCGCGCCCTGTTGGAACCGATTGCCAAACTGCGCGAATACGAAGCAAATGGACAGGGCTTCCAGCGTCTGGCTCTGCTCGAAGAAGAAAAGGCTCTGCCTTGGAATGCAGTATGGGATATGTTCTGCCTGAAGAACAATGTACCTGTAGGTGAAGAGTTCATCGCAGAAGTAGAAAATTACGAAGCAGAAGTAACTTCTAAACGCTAATCAATATTTAACGACAAAGCCATCCACTGTAGGGGCGGATTCAATCCGCCCGAAAACATCAACGAAAATACCACTCGGGATGTCATCGGGCGCAATCATGCGCCCTTACTAAGGATGCTTTTGTCGTTTTAAAGCACATAAACAATGGAAATCATTATCGGATTAATCATCATCGCCATAGGAAGTTTTTGTCAATCCAGTTCCTATGTACCTATTAAAAAGGTAAAAGAATGGAGTTGGGAAAGCTTCTGGCTCATACAAGGTGTATTCGCCTGGTTAGTGTTCCCACTATTGGGCGCATTGCTGGGTATCCCCCAAGGAGGCAGTTTGATTGACCTTTGGGGAGCAGGAGGTGCTCAGATGAGCATCTTTTATGGTATATTATGGGGAGTAGGTGGTCTTACCTTCGGTCTTTCCATGCGGTACTTGGGCGTAGCCCTGGGACAAAGTATCGCCTTGGGTACTTGTGCCGGCTTCGGAACGCTTTTCCCTGCCATTTTTGCCGGAACCAATTTGTTCGAAGGCAACGGACTCATTCTTTTATTGGGAGTATGCATCACCTTGTCCGGTATCGCCATTATCGGATATGCAGGCAGTCTCCGCGCCAAGAACATGAGTGAAGAAGAAAAACGTGCAGCCGTAAAAGATTTCGCATTGACCAAAGGTCTGCTTGTTGCTTTGCTGGCAGGTGTGATGAGTGCCTGTTTTGCATTGGGACTCGATGCCGGAACCCCGATCAAGGAAGCTGCATTGGCAGGAGGAGTAGAAGGACTTTATGCAGGTCTTCCCGTGATTTTCCTGGTAACATTGGGTGGCTTTTTAACCAATGCCGCTTACTGTCTGCAACAAAATATAGCCAACAAGAGCATGAGTGATTACGCCAAAGGCAATGTATGGGGAAATAACCTGATATTCTGTGCTCTGGCAGGCGTACTGTGGTATATGCAGTTCTTCGGACTGGAAATGGGTAAAAGTTTTCTGACCGGAAGTCCTGTGTTGCTGGCCTTCTCCTGGTGTATACTGATGGCTCTGAATGTAACTTTCAGTAACGTATGGGGTATTTTATTAAAAGAATGGAAAGGCGTATCCACCCGGACTATTACCGTTTTAATAACCGGACTTGTGGTTCTGATCTTTTCTCTCGTATTCCCTAATTTATTCTAAAAGAATTACTATATTTGTAGTCAACAGAATAATCTAATAAAAATAGAGATATGAAATCAATCTTAGACAACCGCCCCGAACTGGCCCAAGAAGTGAATAAAGTAGCCGAAGTAGCCGGATATTTGTGGCAAAAAGGATGGGCTGAACGCAATGGAGGTAACATCACCGTTAACATTACCGAATATGTAGACGATGAAATCCGCCGGATGCCCGCCATCAGCGAAGTAAAACAAATCGGCGTAACACTACCTTATCTGAAAGGCTGTTATTTCTATTGCAAAGGAACGAACATGCGCATGCGTGACCTGGCCCGCTGGCCAATGGACAACGGTTCTGTAATCCGTATCCTCGATGACTGTGCAAGTTACGTCATCATTGCCGACAAACCGGTGCAACCTACTTCAGAAGTACCTTCACACCTGAGTGTACACAATGATCTCATCAGCAAAGGTTCTCCTTACAAAGCATCCGTGCACACCCATCCCATTGAACTGATCGCCCTGTCGCACAATAAGAAGTTCATGGAAAAAGACGTGGCCACCAACTTGCTTTGGAGCATGATTCCGGAAACAAAAGCATTCTGTCCTCGTGGCTTGGGCATGATTCCATACCAACTACCCAGTTCTGTGGAACTGGCTGAAGCAACCATCAAGGAATTGGCTGATTATGATGTAGTGATGTGGGAAAAGCATGGTATCTTCGCAGTAGACAAGGATGTGATGGCTGCATTCGACCAGATTGATGTATTGAACAAATCTGCATTAATCTACATCGCTGCCAGAAACATGGGATTTGAACCCGACGGCATGAGCCAGGAACAGATGAAGGAAATGAGCGTAGCCTTCAATCTCCCCAAATAATACTTTTATCGACTTCTCCCGATAGAGAGATTTAAAAGATGACTTGATAAATATAAAATCAAGTCATCTTTTTTATTTCTCTATTTCATGATCACCTATTTATATTTATTTCAGACATCTCTTCAGAAAACGAAAAACTTATTCTCTCATTTCATGTTATTGAAACATTTTTCCCCAGCATAGAACAATATCTTCCTTATCGTTCTAATGTTCTTCTTCTTCTTGTTTCCTATATCTTATTTCCTCTTTCACCTTTTCTCTGAACTTTTCTACTTCTCCGGTGTGAAATTGGCAATTACATTGTTCTTTTCCGGTTTCCTGTTGAATGACTTTATGCAAAAAGGAAGCTTTACCATTGTAGGCCGTACAGAATTTACAAAGGTAGAGATGTATCTTAAGCTGCCATCTCTCCATTCGAGATAATGGAACGTGTAATCTCTTCTCTATCAAAAAGGTTGCCTTTTTGCATGATAGAACGAATATGTGTATAAAGTCTTTCAGCATATTATCTATTATTACTAAACCAATGTATATCAATGCATTCTCTCAACTGAAGGCGGCTGCGTTGCAGAATCTTCCAATAATTGTCGGCCGACAGATTCATTTCCCTACAAATCTCCACAGCCTTCCGCCCTTGCAAATAACACTGCCTCACTGCCATGTGCCATTGTTCCGGCAAACGATCCATACATTTATTAAAAGTCTGGCAAAAGTCCTCGTTATCGAGTAAAGCCGCAGGCGAACTATCCTCCTGCTCCCAAAGATTCAGGACATCTGTCTCTTTCCACTCACCATGTTTATCAAAAACGGATTCAAAATCAAGGGGAACCCCTCCTTCACTATAACGCTTCTTATAGATATCAGCCACCTTGTGATGCAGAATACTTGTCAGCCAAGTCAGAGGCGAACTTTTACCTCGAAAAGATTCCTTGCTTTTATAAGCGGAAAGAAAGACTTCCTGAACAACATCTTTGGCATCTTCCTTATCGGAGAGTAAGAAATAGGCGCGGTCCAACAAAGCTTTAGAGTAGGCATCTATCCATTTTTCCAACTCGAGAGCCGGCAGAGGAATATCGGTTTGTCGCATACGGTTTTATTTAAATAATTCAAGGAGGGCGGCAAAAGCTGTTTGATTCACTTTTGCAACACCCTCACCTTAAAATGCTTCTTTGCGAAGATACTGTTTTATTTATTTGATAGTTACTTTTATCACCCTATTTGTTGCAGGAACAGGGAACATTTCATCTACCTTCATTATCGGAAGGTCCTCCATTTCGGGCATTCCCGTAAAAAGTCCTTGTGCATTTCCGGCTCCGGGGTATTGATTGACAGCCGTTCCATTATCAAAAAGTGCAGTCAGCCCAGTGACATCACCCTTAAAATTTGAAGGAACAACAGCATCATTCGCATAAAACCAATCATTGGAATAGCCAAACATGGTAGCGAAAGCAATATGGTCATTTTCTGTTGCTTCAAACTGTACCTCCGCTGATTCATCGGGAGCTATCGGAGTATTGCCCGCCATATATACTTTCTTTACATTCGGCATTTTTTCCAAAGATGCTTTCAAGGCAGCACCGTCACCCATCTGTGCCAGATTCTTCAATCCCATTCCGGCATCTTTCTTCCCTAATTCATAGATAGGATTCACATCACCTGTATATACCACCACCACAGCAGGAGAGATGCCTGTAATTATACCCGTGTTAGCCGAAATCTTTTTACTCAAAGGTTCATTATTGCCCATCTGAGCGATAGCTGTAATTTCTGCATTCGATTTCTTGCCTGCTTCATAGAAAGGCATCCCATTCAATAATTTCCCGCCGAAGACATTAGATACCGCCCAAACACCCGGGGAAAAAGGAGTCTCATTCATACTTCCTCCCGATGTATTGGTGATAGTCAGTTCAAATTCGGAAGAACTGGCAGTATAGCTCAGCTCCAGTTTCATCAGTCCGGCAGCGTCAACTTCGGGAACCATCATAATATCGGCATCTTCCTTTTCATCGGTCATCCCCACTTTTGTACCATTATCCCATAATTTAATCTGTGAAGAGACATCTCCTGTCATTGCTATGCCGTCCTCATTATAAAGTCTGAGACCCGGATTCTCTGGTGCAAAAAACCAGTCTTTGGACGCTCCATACATGGTGGCAAACATCAATGCCTGCCCCTTACCTGCATGGAAGGTGAAGCTGGCAGTCTGCCCGGGTAATACGACAGGAGCATTAACCTCGGCACTACCCATCCCTACAAAAGTGCCACTCTCTACAAACTCTTTTGGTTCCAATATATTTTGGAAAGAAATGACCGAGGATGTTGGAACCGGCATGTTCTCATCATCATCATTACTACAAGAAATCAAAGCTGTTGAAGCCAATGCGATTGCTGTTACTGCTAATAAATACTTTTTCATATCCGTTATTTGTTAAATTATTAATTAAGTTCATTTGTTTTATTTCATATTCAGAAGGGATTCATACGCTGCATATCCCTCTTCTTTCATTTTTGCTTTAGGAATAAACCTTAATGAAGCACTATTGATGCAGTATCGTAACCCGCCTTTCTCTGTCGGGCCATCATTGAATACATGTCCCAAATGTGCGTTTCCTATTTTACTACGGATTTCTACCCGTTCCATTCCATGGGAGTTATCTGCTTTCTCCATGACCAGATTCTTATCTATCGGTTTGGAAAAACTAGGCCATCCACAGCCAGAATCAAACTTATCCGTAGAAATGAATAAAGGTTCACCAGTCGTAATATCTACATAAATACCCTCACGCTTCTCATTCCAATATTCATTTTTAAAAGCTCTTTCCGTGGCATTCTTTTGTGTCACTGCATATTGTTTCTCTGTAAGTTTTGAACGCAGCGTCCTGTTATCCGGTTTCTGATATTTCATTGCTGCAGTCGAGACGTCCATTATTATCTTATTATTCGCTTTCCGTGCAAAATCAAACAGTTCCGGACTGATGTGACAATATCCGCCAGGATGTTTGTCCAGATAATCCTGATGATAATCTTCTGCGGGATAGAAATTGGTTAACGGCATTATTTCCACGACTACCGGTTTGGAATATTTCCTTGCCAAAGCTTCAACCGTTTCATTAATAATGGACAAGTCGGCATTATCCGTATAATAAATTCCAGTTCGATATTGAGAACCACGGTCATTGCCCTGTTTATTGAGGCTTGTCGGGTCTATGGTTTTAAAATACAATTCTATTAATAACTTCAAATCAGCCTGTTGCGGATTATATTTCACTTTAACAGTCTCTACAAACCCTGTATTCTCGTGACATACCTGTTCATAAGTGGGATTCTTGATACTCATCTTTCCATTGGCATACCCTACCTGGGTAGCAGCAACACCATTGATTTGTTTCATAAAATGCTCTGTACCCCAGAAACATCCGCCTGCAAAATAGATTTCGCTTTGACTATTCATTTTCATTGTTTTTGAATGTTGGTCACTCGTCGTTTTTTGTGCAATAGCCAATCCGCTTGCTAAGACCAATGTGATGGTTAAAATTAGATTCTTCATATTCCTTTCATTTTTAATTTCAATCGGTTCATTCCTGTTTTTTATAGTGCATTCAGGATTTCACTGCTACATAAGGTGAAGGAGCAAGATACATAAATCCCAATCCCAACATAGGAATATCCTTCAGTATCATAAAGTTAGTGGTTGGTACTCCATCAATTACATTCCACATGCCGGGAGTTGTAAAAAGAAAACTAAATGTAATAAGAAAGGTTACAATCAGACAGAAACCGGCAAAAGGTCTCAGCACACCATATTTCAGACCGAAAAACAGCAATAGTCCTGTAATTATTTCAATTGTTCCAAAAAGATTGGAAACTTGTTGCACATCCATTATATTGTATAACCAAAACAGCAAGAAATGATTCTCTACCAAAGGTTTGATACCGGCAGCTTCGGTAGGAGTAAATTTGAAAAAGCCAATCCATAACATAATCACAACGATACCCAAAAGCGAAATATAATATCCTAAACGCACGAATTTTGGAAAGGCATTGACGGTGTAACTGATAATTGATTTCATATTCATTTTTAGTTTATAATCCATGATTTTACTTCTTTCAAATAGTTAGTCTACCTATATACAGAATACTGACAAGAATCTGATACTTTTTTTCGTTTTTACTGGAAGATTTATTATAATACACTGATTATCTATTAGATAAATATCAAGAATAGCAGAAAAGGCTGATAGGAACAGGCTTCATATAAACATACTCTTCCCACCGGGTCTAATCCATATACATATTACGCACATAGCTACCGTAAAGAAAGTTCATTTCACAATCAGGAAGTTAATAGCAGATAAAGTGGCAATACTTTTCTTTTGATGCGAAGATATTCATTTTCAAAAGATTTAGCCAATGAAATTATATTCTTCAAATAACAAATCAATTATCCTACCATTTTTGATATAAACAGAAAATTAACCAATGGCAGATAATCCTTTAAATGTCCTCTTAACAATTTTAAGGCTTGCTGAATACGATAATCGACAGTTTTAGAAGAGACATCGAGTACTCCGGCTATATCCTTGTAACTCATCCCTTTAAAACGATGCATGACAAAAGCTGTCCGATAAGATTCGGGCAGCAATCCTATGGCTTCTTCTATCCGTTTGGTTAGTTCCGCTATCTGGTAATAATTAATATCTTCTGGCATTTCCTGATGTTTGGTATAAAACACCATTTCAGCACGGCTAACGACCTCTTTTTTAATGATCAGATTCAATGCCCTATGATAAGTCATCTTAAAAAGATATTGATTTAAAGAAGAGTCAATTGCTAATACTGAATGCTTTTCCCACATCCAAAGCATTATTTCCTGCACAATTTCTTCCGCATCTTCCAAATCTACAAAACGATGTGCATAAGCACATAACATGGGATAGTATTTTCTAAACAGAATGTCGAAAGCCTTTTGTTCTCCATTCTGAAGAGCTTTTAACAAAGCCATATCCACAACATTCTTGTCTGTTTCCATCTTATCCATCCAATTTTTGCAAAGATATGTATTTAATTTATTGTAATAATAAAATATCTTTTTAAAAAAAAATCCATTTTTTGTTTAGGAATCTTCTTCCGGCTCTTGTCTTAATTATAAACAAGATTAAATTCCATGACAAACCAAGAAGATAAATATAATAACATAGAGAACCTTTTACCTCGTTTTTGTGAAGGAATGACTTCTGAGAAAGAAACATTGTTGGTAGAAGAATGGATAAAGGAGAATGAACTCAACCGTAAGACGATAGATCAAATCCACTCCCTTTATCTGGCTGCCGACACACTATATGTAATGCAAAACTTAAATACAGAGAAAGCTTTAAATAAGGTAAAAAGCAAGATAACCAGAAAGAAGATTGCGCTATGGGAATGGACACAACGAATAGCTGCGGTGATGTCCATCCCTTTTTTGATTGGCATGTCATTGATGTATATGAGCAGAAATGAATATAAAGAAATTGCTCAAATAATTGAAGTAAAGACCAATCCGGGAATGACAACTTCTATTGTGTTACCAGACAGCAGCGTTGTATATCTGAATTCAGAATCATCTTTACGTTACCCCTCTTCCTTTCATGGAAATACCCGACAGGTGGAATTAATTGGAGAAGCTTATTTTGATGTCACAAAAAATCTCAAAAAGCGTTTTATCGTTTCAACATTACATCATTCCAAAATAGAAGTATATGGAACTAAATTTAATGTAGAAGCATATGCCAAAGATGACCGGATCTCTGCAACTTTAGTGAATGGGAAAATTGGTTTTTTATTTGATGACAACTCCGGAGCAACACAAAAAATAGACTTGCCCCCTAGTCATAAACTCATATATATTCCCACAACAGGAGAAGCAAAAGTGTATCAAACCTCTTGTGAATCCGAAACAGCCTGGAAGGAAGGTAAAATTGTTTTCAACAATACATCTATGGAAGATATACTCCGGATGTTAAGCAAAAGATATAATGTAGAGTTTGTGGTGAAAAATAAGAAAATAAAGGAGTATGCTTTTACAGGATCATTCACCAGCCAGCGGTTGGAACGCATCATGGAATACTTTAAGATCTCATCCCAAATTAACTGGCGCTATATGGACAGCAATGAAATCACCGATGAAAAACAGAAAATAGAAATCTATTAATACCCTATGTTAAACCTTTAAAATAATATGATGAAACAAAAACGTGCACCTTAATCAAAAAAACATGCGAAGATGCAGACACAACTTCGCATGGAAAAAATGAGATCTCTTTTAACGCTTGTTTGACGACAAGCCAAGAAAACTTTTTTATTAACCTCAGTCTTTACAAAATTATGCAAAATCCTTTTAGCATCCAATATTTTTGGATGATAAAGTCGTTATGGCTATCCTTTAACAAAATCCCGTTGTTTATGAGACTATGTGTTTTATTTCTATGCTGCTCATTGAGCTTGACTTATGCAGCAGAAACATATGCGCAAAAGACAAAAATAAGTCTTGATGCCCGTAATCAAACAGTTGAAACAGTATTGAATCAGATTAAAGCAAAAACAGGATTTGATTTCTTTTTCAACAATAAGCTTATAGACCTGAACCGTCGCGTATCCATTTCCACCGATCAAGGGAACGTATTCGAAATATTGGACAAGGTCTTTACCGATACCAATGTCACTTATTCGGTTCTTGATAAGAAAATCATTCTTTCTACAGAAGGACAAAATGCTGTCCAACAAACTCAGGTAAAAGTCACCGGCAGAGTGTTTGATGCATACGGAGAACCTATTATTGGAGCAACGGTACTGGAAAAAGGTACCACCAATGGCATCGTTACAGATATGGATGGTAACTTCAGCTTGTCTGTCAGTTCGGGCAAAGCAGAAATAGAAATTTCCTATATTGGATATAAAACTCAGATTCTGAAACCTCAAGCAGGGAAATTACTGACTATCAAGTTGAGCGAAGATACGGAAGTGCTGGATGAAGTGGTTGTGGTAGGCTATGGTACCATGAAGAAAAAGGACCTGACAGGTGCGGTTGCCTCTGTAAAAATGGATGACGCTCCTGTGGGTACGGTTTCGACCATCAGCCATGCCCTGGCAGGGAAAGCGGCTGGTCTGCAAGTAAATATGGTTAGTGCGCAACCTGGTAGCGGTTCAAACTTCCGTATCCGTGGGGCAGCTTCTGTTAAAGCCGGAAATGACCCTCTGGTTATTATAGACGGCTTTCCGGTAAGTCCCACCGATCCCGAAAAGATGAAGACCGGTAAATATGACAGTGGGAGTTCGGACAATATTCTGGCTTCCATCAACCCCAATGATATCGAGTCCATCGAAGTCCTGAAAGATGCAAGTTCTACAGCCATTTACGGTGCCCGTGCAGGTAACGGTGTGATTATTATCACTACCAAGAAAGGTAAAACCGGTGCTCCGAAAGTAACCTATTCAGGAACAGCTTCCGTACAAACATTAGCCAATGACTATGACATGTTGGATGCTCATGATTTCATGGTACAGTCCAACAGATATGCCAAAGAAGAATGGATGAGATCAAACGGCATCGGAATTTATGGCGGTAAAAGCGAAGGCGAAGCTTCATCAGCATATAAGCCATATTATACGGATGCCCAAATTAATGCACCTGCCAACAATACAAACTGGTTTGATGAAATTACCCGTACCGGTTTCCAGACACAGCACAATATTTCAGTAACCGGTGGTACGGATATGACCAAATATCTGGTATCCGGCAATTTCTTCAAGCAGGACGGCGTGGTGAAGAATAATGATATGGAACGCTATACCGGGCGTATCAATCTGGAACAGAAAGTAAGCAAATATGTCAATCTTGGCGTAAACATGACTTTGTCCAGAAACCAGAACAATAACGTGCCTTTGGGTAACGGGCAAAATGAAAATGCAAGTATCATGGTGGCAGCCGCCCAGTTTAATCCACTTTTACCTATCAGAGATGAAAATGGGGATTATGTACTGAACTCACAGGCTGCCTTCCTGCCCAACCCAGTGTCTTTATTGGATATCACTGATAAAACCACAAAGGAAAGACTGCTTGCTACAGCCTTCGTTGAAATAAAACCCATCCAGAACCTGACACTAAAAGCCAATTTCGGTATTGACCGCAATTATCAGAAACGTAGTGTTTATATGCCGAAAACCACTTTATATGGTCAGAAGAAAGGTGGACAGGCCGATATTGCCCAGTATGACAAGTCAGACTATTTGATGGAACTGACCGCCAACTATACCAAAAGACTGGGAGATCATAACTTCAGTGCACTGGTAGGTTATTCGTTCCAGCGCTTTACAGACGAATCCTTATCAGGTGGAAACAGCCAGTTCCTTATTGACGGCTTCTTATACAACAATTTGGGTGCGGGTGCTTATCCAAAACCTTCTGTAGGTTCTACCGCCTCCAAAGATGAAATGGCTTCTTTCTTCGGTCGCGTAAACTATTCATATAAAGACCGTTATTTATTAACCGCTACCCTCCGTGCCGATGGAGCCTCCAACTTCGCCAAAAACAACCGCTGGGGTTATTTCCCTTCAGTTGCTCTGGGATGGAGATTTACGGAAGAAGAGTTCGTGAAACCACTGACTTCAGTACTTTCCAACGGTAAACTTCGCCTGAGTTATGGACAGACCGGTAACTCCAACATCGGCAATCGCGCCATCAGCTATTATAAAACGGGCAATAACAATGAATTCGGCGGCACCGAATCTGTAGGTGTATATTTGGACCAGATGGGTAATCCGGATTTAAAATGGGAAACCACTACCGAATGGAACATCGGTATTGATCTGGGCTTCTTCAATAACCGTGTGAATGTTACAGCCGAATATTTCCATAAAATTGTTTCGGATTTGTTGAGCGAACGTTCACTGCTGACTTTCAATGAAGCCGAAAAGATTGCAGCAAATATCGGCAAGACACAGAGCCAGGGTTTTGAATTAACGATCAATACCACAAACTTCAGTTCTAAAAACTTCAGCTGGAATACCGACTTCACGTTCTCATTCTACCGGGACAAATGGAATACGCGTGACGAAAGCTGGAAACCTGCCGCGTATTCACAATATAATGCACCCATCCGTTATAAATATGGTTATTTGTCCGATGGATTGATTCAGGCCGGAGAAAATGTAGCCTGGATGCCGGGAGCTTTGCCGGGACAGGTAAAGATTAAAGATATAGACGGCTATGTATATAATGCAGACGGTTCCATAAAGGTAGACAAATATGGCATTCCTGTAAAATCAGGGAACCCCGATGGCAAACTGGATGATGCCGACAAGGTGATTTATGGCAGTGAAGACCCGGGATATCTGATAGGTTTGAACAACACATTCCGCTATAAGAACTTTGATTTCAATATCTACTTCTACGGACAGTTCAATGTATTGAATTCCGGTTCTTACAAAGATCTTTGGTTGACCGGTTCGGCCGGCATGACAGGTATTGTCAATATGTACCGAGGTTACAATATGCCCAACAGCGCCACAGAAGTGTGGACACACGACAATCCCTCCGCTACCCGTCCAGGATATTTTCAGGACAGGAGCACCTGGGGAATCGGAGATTACTACCTGCAGAAAAGCTGGTTCGTGCGTTGCCGCAATATAACCATCGGCTACACTATCCCCACAAAGAAATTGCTTTCCAATATCCGTGTCTATGCAGATATCAACAATCCATTTACAATTACTCCCTATGATGGACTTGACCTTGAGACTGACAACTCCGTTTGGGCTTATCCCAATGTGAAAAGCTTCAGTCTGGGACTGGATATTACATTTTAATAACCCATAAAGATAAGAATGAAATGAAAAAGATATTGTCAATATTTTCCATTGTACTAATTGCGGCCACATTCTGTCCTTCCTGCACAAATCTGGAATCAGAGATGTATGATGTAATTAATCCGGGAATTTTCCCCACTAATGAAGAAGATGCAAAATCCCTGGTAACCTCCGCCGCATATGCCCCCTTCCGTTCAAACTGGTACTCCGGGCTGTATGCCTCTTCCCAGGGAGGTATCCATGTAATCAGTGACATGACTACTGATATAGGAGACTGCCAGTGGAATGATGCCGTATGGCCGGATATGATACAAATGAACTTTACCGCCAATTCCTTTGGCGTAACGGACACTTACAAGAATTATATCCGCGATATAAGCAAAATGACTTTGACAATGGACCGTATCGCCAATGTTTCGATGAACGAAGACACCAAGGCGCGATTGAATGCCGAATTGCATTGTGGCCGCGGATGGCTGGCCTATATCCTGTATGACATGTATGGTCCTATCCAGATCGCCTCCCTGGATTTACTAAACAACCCATTGTCTGATGAAGTCGCTCCCCGTGTATCACAAGAGGAGATGGTGAAATTTATAGAAGAGAATTTACAATTCGCGATAGCTGTCCTGCCGGCTACCTACTCTGTATCCGATAAAAATTACGGCCGCTTCACAAGAGGGCTGGCCTATACCGTATTGATGAAACTTTATATGCATGAAAAGAATTGGGCAAAGGCCATAGAATGCGGACGCGAATTAATGAAAGCCGAATACGGATACAAGCTGATGGATAACTATAAAGATATTTTCACTTTAGAGAATGAAGGTAATACGGAAACAATCTGGGCGTGTGTATGCAGCCGCAGCGTGAACCAGCAAATGTGGCAGGCGCATGTTCTTTCCAGTGAATATCCCACCAAAAACCCCAGTATTCAGAAATGGGGCGGTTACCGTGTGCTTTGGGACTTCTATGACACATTCCATCCTGCCGACAAGCGTCTGGAAGTATTAGCAGGAGACTTTGTAGGTGAAGACGGCACACATTATAATAAGGAGAACCCCGGTTCTGTATTGGTAAAAGGTGCAATGCCCGTGAAATACGGAGAGGATCCGGATGCTACGGGTGAAGAAAGCCAGATTGACTGGATAGTCTATCGCTATGCAGATGTATTGACTTTATTGTCCGAAGCCCTTACCCGCCAAAATAATGCAGTAACCCAGGAAGCAGTCGGTCTGTTGAACCTGGTGCATACACGTGCCGGACTGCCTGCCTACACTACTTCAGACTTTACAGGAGCAGATGATCTGCTGGAAACCTTATTGACAGAACGCGGACATGAATTATGGTTTGAAGGAACCCGTCGCTCGGATTTGATCCGCTACGGAAGATACATCGAATATGCCCGCAAATACAAAAAATCACCAACAGCACAGGAATATATGAATTTGATGCCTCTACCTCAAAATGTGATTGATGAAAGTAAAGGAAAGATTATTCAGAACTCCGGATACTAATTAAAACCAGAAGGATGTGCCAATTTACCAATTAATTAGTAATTTTGACACATCCTTTTTTATTTACGTCAAAAAGACCTTTGTACCTAACTCAAAAATAGTATGAAACAACGCTTGCTAGCTTTAGATGTATTACGCGGACTGACCATAGGAGGAATGATCCTGGTGAACAGTCCCGGAACATGGAGCCATGTCTACGCACCTTTGTTACATTCCCCCTGGAATGGCCTGACACCGGCAGATGTGATCTTTCCCCTATTTATATTCATGATGGGAATGTCAATGTATATTTCACTTCAAAAGTATTCTTTCAGCCTGCATAAAGAACTATTCCTTAAAATAGTCCGCCGTACTTTCCTCATTTTCATTATCGGGACAGGCATCTATGCCACCGCTACTTTCCTCGGAACATTAAGAGAAGCCTCCCTGGGGACAGATCTGACGGAGAATCCGTGGCAAGCAGCAATGGCTTCATTGGCCAATGTACGTATTTTAGGAGTTTTACAACGTCTGGCACTATGCTACGGCATAGGTTCTTTACTGGTCACTACCATCCGCCACCGTTATATTCCTTATCTTATAGGAGCATTATTAACAGGATATTATGTAATTTTGTGGACAGGGAACGGTTTTGTATATGGACCGGAAAACATTCTCTCACACGTGGACAAGCTGGTGTTGGGAACTTCACACATGTATAATGACAGAGGAATAGATCCCGAGGGCGTACTCAGCACCATTCCTTCCATAGCACAGGTACTGACAGGTTTCTGCTTTGGAAAAATCTGTATGGAAACGTCTGATATGAAAGACAAATTGAACCGCTTGTTCCTGTATGGGAGCATCTGTCTCATCCTGGGTTTTCTATTTCAAGATATCTGTCCGCTGAACAAGAAAGTATGGTCACCTACTTTCGTACTGGTTACTTGTGGATTTTCCGCTCTCCTGTTATCCATTCTATTATGGTATATTGATGTGACCAGGCAGTATCGAAGAACCCGGATTTTTGAAATATTCGGAGTAAATCCTCTGTTTTGTTATGTACTTAGTGAGATATTGTATATATTAGCTGACAACTTGCCCCTGCAAGAACAAAGTATTCACGACATTATTTATGCCGGTCTGTCCGGATGGTTAGGTGACAATGACTTTACTTCCTTCGTGTATGCCTTTCTTTTTGTAGGAATAGTAGGGCTTGTCGGAGCCTTTTTATACAAAAAGAAAATTTATATCAAAATATAACGATTATTATAAGAACAGATTTACTGAAACTACACCATGAAAAAAAGTTGTTTAATGATAGGAGCCCTGTTAGGGGCGATGCATGTTTTTGCACAAACCACCGTATGGAAACACAGCGGATGGGAATGCCGCATATCTGATAAAGGAACCTTAGAGCAGATTATTTTTAAAAGCGGCTGGCAAAACGACACGGTCCCCTTCTTCCGTGAAAAAGGAAATGCAGGCCCCAGCTTCTATGCCAACCTGGGCAAAGAAGATATCAACGTACAATGGATTCCGGACGGATATCGTTCTTACCGTGCAACCATTGACGGTACGGAATGCCGCCTGACTTATAAAGAATGGAGAGGTCAGCCAGCTATGGAAATAACCTTGGAAAATAAAGGAAACGTACCTTTCCAGCCCATAAAGGCAGGTTTGAAACTGGGCATAGACACCTACATGGACAAATACCCCGATTGGTTCGGCAAATATTTCCCTACGCTGATGATGAACGAGAAAACACACTTCTACGGTTATCTCCAAACTCCCTCCGGACACACGCTGGGCATTGTTTCACCCCAACCGGTAGCCTCTTGGAGTGTAGACTATAATTTGGGATATCAAGACCCTGCCCCCCATTGGTTTATGGGGCACCGCATTGAGTCATTGAATCTTGATTTAATGAATGCCCTCCCTTTGCCCGAACATTGTCCGCAAGACTTGTGGCAGCTGAAACAGGGAGAATCGAAAACATGGACGATTGCATTTATGGATATCTCCACGCCGGAAGGATTCGAAGAAACCATCCGGAAAGTAGCGGGCATCCCCATGATCCGTATGAACCAGACCGTTTTCCAGCCCAAGGAAACGGCTGTATTTGAAGTGCTGGCTTCTTCTCCAGCCATTGCAGTGACCAATGACCGAGGAGAACAACTGCCCGTTACGGTAAAAGGAAAATCAGGAAAGGTAAAAGAAGTATCGTGCACGCTGCCTGCCGCAGGACTTTATACAATAAAGGTTACAGATGGCGGCAAGCAGTCGGAAGGAACACTTTCCGCCCATGCCTCCTGGGAATGGACACTGGAACGTGCCCGTGCAGGGGCTTTAAAATATCATCAGAAAGCGACTTCACATATCGAAAGCTGGTACGGCTTCCATTCTTCCTTTATTGCCGCCAGGTATTTCCCGGAAAAGAAACAAGACGCGGCTTTGCGCAGCCGTTTTGATTACTTGTTCGGACTTCTGCATGACCAGACCCGCATGATCCCGTTGTATCATGCGTCACGTATCCAGAATACATCCGGAACCATAGGGCTGTTGGTAGATAAATATGAAGCCTATAAAGATATCGAAGATCTCAAAAAAGCATCCCGGCTGGCAGACTGGCTGCTGAATACCTGGCAACGCAAGGACGGAGCGTATGTAAATCATAATACGGTATATACCAGTGTGATATACGTGGCAAAAAGCATGTTGGAACTGACTTTAGCAGAACGTGAACTAGCCAGACAGGATGCTACGTGGAAAGAAGGCGCCGACCGGCATTATGCTTCCGCCAAACGCGCCATCGACCAACTGGTAGCCTCACAAGGGAACTTTGAGACAGAAGGCGAACTGACTTTTGAAGACGGCATGATTTCCTGCTCCGCCCTTCAAATCGGAATGCTGGCATTGATGCAGCCGGATGGAAAGGAACGCAAACATTACACCGATGCCATGTTGCAAATTCTGGACAGCCATGATTGCCTCACTCAATTGCGTGTGCCCGATGCCCGCCGCCGCGGAGGAACCATGCGTTACTGGGAAGCCCAGTATGACGTACAAATGTTGCCAAATATGTTCAACTCTCCTCATGGATGGAGCGGCTGGCGTGCCTATGCCACTTACTATGCCTATTTATTAACAGGAGATGAACGCCGGTTGAAAGAAACTTATAATGCTATGGGAGCTTTCTCCAACTTGATTGATTACCGCACCGGAGACTTGCGCTGGGCATTCGTCGTCGATCCTTATCTGAAAGTGAAACAGGCATGCAGCGCAGACACACACGTCACCGCCGACTCTCTGAGTTTCGGTAATCCGCATCCTGAACTGTATGATACCCGTGAATTTGTAATCGGCGAGCAATACGTCAACATGGTCAGCGACTGGCAGACCGTGAACACGCAGGACAATGACGTGCACGAACTTTTTAAATGCATTGGTGAAACCATGCTGACTAATGCCTTTGTAGCGGAACGTGCCGATGGCGAAGTAACAGGTTATAACTGCCAGGTTACCCGCCAAGGAAGCCGGCTGACCGTAAAAGCAGCCGAGAAACAAATCACACATTTGCATTGTAACCTGAAGAAGCCCTATACCGTGTCATTCAGCGGCAATACCCGCGCACTGAGCCCCAATTATCTGGGCTGGGCTTTCGGAGGAGACATTTACTTACCAAGTGACAAATAATACTAACCCTCTAAATAATTGATATGAAAACAATCTCTTCCATCTGCATGCTTTTTCTGACCATGCTTGTTCATGCTGCCTCCCCCGTACAGGGTTTATTGGAGCGCATTGACAAAGGAGCTTCGCAGAAATTCATCATTGAGCAAACCCAGTCGCCTGCTGACTTTTTTGAACTGGATCAGAAGGGCAATAAAGTAGTGATCCGTGGAAACAACTCCGTAAGTATAGCCACCGGTTTGAACTGGTATCTGAAATATTATGCAGGCATCCAGCTTTCCTGGAACGGAATGACGGCAAAACTGCCCGAAACGCTTCCTGCCGTCCCCCGGAAAGAACGCCACGAAACAGACCTGGCCTATCGTTACGATTTCAACTATTGTACCTATTCCTATACAATGGCTTTCTGGGACTGGGAACGCTGGGAAAAAGAAATAGACTGGATGGCACTGCACGGCATCAACCTGCCTCTGGCCATGACAGGCACCGATGTGGTGTGGCACAACGTACTGGCAAAACTGGGATATAGCAAAGAAGAGATTAATGAATTTATTGCCGGTCCGGCCTTTCAGGGATGGTGGCTGATGAATAACCTGGAAGGCTGGGGAGGTCCCAATCCCGACAGTTGGTACAAGCAGCGGGAAGAACTGCAAAAAAAGATTCTGAAACGGATGCGTGAATACGGCATTCATCCCGTATTGCCGGGATACTCGGGCATGGTTCCACACAACGCCAAGGAGCATCTGGGACTGAATGTATCCGATCCGGGATTATGGTGCGGTTACCGCCGGCCCGCTTTCTTGCAGCCTACCGACCCTCGTTTTGGTGAAATAGCCGATCTCTATTATAAAGAAATGACCCGTCTTTACGGTAAGGCAGATTTCTATAGCATGGACCCCTTTCACGAAGGAGGCAATGTGGCAGGAGTCGATCTGGATGCAGCAGGACAAGCCATCTGGTCGGCCATGAAAAAAGCCAACCCGAAAGCAGTATGGGTAGCTCAGGCATGGCAAGCCAATCCAAGACAAAAAATGATTGAGAATCTGCCCGCAGGCGATTTAATCGTTCTGGACCTCTTTGCCGAAAGCCGTCCCCAATGGGGGGACCCTTCGTCCACCTGGTATCGCAAAGAAGGGTTCGGCAAACACGACTGGCTCTACTGTATGTTACTGAATTATGGCGGCAATGTAGGGTTGCATGGAAAAATGAAACATGTCATCGACGAGTTCTATCAAGCCAAATCCAGTCCTTTCGGAAAAACCTTAAAAGGCGTGGGCATGACCATGGAAGGTTCCGAAAATAATCCGGTGATGTTCGAACTCTTGTGCGAACTGCCCTGGCGTCCGGTATCGTTTGATAAAGACCAATGGTTGAACGACTACACCGTAGCCCGTTACGGCAAAGCCGATGCCGCCATTCAGGAAGCATGGCAATTACTGAGTAATACCATTTATAACTGTCCGGCAGAAAACACACAGCAAGGAACTCATGAATCGGTATTCTGTGCCCGTCCGGGAGAGGATGTCTATCAAGTATCCAGTTGGAGTGAGATGGAGAAATACTATAACCCCCAAGACGTGATCCGTGCTGCCGGCATCATGCTTTCGGCTGCCGACCGTTTCAAAGGGAACAACAATTTTGAATATGATTTGATAGATATCGTTCGTCAGGCTGTAGCCGAAAAAGGCCGTCTGGTTTATCCCATTCTGACGGATGCCCTCAAAGCAGGTGAAAAGGAGTTGTTTGCCTCGGCTTCCCAACGCTTCCTTCATCTTATTTTATTACAAGACCGCCTGCTGTCCACCCGTCCCGAATTTAAAGTAGGACGATGGATAGAAAGTGCACGCAGTCTGGGTAATACTCCCGAAGAAAAAGATCTGTACGAATGGAATGCCCGTGTACAAATTACCACATGGGGCAACCGTACTGCTGCCAACAATGGCGGATTACGTGATTATGCTCATAAAGAATGGAACGGACTTCTGCGTGATTTCTATTACAACCGCTGGAAAATATGGATAGACCAACAGATAGCCCAGCTAAATGGTGTCCCCATGAAAGAAATAGATTTTTATGCCATTGAAGAGCCATGGACCCTGCAAACTAATTCTTATTCCGCACAGGCTGAGGGGGATGCCATAGAAGTCGCCAAAGAGGTGTATGCGGAAATTACAAAGTAATTATACTTTCTGCGGTCATCTTCCGTGCATTTCCGGGTGGTTGTTAAATGAATCATGCGGAAAAGCCGTCCTTCTCTGTAGGGGTGGATTGAATCCCATAGCTGTCAAGCTAAGGAAAACATCTACTGTAGGGGCGACGTCCGGTCGCCCGAATACATCCACAAATACACTTTAAATGTATGCGGGCAGGCAACTCCCAAGGAAAACATCCACTGTAGGGGCGGAATGCTTCCGCCCGAATGCATCCACAAAGTGTTATCGGGCAGATTCAATCGGCCCCTACGGTGGACGAAAACGCTATATATCTATTGGCCTGACGGTTATAGGGGGGCCACCCGAAAACGGTTCGTCTTATGTATTCGGGCAGGCAAACCCTGCCCCTACAACAAATGGTAACGCGATGGGTAGAAAAAGTAGCTTCAAAAGGGGGAGGCTGCGCAATGATTTATCAATAGCATCATTAGATTGACGGCAATGGTATTCTCCCCCCCCTATACTTAGTGGTTTTTATTAGTATACCTCCCCCTGTTTCCCTATATGATTAAGCCTTTTTGAATGGACACATTCTATCTCCATAACGCTTTGGAGTTAACTCCAAGCCTTATAGAGTTAATTCCAAAGTGCTTGGAGATAACTCCCAAAAGCTTGAAGATAGAAGGCAAGCATATAAAAGACCTTAATAGTAAGGATAAAAAGGAATAGTCATAGGGCTGTGAAGGGTTAAAGAACTACTCTTTCTACCCATCGCGTTACCATTCACTGTAGGGGCAGGGTTTGCCTGCCCGAATACATAAAGCGAACCGTTTTCAGGCGGCCAACCGTTAAGGAAAACACCCGCTGTAGGGGCGGAATGCTTCCGCCCAAATGCATCCACAAATACACCCTTCGGAGTGTTATCGGGCAGATTCAATCTGCCCCTACAGTGGCCGGAAACGCCATTTGCCTGCTTGGCCTGACAGCTATGGGGATTTGTCCGCACAAAAATGGTTCGCCATATGTATTCAGGCAGGCAAACCCTGCCCCTACAGCAAATGGTAATGCGATGGGTAGAAAGAGCAGGTTAACGAGAAGAGCAAAAGATTGCTTTGCAGAAGGTGAAATGACGATAAACGTACTACCGGCATTTGATTTGATGAGTGAATATTAAATTAAGCCTCATGATAAAGTACAGTATTCCAACGAAATCACATTTCTTAAAGGAACAATCGCCTGTATGATCGCATTTTCAAAAGAGATCTATCGTTTTTAACGCTTTTGTTTAATCATTGCCTCGTATTCTTTAATTCTTTCCTCACAACAACGCTTGGTCAGTTCACCCAGCAATTTAACTTTGGGTAATAATGCTTCAATATCTTCCCGAGTTACTACAAACTGTTTATTATATCGGGCTTGCACATAAGCATCGACCAATAATTTAAATAGCCGTTTTTCTTCTTCTGTATCTTGAGGAAAGGCTTTTGCTATCTCTAAAAAGTGAGCTTTAGATGCCGCTGATAATTTCTTTAAATTATGCTCTTTCGCGCTATAAAGCGTAAAAGTCAGAATAACACTTAAATAATAGTTTTCACAAGTTTGGTGTAACATAAAAGACGACATTAAATACTCATTTTCAGAATAATTAAAAATCGCATTTCTCATAAAAACCCCAGCTTTATGATATTTCTCATCAAAATATTCTTGCGCCAAATCCCTAATCTCTGTAAAATTAAGTTTTCTACGACGGGCTAATTTATAATTACCACTATCATAGAGCATCACTCCTTCTTTCTTGATGTCCGTATAAAAATATAAACCTCTATCAATTGCCTTATTCAAATCCTTGATACTTTCATCGATGAACTGAATGCTGGGAGTAATGGCAAGACTTTTATAGTTATAGAAACGGTCCATTGCCTTGTTCAAGATATGATCAATGATATAATCTGCAAACCTATGGTTAGTCACCACCAGAATATCATAATCACTCATAAAGCAAGTCCGCACCCCATATTCCACCCGCTGGTCATAATCCACATAAGTATTACGGGCATAACTCCCGTAGAGAATTATCATCTCACAATCAGGAAGTTCTTCGAGCACATATTTGACAATACTCTTCAATTCTTCCTGCTTTTTCTTGGGAAGGTAAGCAATGGATTTCTTCATCTTTGTTTTCTTTAGAATGCGAAGGTATTCATTTGCAAAAGATTGAGCAAGGAATTCCATACGCAAAGCAAATATAGGAATAATGTATTTTATGCGCAATACAAAATAGAGACAAAATAGTCCGGCACAGAGAACAAATAAGGAAAAACCATGAGAAGATGTAGAGATTGTAAAAATAAGGCTTTTAAATCACACTTTCATCCTCCTTCTGAGCATCCAACTTTTCCAATACTTCCTGCATTGCAAATAGCATATACAAAGGTACATTTATTAAATTTCGATTCTGTTCATACGGCAACAAACTACTTCGGAACAGATATTTAGGATTATATTTTTCGCCATAACTCTTCAAACTCTTTGCATGAACATTATTTCCCGCTTTTGTCTCTAAGGGATAAACATTCAGTCCATCTGAAAAGATGAAATCAACTTCTGCCATAGCCCCTGAAGACCAATAATAGGAAACATTCAATCGAGGAAACAACGACAATTCCTGTAAGGCGAATTGTTCTGTCAGCGCTCCTTTAAATTCTTCAAAAATACGACAAGTCTCTAAAATAACTTTAGGAGATAATCCACTCATCACGCGTAACAAACCAACATCCAGCAAGTAAATTTTGAAAGATTGTAAATCTTCATATGCTTTCAAAGGTAAATCGGGCTTAGAAAGCCGATAAACACGACGAATCAAACCAGTATCCGAGAGCCACATCAACGTATCCTCGTACTCACGGGCACGAGCCCCTTCGCGTATCAGACCATAAATAAACTTTTTATTTTCTTTTGCCAATTGTGAAGGAATACTTTGCCACACGTATCGGATTTTTGCAATCAAGTTGGACGGGGCATGTTTAGAGAAATCATCTTCATAAGCACTCAATAATTGCTTCTGCACCTCTTCCACCTCAAAATAATCATGCACATCCAGCCATCGTTGTACAGCGGCAGGCATCCCTCCAATCACAAAATAACTTTTCAAATAGTCCTGCAATTTCTCAGCAAAAGGAGTAACATTCCAATTACCTTTCAACAGGTAGTCAACCAACATATCCTCGCCATTCGCCATCAGAAATTCTTGAAAGGATAGCGGCTGTAAAGTCAGGAATTCTACTTTTCCAACCGGAAACGAAGTACCTTGATGCAATGCCACTCCCAACAGTGATCCTGCACAACAAATGACATATTCCGGCGCTTCCTCAGCAAAATATTTTAGAGAAGTAAGTGCACGCGGCACTTCCTGCACCTCGTCAAAAATTATCAAAGTTTTCTCCGGCTGTATCATCTTTCCATGATACACCGATAATTGCTCTATAATACGTTGTGGGCTGATAGTACCCTCAAACACTTCATTAACGGGCTGAGTACGCTCAAAGTTAACGTAACAGACATCGGCAAAACATTCAGAACCGAACTCTTTAAGCAACCATGTTTTTCCAACCTGACGCGCTCCTTGCAGAATCAAAGGCTTTCGCCCCACCTTCTTTTTCCATTTTAACAAGTCCTTGATCAATAATCTTTTCATCGTTTATTCTCCTTTCACGCAAAGTTATTCATTTCCAACGTATTCACCAAGAAAAATCACATTTTTCAAAGGACGAAACTATTTATTTATCACATTTTTCGAAGGACATGCAAGCATTTATTTCACATTTTCCAAAGGACAAGCCTATTCCTAAAAGAGACTTTCCCCAATCACATCAGGCAAGGTTCCCCAATTACCTAGTAGTAGTCAGCAATTTACTACGTAGTAATCAGACAACTACTACGTAGTAACCAGCTATTTACCCCAAGGTAATTCAAATACGGTTTAAACAGCCATCACCAGTACCCCTTATTCTGCACCAACTGTTTGTTCATGTCCAATATATTCCCCGGAATGGGAAACACGGTGGTATATCCATTTTCCTCTTCCGGCAATGGAGGACGGTTGCTATAAGCCCTGGTAAACTTGCCGAAACGGACAAGATCCTGCCTGCGCCAACCCTCCCAGGCTAATTCCATCTGCCTCTCATCTAAAAGAGTCGCCAAGGTTGCCGGACGTTCAGAGGCTCCGACTCTGCTACGTATCCGGGCCAGTTCAACATCCCCGCTTTCTCCGTTGCGGACTTTGGCTTCACTCTTCATCAACAGCACATCCGCATAACGGAAAAGTACAATGTCATTCTCCATCAACTTACCGTCTTTAGTGGCATTCGCGTCAATGGCATATTTCTTCATTCTTGCACCGGCCGTCTTTTCATAGGGTGTATCCGATATATCAACGGCAACCTCCCACGGATGATATTCCAATATCGTTCCATCATCTTGTTTGATGACATTGCCCTTCAAATCATAGACTATTCCTGCAAAGTAACATTTTTCAAAACGAGGGTCCACCTCTTCCGTATCATAACCGAAGACACGCAAAGCATCTGTCGTGGCGCTGGAACCATTCTCCCCACTCAGCCCGTAAGCCTTTGCGTGATTGTAATGGCGGGAACGAAACAAATATTGCATCTGATTGGTGTACAAAGTCTTGTTCATAGGAATAGTAAAGATATTCTCGATGGAAGACTCATTGAATACAGCAAAGTTCGACTCATACCTTTCTTCCAGCCGATAACCCGAAGCGGTAATACGGTCACAATAAGCAACCACCGTCTGCCAGGCATTCATCCGCTGGCCATCCACTGTAAAATAAATGTTCTGCCCATCGGGGCGTATCCCATCCGTCCAGTCATTGTCCGTATACACCTCGGCATTGAGTGCCAGTTTTGCCAGCAGGAAATAAACCACCGGACGGGTAATACGCCCATAATAATCCCCCGGCTGATTGCTTCGGGCTTCAGAAAGCAAGGGAGCCGCTTCCTGTAACTCCTTTACCACAAAATCAAAGATTTCTTTCCGCTCGCTCTGCACCACCTCTTTCATGGATAAGGAGGAAGAAAGCACTAACGGCACACGTCCGAACAAATCCATCAGATAATAATAGTACATGGCACGCATAGCACGCACTTCCGCCAAATATGAAGGAAGTTCGGGGTAATCATGTGTTTGCTGAAACTTCTGAATCCGCTCCACCGACTCATTACCCAGCATCACTACCTTATAAAGATATTCCCAAGTGGCCTGAATGGCATCATTATTCACTCCCCACTT
The DNA here is from genome assembly GCA_963651205.1 of Bacteroidaceae bacterium. Classification (GTDB taxonomy): domain Bacteria; phylum Bacteroidota; class Bacteroidia; order Bacteroidales; family Bacteroidaceae; genus Phocaeicola. The sequence continues at coordinate 80,734 of CAVJPC010000044.1, forward strand.
ATGAAGATAGAGCCCTTGCCAGAAACCACCGTCATACCAGTCACCGCCACGGGTAGGCATAATGGCCTCATCTGTAGTAAAAGTATTCAGATCATAGACACCGCGTCCTGTCCCTTGCAATCCCTGACTATCCGAAAACCCACCTATATAATTATAAAGAGATGCCACCGCATTGAGATATAAATCGGGCAATGTCCGGTAAGCGTCCTCCGAATCGATTCCGTCACGGGCATCTTCTTTCAGAAAACCATCACAAGCTCCCATGAACGGCAAGCAACAAACCGCAATCAACATATATAATATTCCAGATTTTTTCATGATACTCTTCTTTAGAAGTTAATACTTAATCCTAACGTATAAGTCCGTGCCAAAGGATAATTCCGCTTATCGTCCAACCCTATCGTAGTGTTCACCGTAGAACTGTTTATCATGGGCGAAACGCCCGAATATCCGGTTATGGTAGCGAGGTTATTCACCGTAAAGGTGAGACGCAGCCTCTGAATATATTTCCTGATCCCCCGCAAAGGCACATTCCAACCTGCCGTAATGTAGTCAATGTTGACATAATCTCCCCGTTCCAACCAATAGTCCGTTGCGGTCTGGTCTTTGATATTAGCTTGGGGAGCCTCCCGCATCACATTATAATCGGGGAAAATACGCATATTCATATAGGTCAGCGAAGTACCATTGTATATTTTATGACCGAAAGCGCCATTGATCTGTACCGAAAGGTCAAAGTCCTTGTAACGGAAACTGATATTGGAGCCGACAATTGCTTTCGGCACCGCCTGCCCTGCAATATAGCGGTCTTCTCCATCTTCCAGGCTCACTCCTTCTCCATTCAAATCAGCTACTCCATATTTATATCCTCCGTTACCATCAGCAACAAGACCGGTGCTATGTGGAAGGTAAAATACTCCAAGCGGCTGTCCCACAATCTGATATACGATGTGGTTATAGCCTCCATGAAATCCGGCTCCGTCCAGGCTGGCAATACTTTTATATTCGGGCGCACCTACATATTCACCGTTATACATACCCCCTAAAGAAAGCAATTTGTTTTTCTGGAAGGAAACATTGGCATTGATATTCAGTTCCATATCCTTCGTCTTTAACGGGGTGACGCCTACGGCAAGCTCCAGTCCGCAATTCCGCATGGAACCGATATTGGCAACCAGCGTGTTATAAGTGAACGGCGGGACACTGACATTATACATATAGAGCATATCGGAAGTCTTGGAACGATAATAATTGGCAGATAACAAAAGCCGGTTGCCAAACAAAGCCAGGTCAAAGCCGGCATTGAAATTATGTTTCACTTCCCACTTCAGGTCAGGATTCACATTGCGCAAATCCCTTAAAGACACCGCTTGCGAACTCCCTACGGGAACGACTCCGTTAGGACGTGCCAGCCGCAAGGTGGTATAGGAATCTATCCCACTCTGATTTCCTGCCAGACCGTATCCTACACGGATCTTCAGATTGTCCACCAACGGGAACTGCTTCATAAAGTCCTCCTGCGTTACATTCCAGGCTGCCGAAACCGAAGGAAAGAATCCCCATTTATGATTGCTGCCAAATTTGGACGAGGCATCTGCACGCGCGTTCATCGTCAGGATATAACGATCGGCATAGGTATAGTTCACGCGTCCCATAAAAGAAACCAGCCGGGTACGTTCAAAATAAGAATTTGTTCCTTCCCAGGGCCGCAAGGCTCCTGCCTGCAAATTATCATAACCGAACAAATCGGAATTGAAATTAGTGACAGTCGTATAAAATCCGGTAAACTTCTCTTCCTGCACTTCTGCCAGAGCCAGCATATCAATGAAGTGACGTTTCAGGTGTTTCTGATAGGTCAGCATTCCGTTGCCTACCAATGATTCAGACTTCCGCAAGCCACGGTACGCCTGTCCGTGGGCCCATACGCTGACAGGCAGGTATTGCGAATTTTCTACGGTATTATAAGTATAAGAGCCGAACAGTTGCAACTTCAAATCAGAAGTAAAGTTTACTTTCAGCTTGGCATATGTACTGATATGCGAACCCGATTCTTTATCTTTTACCTCCATCCATGCCAGCGGATGGGTAATCTGACTGGCATTGGTCACTCCGTCCCAACTGCCACCCTCATTCTTATGATTGGGATAAGTAGGATTGAAAGTCGCCGCAGAATAGAAAGTCTTCTGTTCATCTACCAGATTACGGTTATTCTGCACAGAGCCGAACATACCCACATCACACTGAATGAACCCGTCAAACAAACTCTGAGTCATGCTCATGTTTGAAGTAAAATTAGTCAACTTTTCATTGACTATCACTCCTTCCCTGCTCATCAATCCCAGTGACACACGGTAACTGGATTCCTCCCCGCCTCCATAAAAAGCCACATGATGGTCTTGCTGGAAGCCTGTCTGCTGTATTTCTTTCTGAAAATCGGTAGTATTCCCCAAATCAACAATGGATATTCCCCGTTCCTGAGCTACCCGACGATATTCATCTGCCGGAAGCATCCTGACACTCTTATAAGCCGAAGCAATGCCGAAACTACCATTATAAGCTACCCTGGTCTTTCCCTTGATTCCTTTCTTGGTGGTGATTTCAATGACACCCGATGCCCCTCTTGATCCGTACTGCGCCGTCTCCGAAGCATCTTTCAGAATGGTGAAACTCTCAATATCTGTAGGATAAATGGAAGTAAGCATGGAAATATCTCCAAATACCCCATCGACAATAATCAGCGGATCATTGCCACTGGTCAGGGAAGTCGTTCCACGCAGCCGGACAGCATCCAGTGCAGCCGTACCGTTTGCCGCCCGTTGCATGGTCAACCCCGGTACTTTACCGTAAATGGCCTCTAATGGATTGGTTACCTGATCTACTTTTAATTGTTTTCCTGTAATTTTCTCCACCAATGACGAAACATTTTTCCGATGTCCTACCGTATATCCAATGGTAACTAATGAATCGGGAAGTTCATCCGGTATTTCCTGAGCCCGTATGTGTACGGGCATCCACAAAGCAAAAAGGCTACCTAAGACGATGAGTTTGTGATCTTGTTTCATTGTTCTGTTTGTTAGAAAGGTTAACACTCCTGCCTATATAACAAACGAAACCCTAAAATTTCTTTCGAAAAGTCTCAAAAAATAGTATTCATCCAATGGCTTACAGTCACATTGGAAATGGTACTGATCAAGGCAGCTTCTTTCTCCCGACCCCCATATGGCGTTAGCTGGTTTTAGTATCTTATATTTTTTTCAGAACAATGAGTACTCTTTTTTGCTATCTTTGGCAAAGACAGATTCACTAAACCTATAGAGATATGAAAGCAAATAAATTATTCATTTTAGCAGGTTTGTTTATAGCAGGCAGCATACACCCCGTAATGGGGCAAACCCCAAAAGAGAAAAAGCAGCAAAAAGAGCAAGCTGTCCGTGAGGCAATTGATGCCCAAAAATACAAAATAGATGTAGACCGGGTTACTCCCATGAAAGGAGGAAGCAGGTATCTGAGTTCCAATTATTCCTTAGAAATTAAAAATGATTCCATCTATTCCTATCTCCCCTACTTCGGAGTGGCATATACCATCCCCTACGGAGGTGGAAAAGGGTTGAACTTCAACGCGCCTTTATCAGAATATACCACCGAATATAGCAAGAAAGGAAATGCCAAAGTCACCCTCAAGACGCGCAACGAAGAGGATAACTATATTTATAACATTACCATCTATCCGGACGGGACAAGCAGTATACAAGTTACTCCGACCAACCGGCAATCCATTTCTTTCTCAGGGAAAATGGATCTGGAAAAGAAAAAGTGACCCATATTATGAAAAGAGTCCAAAAACTATTTCAACATAGCCTTTGGACTCTTATAAAAGCAAAACTATTATTTTTCTAACCGGTTAAAGAAGTCTTCAATAGCTTCTTTGTTGACAAAAACTCCTTTTGCCCCAGCGACTTCTACCGTATCCATCAGCAGTGCCAACCCCTGATAACCCTTTTCATTTTTTGCCAGTACTTCTTGCTGATAAGTATCAGCAGTCCGGCAAGCTTTACTATCTTCAGGTAATTTCTCGAACTTGCCTATATAGCAATTGTTTTCAAAGAAATTATGAGTGGATTCCGTCAGTTGGAATCTGCTGGACTCCGGGGTATAGAAAATATTCCCGTTTATAAATGTACTGTCCGGATATCCGCCCCATGAATCCAATGTAATCATTGTACGATCGATATCAGATGCAGGTTTACGGTTGACGTGAATGATGTTCCGGGTAATATGACTATCTTTTACCGGACCTGCCAAATGAATAGCGGGTGAAAACATGCCGGCCCGCGTAGGCTTGGGACGTACCCCATCTCCTATACTTACATTATAGCGGACCACAGTACCTGAATTTCCTATATTGAAAGATTTATCTGCATCTCCATCATTACAAACCAATACCAGACCACCATAATTATCATGACTGTAATTATACTGGATAGTAGTTCCTGTACAGTTCCAGTCCGAATCAAATCCCTGAGCATCCCAGGGAGCTTTGTGACCGCTCACTTCATTGAACTGGACAAGCGTATTATCACAACTCCAAGGCCAAATGCCGGCCGCCGCCTCCGATTCAGGGAGCATACCGGGACAATTACGCATTACATTGTATTCTATCAGGGTACTGTCACAGCCAATAGGTACAATGCCATCACCCGGCACTTCTTCTATCAGATTACCCCTTATTACGGTATGTTTACTGGGATGCCAATCCTGACGGTTACTATAAGCTTCCCATATCATGGCATTACGGGTGCAGCGCAAAATGTGGCAGTTCTCTATCGTTAGCCTATCGAAAACTGAAACTTTTTCCTTACCGCCATTCACTATATAAATGCCACACCCGCCGCCTTTTTCTTTTACCAATGAGCCATTGACATCCCGCACTGTCACATTGCTGACAATGATATGCTGTGATACACCATAGTCCATGCTTTCTATCTTCAAACCGGAACGATAGGGAAGCGGCTGTCTGCCGGTGTTTACTATTTCCAGATTCTGCAAGGTTATATAATCCGAGTTGTAAATCCGTACCGCATACAGGGAAGTATCATATCCCACAATACAAGGTTTTTGTACTCCGTCGCCGTAAGCATCTATACTGATACGATTACCGGATGTGCCTTGTCCCGAAATTTCCAATTCGCCATTGAATATTTCACCACGTTTCAGTAATACCTTATTACCCGGTTGCAGCTTTATCTCCCGAAGTTTTTCCAGACTCTTCCATGCCTTGTCGGGTGTTAGCCCGCTATTATTATCATTACCGCCGGTAGCATCCAGATGATAACATACAGGACCATCAGAACATGCTGCCAGCAGGAAAGAAAACAAAAGGAGGATCATTGTTTTTTTCATTTCTCTTCCATTTTTATAAGATGGGAGGATACTTCAAACCGTATCCTCCAACCAGTCATTTATATAAATTATTTCCACAAATCATGTTGTACCAACTTCTTGTTGGTATCCAGTTCGCCGGTAGGCAAAGGCCATACATAATCTCTTTGACCGTTGAACTTGCGCGCTTCATAAGCCAGACCGTATGTAGTACGTTCCTTTTCGATATTAGTTACAGCCTTATCCAGTTCTTTCCAACGATAAAGGTCAAACAGGCGTAATCCTTCGAAAGCCAGTTCCACGCGACGTTCATGCTTGATGACTTCCAGCAATTCATCTCTGGAAAGGGAAGTGCCTTCCACTTCCTCCACAGTAGGCATATTTACATCATCACGTTGTCTTACCTGATTTATCAAAGCAGTTACATCACTGTATGTATAGCCACCTTTCTGTACCATTGCTTCTGCTAAAGATAATAAAACTTCCGCATAACGCACTACATAAAAGTCCTGTCCGTTGTCCCATGAGTTAGCTGTGTCAGTAGGATCAAAATATTTATAAACATATACGGTAGATAGGGAAGCAGCAGCTCCGCCATATACATTGGCATACGGATTGGAAGCCGAGGCATCTATTCCACCTTTACCATTCCAAAGCATACCGGGAACAAACAAAGTAGCATACAAACGAGGGTCACGATCGGCAAAGTGAGCCGGATTAGGTTTGCTTACATCCAGTCCGCCGTTACTATTCGACTCGGCAATCTTGGTATCGGTAGTCGGCTTTCCATCCGTGCAGTAGTAGTCATCGGCCAAATCAATAGTTCCGTTCATTGCTTCCAGCGGTGTATTCCAATGTGCATTATAGGCTGCACCTTCACTCATACCCGGTCCTTCATAACGGACGGCAAAGATAATTTCAGGAGATTTCTCACCGTTTGGGGTAAACAATTTAGCATAACTGGGATCCAGTGAATATCCCAAACTTTGTACCTGCTTGTAGGCAGCAATTGCCTCATCCCATTTTTCGTTATACAAAGCTGCGCGTCCCAATAAAGAAAGAGCTGCTCCTTTGGTGATATGTCCACGTGAAGATGTTTCGGCAGGAAGAACTTCGGCTGCATCTTTCAAATCTGCCATAATATTACTCACAATAGTGGCACGGTCGGTCTTTTCGCATTCGGCCTGATCAATGGTCAAAGGAGCTGTGAGGAAAGGAACATCCTGATAGGTCATAGTCAGGTTAATATACATCAGTGCACGGATAGATTTTGCCTCAGCCAAGTAAATAGCTTTCTGTTTGGCATCCATTTTCACTCTGTCTATATTGGCAATCAACACATTGCAACGACTGATTACCTCATAACAATCCTTCCAGTAACTACCTATGACAGAAGAACTGGGAGTATGAATGCCCATAGCCATATCATAACCTTCCATCCAGCCGCTCCAGTTAAAATGCCCCCCATTGTCTGTTATGCAATCCATATACAACGGGCCCAGTGAATATTGGTCGGAGTTATAAAGCTGATTGCTCTGCAAAGCATCATAACAAGATGCCAGTGCCATCAAAGCATCATCAGGTGTCTGCCAAAAGGTATTGGACGAAGATTCTGTCAATGAGTCCCTCTGCAAAAAGCTGTCAGAACAAGAAGTCAGCAAAGCTCCTGATAATAGAGCCAGCCCTATAAATTTATTAATTGATTTCATAGTTGTTACTTTTAAAATTTAACGTTAACACCAAAAGAGTAGGTTCTCGTATTAGGATGGACATCATTACGGGCATCTGTGCTCAACTTCTCAGGATCATAATCGTCCAGCGGAGTAAAGGTAAGCAGATTGGTACCTGCCAGATAAAGCCTTACACTCTGCACACCCAGCTTAGTCAGGAATGCTCTTTGTCTGAAAGTATATCCGATTTCCAGATTCTTCAAGCGCAAATAATCGCCTTTAGTCAGCCAGAAAGAAGAATAGTTGTTATTGATAGTCCCTCCCAGGCGCGGCATACTTCCACCCGGATTGCTTTCAGACCATCTGTCCAGCCAGCGGCTGGTCTTGTTGCCACCGTTAGAGATAGTCGTTTCGTCCCAGTTATAACGATATACCCCTGCAATTCCCTGCCAGAAAGTATTAACATCAAAATCTTTATAAGAGAATCCCAGATTGAAAGAATACTGCAATTTCGGGAACGGATTACCAATGATCGTGCGGTCGGCATCATTGATGTTACCATTATTGTCTATATCTTCATACATGATATCACCTAACTGCGGTTCCTGATTGTTTTGCATAATTTTCTGTCCGTTTGCATTTACACGATCCAGATCTGCCTGAGTACGATAGATACCGACAGCTTTCAGCCCATAATAAGAACCGATGGCTTCACCTTCACGGTTTATCGTGTTGTTGCTAATATCTTCCACTCCTTTCATATCAGTAATCTCATTCTTTACACCTGAAAGCGAGAAGCCTGCCTGCCATGCCCAATCCCCTTTCTGATCGAAATAATTGGCAGCCAGTTCCCAACCGCGGTTACGAACCTTACCTGCATTCTGATAAGGAGCGCTCAATGAGCCCAGAAAGATACCCGGCATAGCGAGCTTCATCAAAATATCCGAGGTGTTTTTTTCATACCAGTCGAAAGTGACATTTATCTTTCCACCCCAGAAAGCGGCATCAAAACCAAAGTCCGTAATGGTAGTCGTTTCCCATTTTATATTTTCATTGGGTATCTTGGCAGTCTTCATACCAATTTGTTTGTTATCGCCGAAATAGTAGCTGCCACTAGCCGCCAATGTAGCCGCATAAGCATAGTTACCTATTTCCTGATTTCCCAGTTTACCCCAGCTACCGCGTAGCTTCAAAGAGTGAAGGAACTTCACGTTCTCCATAAACTTTTCATTCGTCATGATCCATGCGCCCGAGAATGACGGGAAAGTGGCATAACGATGTGCTTTGGGCATACGTGAAGAGCCATCATGACGGACATTCATTTCCAACAGATAACGGCCTCCATAATTATAATTCAGCCGACCGAAGAATGACTGCAAGGAACTTTCTTCTGCTGAGCCGGTTACATGATCATTCATGGTACCTCCGTCCATTTCATAAATATTATCGGTGGCAAATCCTTGCTTGGACGCTTCATTCTTGTCCCAGCGGGTAGCCTGGACGGAGTGGCCTGCCAACAAGTTGAAGGTATGCTTCCCTATTGAGAAATCGTAAGTCAGGATATTTTCATTGATATAGGTTGTTTCCAGATAATGATAGTCTGTCAGTTTATTGGTACCGACGGTAGTCAGTGCATTACCTTCAGCATCATATCTGATATTATTCTTCGGATTGAAAGTGGTTACATCGTTCATATAATATTTATATGCCAGGCTTGAACGGAACTTCAGCCCCTTTATGATATCTATTTCACCAAAGAACTTACCATCAAAACGATAGTGTTTATTGTCTTTGTATCCCATATTCAAGGCTTCAATCGGATTTTTGAATACGGATTGGGAAATATTGGGATTTCCATCCAGGAATCCGTAATGTCCGTTAGCGTAACGCACAGGGACAGTGGGACGGGTAAACTAGGTGAGGTAACGCATCAAACCTTCGCCGGTAACACTGGTAGTAGGTTCGTCAATGTTCTGACGGCTTCCCGAAAGATTCAAACCTAATTTTACAATACCCAATTGGGCATCCAGGTTAGACCGGAAATTGAAACGCTGGTTAGCTGTCTCGCGCAAGATACCATCCTGCTGGAAATATTGAGTGGAAATCATGTAATGCACAGCCTTGCTCCCGCCGTTCACTGACAAATGGTGCTGGTGCATGGCTGCTGTACGGAACATTTCTTCAGCCCAGTTGGTATTGGCAAAATGATCGGGATCCGAACCGTTCTGCAATTTCTGCAACATGTCATCGGTATAAGCTTTAGAAGGCCAGCATTCGTTGTACATCTTCGCCCATTCATAAGAGTTCACATAGTCGGGCAATACAGTGGCTTCCTGCAAAGCGATGCTGCCTGAATAGGTAATGGTCGGCTTCTGTTCTCCACCACGTTTGGTAGTAACCAGAATTACACCGTTGGCTGCACGTACCCCATAGATGGAAGCCGAAGCCGCATCTTTCAAAACAGAAACACTTTCAATATCATCAGCAGGAATTTCCGCAATCTGACTTACCGAACTTTCCACACCATCAATCAAAACCATCGGGTCATTGTGTTCAAAAGTTCCCACACCACGAATACGGATTTCGGGACTGTCATGACCAGCTTGGGCACCATTATTAGTCAACATCACACCCGGTAAACGTCCTTGAAGCATATTGGCTGTATTGGCTACCGGCATAGAAGCTACATCTTTGAAGTTTACGGCTGCGACAGAACCCGTCAGGTTTTCTTTCTTCTGCACACCATAACCGACTACTACTACTTCGTCAATCATCTCCGTATCTTCTTTCAGATTTACGTTCAGTACCATATTGTTTCTCGAAATACGGAATTCCTGATTAGAATATCCGATAAAAGAAATAAGGATGGTAGAATTAGGAGTCACCGAAAGGTTGAAATTACCATCCAAATCGGTTACTGTTCCGTTCGTAGTACCTTTTTCGACTACACTGGCGCCGATAACCGGTTCACCTGTGGCATCTTTCACAATACCGGAAACTTTAAACTTGTCCGCTTGCAGACTGGAAGCACTTGCATTCATCGCAGGGATGAACAAACAGAAACACAGCAATAGGTTCAGTACCCAAAACGCTTTGGTGTCTGTCAGAATTTTCATGTTCATAATACTTTTATTTAAAGGTCTAACAAATAAAATAATTCGTTTCATTTGCCAACAAAAGTAGGATGAACCCTAGAGAAAGAGGGAGAATTATTACCGGAAAAGGGCTGTCCATTCCCTATAGAGCCTATTTCCGGTAATAATCAGCTATCATACTTCATCATATATTCCGTAGGAGAAAGCCCAAACTTTTTCTTGAAGCAAGAACTGAAATATTTGGGATCATTAAAGCCTACGGCATAGGCCAAGTCCGCAATACGTATCTTCCTTTTCTCATCAATCAGACGGCAAGCCGCCTGTAAACGGACATTACTGATAAACGCTGAAGGAGTAAGTCCGGTCAGCAGTTTCAACTTATCTGCCAAAGTAGTTCGTGCCATACCCATTTCTGCCATAAACTGCGCATGCTCAAAATCGCAATCACCCAGATGTGCATTCACACAATCCACCGCTTTCCGGATGAAAGCTTCATCCATAGAAGTATAATTTAATTCTTTTGCCTCAAAGACCAATTGTTTCCGAAAATCTACTCCCATACGTTTACGCCGTTTCAGCAGGTTATCTATCTTGGCAAACAGAATAGATAAACGAAGCGGTTTGCAAATATAACCGTCCGCTCCCGACTCATAGCCTTCCACACGGTCTTCATCACTTGTCTTGGCAGTCAACAGGATAAAGGGAATATGACACGTCTCGAACTTTGCCTTCACGTTACGACATAATTCCATACCATCCATTTCAGGCATCATCACATCGGACACAATCAAATCCACTTCCTCTTTATCCAGGATTTCCAAAGCCTCCACACCGTTACCGGCTTTCAGAATATGGTATTTGCCATGTAACAAACGAATCATCAACGCCAATAAATCCTCATTGTCTTCGACCAACAACAGTGTAGAAAAAGCCGTTTTATCTTCTATTGTTTCCGGCTCCGAAATCTCTTGCATTTCATTCGCCGGAAGAATTGCATCATTCACATTTTCGATATTCTCATCTATTTCTTCCTCTGCAAATGCGTTGCGTGCTACAGGGATTTCAACAACAAAAGTATTTCCTTCCTCCTTATCACTGAATACATGTATCGTGCCATGATGCAGCAACACCAAGTCTTTGGTCAGCGACAAACCGATGCCTGTTCCTATAGTATGCAACTTACGATATTCCCCTTCATAGAATCGCTCGAACATATGCTCCAATTTCTCTTTCGGAATCAATTCACCGGGATTATTTACACTAAATCTAAAGATGCCCTTTTCTGCATCATAGGTTTGAGAAACGGTAATTATCCCTCCTTCAGGAGTATATTTGGCAGCATTGGAAAGCAGGTTATATAACACTTTATCCAGTTTATCCACATCAAAATATCCTGTATATTCTTCCGACAGTTCAAAATGGATGGATAATTTCTGCTTCTTGACCAGAGGCGCAAAGGCAGAAACCGATTTTTTCAAGAATACACTGACGTTTCCATGTGAAACTTTTAATTGCAACTTGCCGTTCTCTACCTTTCTGAACTCCAGTATCTGCTGGATAAGCCGGATTAACCGCACGGTATTATCCGCTATCACAGGACAAACTTGTGAACCGGCAGGAAGTTCCTGTTTCAATTCATCTACCGAAGCCGAAATAATAGAAAGCGGAGTCAGCAGTTCGTGAGTGATATTGGTAAAGAACTGCAACTTGGCATGATTGACTTCCTCCATTTTCTGCCGCTCTATTTTACCCATCTCTATAGCCTGTTTCATACGGATACGATTTCTAACAACCCGATAGGTATACCCTACCAATGAAACAAACAACAAGACATAAAGACAGTATGCCCACCATGACAACCAAGGCGGTGGAAGAATAGTTATACGCAGGTATTTCGTATCCGATGACCATATGCCATTCTGATTGGCACCTTTCACACAAAAGGTATAGGTGCCTGCCGGAAGATTGTTATAATAGGCAAAACGGCGTCCTGATTCAACAGCCAGCCATCCTTTATCATATCCTTCCAACCGATATAAATACCGGTTCAATTCAGGATTGATATAGTTCAGAATAGAAAAATCAAGGCTGAAATTATTCTCCTGATACCCCAACACAATTTCATCAATGAAATCAATGGCTTTGCTTCCGGTAATCCTTTCCCTGGTATCAAAGGGTAAGGTGCGTATTGAAACATTATGCACCTTTATATCTGTTATAACTACCGGAGAATAGACAGTATCCTGAACTATTTTATCCGGATAAAAACTATTCAACCCGCGAAATCCACCGAAAAAGAGTTTGCCGTCCGCACCTTTGAAACAGGAATTCCGATTGAACATATGGTCCTGCAAGCCATCGTCTACCGTATAGGTATGTACTTTTGGTTTTGAACCGTCCAAAGGAATATCAATATGATACATTTCCGCATTGGTGGTAAGCCACAATGTATGTTTATCGTCCTCCAACATACTGAAAACAACATCTCCATTCCGGAAATAATCATCCAGAACTGAAGAAAAACGATCGTTCTTCCGGTCATATAAATCGAGCCCGTTACCATTCGAGCCTACCCATACCCTGTTATATCCGTCCACACAGACAGTCATGGCCCCAACAGTGGATAATGTGCTGTCAGAAGGTGTATACAACTTGACTTTATATATCTCTCCGGATGTATCTACCCGCCATACTCCCTCATTACTGGTTGCTATCCAGATAAATCCATCCTTATCTTCCGCCATTTTGAATATGGAGATTTGAGGTAATGCCTGATTGGTCAAAGTAACCCGTTCATTTAAAGAATGAAGCCTCTGTTCCGTATCCAGTATAAACACTCCCGAACGTGTGCCCAACCATAAGTTTCCCTTTGAATCTTCCAATAAAGAATAAATGCAGATATCAGTCAGTTCGGGATTGGTGGTAGTATTCAGTACGTGCGCTTCCCCTGCTTTGACATTATAGAACCATACTCCGTCATCCCAAGTGGCAAAACATAGTTCATCCGTCGTTTTGCGGTAAATGATATCATTGACAGTCGATGTGTATCCCATCTTTTTCAATACGGGATGGAAACGGTAAGGAATGGCAGTCTGCCGTTCCTTGTCCCAAAGTACCAAGCCGAACCCCATGATACCCATCCACAGATTTCCATTCTTTTCCTGATAAACGCTACGCACAGAACTGGTAGGGCAATGATCACGCAAAGATTCCAAAGGATTATAATTAAACCGGAATTTATTCGTATTCACCGTACAAACTCCACCTCCCAACATCCCCAGCCACATCAATCCGTCATTACTGCACAACAAAGAGTTGACTTCATTAAAAGGCAAATCTCCCTGACGATTCCCCGGAACAATATTAGTAAAGGTACCCTCACCCGATTCATCTTCCAATATGCTGACTCCACTGCGGGAACCTATCCAAAGCTTTTTTGAATTCTTGTCCTGTGCAATGGTATAAATGATATTATCCAGCAGAGAGTGAGGATTTCCCTTGTCATTCTGAAAAGTCTTGAACGAAAAATGTTCCGGATCATAGGGATCAACCAGCTTTACCAATCCATAGCGCCAGGTACCAATCCAAATATTCCCGGCCTCATCCTGAAAAATAACATGCGCCGAATTATTGGGATTTATCCCTTCATAAGTATAATAATGATCTTCCTCAGGATGATAACGCAACAGCCCTTGCTCCCAGGTGCCTATCCATATTTGCCCTTTCCGGTCTTCAATAATGGATTTGATATCCATATTCTTTTCACAATCAAAAGTACGGCTTCCGGCCTTCCTACGAAACAAACCTTTGTTGCTTCCTACCCATAAGTCGCCGTTACTTGCATAGAAAACACTTTCCACATTGCTTACTTGTAACAAAGGGCTGATAATTTTCTCTATTTCATCCGTTTCTTTATGCAGTACATAAAGTCCATTATGCGTACCTATCCACAAGTTATTGTCTTTGTCTTCGGTCACCATATTCACAAAGCTGTCAATAGAACGACCATGATTCACACCATCAGGCTTATATACAACGATAGAATAACCGTCATAACGCAAAAGGCCATTGTAAGTCGAGATCCATATATATCCCTGACTATCCTGAAATAACTTCCTGACCTCATTGGTCGGGAAATTCACCGAAGTGGAAATGGATTTAAAATGATAGCTATCAGCCTTATTATCAGCCCAAAGAAAAACAGGAAAACAGAAAAAATATATTACCCAAAGAATATACTTATAGTAACAACGTGCATAATGCATAGATTCAACTTTAAGATTTGATGCAATATTCGCAAAAAAAAGCATTTTAAGCAAATATTCCATAAGATTTGTTCCAAATTTCCCCCAACTGTACCAGCAGATATTAAAATTATGCATTGAGAAACACTTAGAATGAAAAGGTTGGAGACGGTTCAGATAAAAAATCGTATATTTGCCGATAAGTGTGACCTAATTTAAAAACCGAGAAACATGCATTACAACGACCAAGGCGCTGATTTTAAATATCTAATTGTCAATGAACGTGACAAGCGTTTCGGCTTGTCGGTGACTACCGTCGGCTTCCAGGCTATCAAGCCCGGAAGTGTTTATCCGCCGCGCAACCACCCGGACGCTTATTACTTTACCGCCCAGAAAGGACGAGTACTGCATGAATATCAGTTGGTATACATCACTAAAGGACGAGGGACTTTTGCTAGTGACACCATCCCTTCCATCGACATATCAAAAGGACAAATACTCTTTTTATTTCCCGGACAGTGGCACACCTATGCACCGCTGCAAAAGACGGGATGGAACGAGTATTACATCGGCTTTGAAGGTCCGATTATAGACAATCTGGTAAAGAACTGCTTTATCTCGAAGGAGAATCAGATTTTGGATATAGGAATCAATGAAGAACTGGCCAGCCTTTTTGCCCGCGCACTGGAAGTAGCGGAAGCGGACAAGACGGCAGCGCAACAATATTTGTCCGGCATTGTTTTACACATCATGGGAGCCGTGCTCGCCATCTCGCAAAACAAACGCTATGAAGTAGACAATGCGGCACAAAAAATAGAAAGTGCCAAAATCATTATGCACGAAAATGTGTACAAAGATATAGACCCGGAAGAGCTGGCCATGAAATTGGGAATCAGTTATTCCTGGTTCCGCAAAGTATTCAAAGAATACACCGGCTATGCGCCCGCCAAGTATTTCCAAGAGCTGAAACTGCGCAAAGCGAAGCAGCTATTGATTGAAAGTTCCATGTCCGTGAAAGAAATATGTTATGAATTGAATTATACCTCTACTGAACACTTTTTCTCAGTATTTAAAAAGCGCACCAATTTTACTCCTACCGAATATCGCAACTTCGGCCGGGGAGGAAAAGAAAAGGAGAATGAAAACGAATAAAAAAGAAATGAGAAAAATAACCATCAATCTGGCTGCTGTAGCAGCCTTTTGCATTGTAATCGCATCGCCGGCCTTAGTGAGCAGCAGTTGCGCCACCCCCAAAGCAGAACAGGGAGATACAACTATCGTACGAGAGGATTCAGGTATTACAGCTCTGAAATACAGTAGCCCTGAAGTTCCCGCCAGCATTGAATTTTGTGGCAAAATCATTGATCTGAGCCGTTTTGACCGCCATGAACGGATGGACCGTGAACTATTGGCATTTACGTATATGCACAGTACTTCCCTGCAAATGCTGAAAAAAGCCAACCGCTATTTTCCTATCGTGGAACCGATACTAAAGGAGAACGGGATTCCGGATGATTTTAAATTCCTGATGGTGATAGAAAGTAATATGAACCCCACTGCCCGTTCCTCTGCCGGAGCCGCCGGACTATGGCAATTCATGCAAGGCACAGGGCGGGATTACGGATTGGAAGTAAACAACAATGTGGATGAGCGTTACCATATTGAAAAAGCAACCCGTGCCGCCTGCCGCTATCTGAAAGATGCCTATGCCAAATATCAGGATTGGGTAGCGGTTGCCGCCTCTTACAATGCCGGACAGGCACGAATTGCCAGTCAGCTGGCCAAACAGGATGTGGACGACTCACTGGATTTGCAATTGGTGGAAGAAACAGCCAGATATGTATACCGTATTCTTGCAGCCAAACAAATGTTCAGTGATCCCACTGCTTTCGGCTTTCGCCTCCGTGCATCGGATTTATATCCGCCTATTCCTTATACAGAAGTTACAGTGACGAAAGGCATTGATGATTTGTCACGTTTTGCACGAAGCAAAGGAATTACTTTGGCTATTTTAAAGAATATGAACCCTTGGTTACGGGAAACGTCCTTATCCAATCATAGCGGAAGAACCTATGTACTGAAAATCCCGACTAAAGAAGGAATGACTTATGATCCGAAAGCCACTGTCCCCCATGACAAACGCTGGGTGGTAAAATGATTTTTTAATTACACAAAGTTCTATATACAAAAAAATCAAGTATCCAGTTTCCTTCCACAATATTTGCAATACACTGCCTCCTCTTCATGTCCGTCCCTACCACAATGCGGGCATTTCATTGTCATTCTGCGTCTATGTTCACGAATCATAGACGCAGAAACGATTCCTGTGGGAACCGCTATAATGGTATAACCTATTAACATGACCACTGCCGAGAGAAAACGTCCCAAAGGAGTGGCGGGAGTGATATCTCCATAACCTACAGTGGTCATCGTGACAACAGCCCAATAAATGCTGTTCGGAATATTATTGAAAGCCGTATCCGGTAGACCTCCTTCGATCATATACATCAACGTACCGATGGAAATGACCATGATCAGAACAAACAGGAAAAAGACAACAATCTTCTTGCTACTGATGACCAACGAACGCAATAGATAATTTCCCTCATCCAGATAATTGAAAAGTTTGAAGATGCGAAACACCCGGATCAACCGGAAGGTACGGATGACCAACAGATAACGCGCCGTACCGAAAAACCAACCTATATACAAAGGTAAAGTAGCCAGCAAATCGACTATGCCAAAGAAACTCAAGGCATACTTACGAGGATGGGGAGAACAATACAACCTCAACACATACTCCAGCGTAAAGAAGAAAGTAAAGACATATTCCGACACCCGCAGGTAAGGACCGATATAAGGGTCCCAACTCTTTATACTTTCAGCAACCACCACCAGGATACTTAGCACAATGAACCCAATCAGTGCCACATCAAACAGTTTTCCCAACCGTGTGTCACTTTCAAAAATAATCACATAGATCTTATGCTTTAATTTCTCATCATGCAGCAACCCCTGCCATTTATCCTTTATACGCTTCAGAAATGCCATATTTTTTAGTGTTGAATACAAATCATTCACAATTATAACAAATATTGCCCGATTTATGTCCCATCGCCAAACATTATTTTCACTATATTTGCACAAAACCAATAAAATAATAGCATGAAGAAACAACTTATGACAGGTCTGTTCACAGTCCTTGCCCTCACAGCAAGTGCGCAGACCTTCCAAGAATGGCGCAATCCGGAAATAAATGCGGTAAACCGCGCGCCGATGCACACCAACTACTTTGCTTTTGAAAACGCAGATGCAGCCAAGAAAGCGAACAAAAAACAATCAGCCAACTACATGACCTTGAACGGAACCTGGAAATTCAACTGGGTGAAGGATGCGGACTCCCGTCCGACTGATTTCTGGAAAACCGGTTTCAATGATAAAGGTTGGGATGACCTGCAAGTTCCTGCCGTATGGGAACTGAACGGATATGGTGATCCTATTTATGTGAACGTGGGCTATGCTTGGCGCAACCAGTTCAAAAACAATCCTCCCGAAGTTCCGACAGAGAATAATCACGTAGGTTCTTACCGCCGTGAAATCGTGGTTCCCGCTTCATGGAACGGAAAAGATATCATTGCCCACTTTGGCTCAGTCACTTCCAACATGTATTTGTGGGTGAACGGACGCTACGTAGGTTATAGCGAAGACAGCAAACTGGAAGCAGAGTTTGACCTGACTCCGTACTTGAAGCCGGGCCAGAAAAACCTGATCGCTTTCCAAGTATTCCGTTGGTGTGACGGTACCTATTTGGAAGATCAGGATTTCTTCCGGTATAGCGGCGTGGGACGTGACTGTTATCTATATGCCCGCAACAAAAAACGCATTCAAGATATCCGTGTAACTCCCGACTTGGACGCAGCTTACCAAAACGGCAGCCTGGCTGTCAATCTGGACTTGAAAGGCAGTGGTAAAGTCGATTTGGAACTGGTGGATGCACAAGGCAAGCAAGTGGCCACCGCTACCGCTAACAAATCCGGTCTGGTGACCATGAACGTAGAGAACCCCAAGAAGTGGAGTGCCGAAACACCTTATTTATATACCTTGCGTGCCAGCATGCAAGGCAGCAATGAAGTGATTCCTGTCAAAGTAGGTTTCCGCAAGATTGAATTGAAAGGTGACCAGATACTGGTTAACGGTAAGGCTGTTCTGTTCAAGGGAGCCGACCGCCACGAAATGGACCCGGACGGAGGATATGTAGTATCTCCCGAACGTATGCTTCAGGATATCCAGATTATGAAACAATTTAACCTGAATGCCGTACGTACCTGCCACTATCCGGATGACAATCTGTGGTATGATTTGTGCGACCAATATGGTATTTATGTAATAGCCGAAGCCAATGTAGAATCTCACGGAATGGGTTACGGTGACCAGACACTGGCTAAAAACCCGCAATACAAGCTGGCTCACATGGAACGTAACCAACGCAATGTGCAACGTGGATTCAATCACCCAAGCATCATCTTCTGGTCATTGGGTAATGAAGCCGGTGACGGTCCCAACTTCGAACAATGCTATAAATGGATCAAAGAAGAAGATCCCAGCCGTGCCTGCCAATACGAACAAGCACGCCAGAAAGACCATACTGATATCTTCTGTCCGATGTACTATGATTATGACGGCATGGAAAAATATGGTCAACGTACCGATGCTACCAAACCATTGATTCAGTGTGAATATGCCCATGCAATGGGTAACTCGCAGGGTGGTTTCAAAGAATATTGGGACTTGATTCGCAAATATCCGAACCTGCAAGGTGGATTTATCTGGGACTTCGTTGATCAGTCCTGCCGTTGGAAAGGAAAAGACGGCGTGATGATTTATGCTTACGGAGGAGATTTCAACCGTTTTGACGCTTCTGACAATAACTTCTGTGACAATGGTTTGATCAGCCCCGACCGTGTTCCTAATCCGCATATGTATGAAGTAGGTCATTTTTACCAGAATATCTGGACTACTCCCGCCGATTTAAGCAAAGGGGAGGTAAATGTGTTCAATGAGAACTTCTTCCGTGATCTGTCCGCCTACTATATGGAATGGCAAGTACTGAAAGATGGAAAAGTAATCCGCACCGGACGCGTAGATGATTTAAAAATCGCTCCTCAGGAAACTGCCAGGATTACTTTAAATATCGGCAAGACTTGTGCTTGCAAAGAATGGTTGCTGAATGTAACTTATAAACTGAAGAACCGCGAAGGTTTGCTGCCCGCCGGTTTTACTGTAGCCAAGAATCAGTTGACACTGAATGCTTACAAGGCTCCTGCTATGGATTTGAAAAATGTAGAAACTACCAATGTAGCGACTGTAGTTCCCCAAATAGCAGACAATCAATCTAATTATCTGATTGTAAAAGGCAATAACTTCATTGCAGAATTCAACAAACAGAATGGTTACTTAAGCAAATATGCGATCAACGGAATAGAAATGTTGAAAGAAGGTGCAACTCTTACTCCAAACTTTTGGCGTGCCCCGACAGACAATGACATGGGTGCCGGTCTGCAAAACAGATATGCCGCTTGGAAGAATCCGGGATTGAAACTGGTTTCGTTAAATTCCAAGACAGAAAACGACCAAGTAGTCGTGAATGCGGAATATGACATGAAGAATGTTTCTGCCAAATTATATCTGACTTATGTCATCAACAACGAAGGAGCCATCAAAGTTACCCAGAAGATGACAGCCGACAAGAATGCAAAAGTATCTCCGATGTTCCGCTTCGGCATGCAGATGCAGATGCCCAAGACCTTCGAAACCATCGAATACTATGGTCGTGGTCCGGTAGAAAATTACAGTGACCGTAACCATAGTACAGACTTGGGTATATATCGCCAAAGTGTGGATGAACAGTTCTACTCTTATATCCGTCCGCAGGAAACCGGAACAAAGACCGACATCCGTTGGTGGAAGCAGCTGAATGCCGGTGGTAACGGACTGAAAGTAACAGGTGATGCTCCGTTCTCAGCATCTGCCCTGCATTATACCATCTGTTCTTTGGATGATGGTACACACAAAGACCAACGCCACTCTCCTGAAGTAAAGAAAGCAGACCTGACTAACCTTATCATCGACAAGGCTCAGATGGGACTGGGTTGTGTAAACAGCTGGGGAACTCTGCCGTTGCCTCAATATATGTTGCCCTACGGTGATTATGAATTTACTTTCATCCTGACTCCGGTAAAACATAGTGTCGAGATAGAATAAAACACAGGTTAAACAATAAAAACAAGGTGGCTGGATTTGTTTTCAGTCACCTTGTTCTATTCCCTCTGTTCTTCATAGCTACTGCCATCTACAATTTTCATAAAACAAGTATAACACAAGTATCTGTCCTAACCATCTCTTCAAAACACATTTTCCACCTTTTTTTCCTTCAAATTCTTCATACGCGAACAAGCCATTGTACCTCAAGCCATTACAATGAACCATTCTTATTCCAATTCTTCATAAATTCTTCATTCCGACAACCCATCGAATCTTTTTCCTTATTTTACCGTACCCGATTACAAACCTCGGTTGTATTACTCATAAAGAACAATTAAACACTAGTAAAATGAGACCAGACGGCTATTTGAAAACAGCGTGGATTATGACCGTATTATTCTGCATCATCCTTCCGCTTCATTCACAAACGCCCCGGCAATTCTCTATAGAGTTAAAGGACAAACCACTTCCCGCCGCCCTTAAACTAATCGAAAAGGAAGGTGGAAAGAATATTATCTTCTCCTATAATGAAACAGAAAATTACCGGGTTACAGCCTCCATCCGGCAAAAGACCGAACTTGAAGCCATCGGCACTGTTCTGAACGGCACTCCTTTCATTTGCAAAGAACGGGAGGAATACTTCGTCATACAGAAAAAGGGAAGAGACATACGCATTACCGAAATACGAGGACAGGTAACCAATGAAAAGAATGAACCGCTACCCTACTCCAATGTACTCTTATTGACACCCGGCGATTCCACCTTTGTAAACGGATGTGTCACCCGTGAAGACGGAAGTTTCCTGATAATAGCGGAAGAAGGGATACCTTACTTAATACGGGTTTCTTACATAGGCTATAAGACAGAAGTGCAACCCTACCACCCCACTCCTACGTTTCACTTGCTGCCCGACACCCAACTGATGCAGGAAGTCACCATCAGCGCCCGACGCCCCATGATAGAAGTGGGTCCCAACGGACTAAAAGCCAACGTGGCAGGAACTTCCCTGGCCCGAATGGGGTCTGCCGCAGAAATGTTGCCCCATCTTCCTTTCGTCACCGGCCGTAACGGCGAATACAATGTAATGGGATGTGGTTCTCCTGTAATCTATGTAAATAATAAGAAAGTACGCGACATGGCAGAACTGGACCGTATCCGGGCCAACGAAATCTTATCCGCGGAAGTCATCACCACTCCCGGAGCCGAATATGCCTCGGACGTAGCAGCCGTCATCCGCCTCCGCACCATCCGCCGGCGCGGACAAGGGTTGAGCGGCCATTTCAATACGACTTATTCACAAGGGCATTCTGCCAACGCCAACGAATATATGGCATTAAATTATCGCACCGGCGGTCTGGATCTGTTTATAAAAGGCTATCTGGCACAACAAAACTCGTATGGAAAAACCACAAATATGAACCGCATCAAGGGTTCCGCCATTTGGCAAACCAACAAAAATGATGTGCAAACCCATAAGAGCCAACGTTTTTCCGGTGAGCTGGGATTCAATTATGAACCGGATGAACACCATTCTTTCGGTCTGCGCTATATGCCCGAAACCGGGATAGGGAATGCAGACAGAAATTCATCCGGTAAAACCGTCACCAGACGTAACGATGAAGAAACCGACCGGATAAACTTTACTACAGCAGAACAAACACATACGGGTTGGGATCACGCGGCAAACGCCTACTACGCAGGAGAACTGGGCAAATGGAATATTGACTTCAACGCCGATTATCTATTCAAACGCTCGCATTCCGACCAGAACGCCATTAATAATGACGATGCAACCGTGCAAGCAGACAGTCGTATGCGCAGCTCCCTCTATGCCGCCAAGCTGGTAGTCAGTGCTCCTTTATGGAACGGACGTTTTTCATTCGGTACGGAAGAAACTTTTACCAACCGCCATGATATCTTTACCCAAAACGGTTTCTCTGCCGATGCCGACGACCACATCAAACAATCCGTATATGCCGCATTTGCTGACTATTCAAAATCCATCCGCCATTGGAAACTGAATATGGGGATACGTTATGAACATCAACAAACAGATTATTATGAAAAAGGGATAAGGATAGATGCACAAAGCCCTAGCTATAATGATATTATTCCTGTATTGGCCGCCAGTTGGTCACACAATGGCAAAAGTTTCAGCCTCTCTTACCGGTTAAGGAAAAATAATCCCGACTATAGTTTATTGACCAATTCCATCCGCTATCGCAGCAAATATGAGTATTCTCAAGGAAACCCTTTGCTGAAAACACAAAAGACGCATCGGCTTTCAGCAGGCGCATCTTGGAACTGGCTCTATGTCTCAACCTATTTCAGCCGTATTCTCAATATGTATACCAATATAATTATGCCCTACAAGGAGGATACGCATCCGGGCGTCCTCTTATTTGCCACACAGACCATTCCTACAACCCATAATTACGGCATTAGTCTCAACGCCTCTCCCAAGCTGGGGTGTTGGGAACCGCAACTCAATGTGAATATGGCTTTTTTGGATATGAATGCGAATAAAATAGGAATCACCGAACACCGGAACCAACCCCGTTTCTATATCAGTCTGGACAACAACTTCAACCTTCCCAAAGGCTGGTTCTTCAATATGGAAGGATATCTCTCCACCGCTTCCCGGCAAGGATTTTTTGTAACGCGCACGGAAGGACAAATCAATGCACGCCTTTCCAAATCCTTTTTAAAAGAGACACTCACCATAACATTCACCGCCAATGATATTCTTAGAACAGGGTATTTCCATTTTGATTTATACGGCATAGATGCCTATATGGAAAATCGGATTTACCGGGATTTCCAACGCTTCGGCCTCCAAGTATCCTATAAATTCAATGCCACCAAGAGCAAATATAAAGGAACCGGAGCCGGACAAAGCGAAAAGAAGCGTCTGTAACCCCGATGGAGAAAGGGAATTTTCCGTACCTTTGTCCACGGAAGACAAGAAAACATGCAGATTTTATTCAGGAAAAGAAATCATAAAGAAGAGCACTTCGAACGACTGTTCGCAGAGATGTACCCACGCCTCGTCCGCTTTGCCACCACCCTGATGGGTAATACGGATGAGGCCAAGGACATAGTAAGCGAAACAATGGAACAAGCCTGGAAGGAGTTCGACCAACTAAAGGAAAATACCCGTAGCGCCTGGCTCTATGCTACCGTGCGTAACGGGTGTCTCAACCGTTTGAAGCATTTGAATGTGGAACAGCAACACATCGACCGCCTCACCGAAGCCACCCGTGCGGAAATGAATCAAGGTTATCGCGCACACGAGGCACTGTTGCAGCAAGCGGAAAACATAGCCCGCAGTTTGCCCGAACCGACTTGCACCATCTTGCGAAGCTGCTATTGGGAGAAAAAAACATATCAACAGGTAGCCGAAGAATTGGGAATCAGCCCCGACACCGTGAAAAAACATATATCAAAAGCATTGCGGACTCTGCGCGAAGCGATGCTGGAAAAGGAGGATAAACAATGAAAAAGGAGTTTTCAACAAATGACCACATCCATCCGGACAGTGGAAAGGATACCCGCAATCAAAGCTCCCAAGAAAACGGGACTTGGAATGACCACCAACTGAAACAACTCTTCGGTGAAGCATTGGGGGATACTCCCACCGCAGACGAAACCCGGAAAGCCTGGCAGACATTCATACACCGTCGTAGTATCAAAAACAGGTATAGCCACGGGATAGCAATATTAGGTATAGCCGCCGCTGTTATCGCCTTGGCACTTGTATTCCAGCCTTTACTGCAACCTGAGCCCCAGGAGGTGGAAGTCTTCACTTCACTGGAAGTCCCTGAGGAAATTACTTTTCGGGAAGAAGGGAAAATGATAATTGTAAGCACCCCACCCGCTACCATTACCTCCGTTCAATTAAGCGACGGAAGCAAGGTATTGCTCAGTGCGAACAGCCGTCTGGAGTATCAAAAGGAGTTTACAGATACCCTTCGCAGTGTCAAACTAACGGGAGAGGCCCGTTTTGAAGTAGCCAAAGACGCTTCCCGCCCCTTTATAGTCTGCACCGAGCAACTACAAACACGAGTATTGGGAACGGTGTTCGATGTGAAAGCCTATCCCCGTTACTCCCCGGATGTCATCCTCTATCAAGGACGAGTGAATGTAAGTCATACTAAGCGCAATCAAAGTAAGGAAATGCACCCGGGGGAACAGATATCATTGGATAAACAAGGAAAACTCCAATTGAAAAGAGTTGATACGGAGAAGAGAAAAAGATGGGCGGAGAATGAATTTTCTTTTGACAATACCGACTTGAGGCAAGTCATGCAAGAAATAGGTTCATGGTATAACATCAGCATCGTATTCCGTTCACGTCCGTTGCTGGACGAACGCATCTATTTCCGCATTAGCCGCCAACTTCCGATGAATGCCGTACTGGACGCCCTGAATGATTTGAAAATCGCACAATTCACCATGAAAGAAGGAAAAATAATAGTGGAAACACCACAAGACAAGAAACGATAACATCAATGGGAGTCCAATAAACAAGCCTATATTTTTCACCTGGAGATTAAAATATCAGCGTTCTTTTCATCTTCAGGTGAGAACCATTCAGTTTATCCCCCTGTGCTAAAGAACTGACAGCACTATCTCTCTTTCCAGTCCCCTCGTGTGAAATCGGGAATCTCCACCGGTACACTGCCCTGCCGCACGGAACGCTCGCTCAGTTCCGTAATGCAGGACCATTCGGCAGCATCATACACATCCTGATCCAGAGGCAGACCGTTCCTCAGACAATGGATAAGCCGGTAGTCCATGATATAATTCATCTCATTCGGCATATTCTTCCGCCGCGCCTCCTCGCCGATAACAGCCGTAAAAGGATGTTTATACTGCTCCATCATCCGCTCAAATTGCTCACCGGACAAAGGTTCCTTGCCATATTCATCGAGCAGGAGACAGGGAACGGGATATTTCTGCATGAATCCCTTTGTGCCGCACACCGTCTGATGGCGGCTGTACGGGCGAGGAGTGGTCACATCATATTGCAACAAGATAGTTCTTCCCTTTGCGGTATGAATCAGCGTGGTATTCACATCCCCCATCTCATAATTCTGCGCCGCTTCTTCGGAGGATGCGCCAAACACCTGTCCGGCATAAGCAGACAGGCCGGCCTGACGCGAGGACATGGAAACCAGATATTCCATACGGTCTCCCCGATGAATATTCATCCATTGGCAGACAGGCCCCAAGCCGTGAGTAGGATAAGGATTCCCCGTATGCAGCTGACTGTAAAGCTTTATCCAGTGATTGTGATACCCACCCGCCTTTTCATCTGCAAAATAATGCTTGCGCAAGTCATGGATGTATGCCCCCTCGGCATGAGTGATCTCTCCCAACACCCCCTGCTGCACCATGTTCAATGTAGTCAAGGCAAAAGCATCGTAACAACAGTTCTCCAGCATCATGCAGTGACGGCGGGTTTCTTCGGCTGTATCCACCAAACGCCAGCAATCGGCCACGCTCATGGCGGCAGGAACCTCCAAAGCGACATGGCGCCCCTGCTGCAAAGCATAAACCGCAATCTCGGTATGAGTCAGCCAGTCTGTACAAATATAAACAAGATCTATCTCTTTACATTCGCACATCCTGCGCCACATCCCCTCTTCCGAATAGTTTTCAGCCGTGGGGCGGCCGGACTCCTGCAAAATCCGCTCTGCACGCTCTATGTTTTCCTTCCGCAAATCACAAAGTGCTTTCACCTCAATGCCTTCCAGGTGCATATATCTCTCGAGTGCAAGAATGCCCCTGTTTCCTAATCCGACAAAACCGATCCGAACTACGGGGATGGCAGGGCAGGTTAAATTAAGTACGTTGGGTCGTTTCATGGACTGCTTTATTTTTCCGGCAAAGATAAAGAGAAAAATCGAGAGGCGGAGGACTGCCTTTGAATAATTTACCGGTGTACCGACCTGATGTTTTTTCCGTATCGGAACATAACCTCTTTCAACAGCAAACATAAGCCTTTTTATCCATACAACTAAGGTCTTTATTCCTATTACCTTCTATAGTCTCCCAGTGCAGACCATACAGTCCACTGTAGCAGACTGTACAGTCTATTATAGCAGATCCTACAGTCCACTATAATGGACTATAGAAAGTTTCAGTATAAAAACCCTTAATCATCCGGAAGAAAACGCTTAGCCAAAGAGAAGATAGCACTTAAAAGCCGCTTGACAACCAGCCCCCCCCTTTCCCGGAAAAAGACAAAGAGGATGTGTCCGGACCGAAGTGACAGCCACAGGACACATCCTCTGTTTTCTAATGAGAACAGCACAAACGGTGCTTAAATAATACGTGAGTTCGATATAAGCATTAGCGTATAACCGAATGAAAATGAACTGAATGAAATTATTTTTTTTAGGCGCGGATTTCGCGGATAAAAGGCTGTTCTCTATTACATTATAAGCAAAAAAATCCGCGTAATCCGCGCCTAAAAAATGATTCAAAACCGTATGGTTATACGCTAATTCGTCTATCGGACTCACGTTAATTTAAGTTTTTGTTCATTTGGGACAGGGATCTGCATTTTTATAGTCGAGCAGAATTAATTTGCGAAAAATAGGATGGACGAATCACTGGTAGCTCAAAAAACAACTTAAGTACATCGTGCAAGTAAGTTAAGTTACTTGCCCAATGTACTTAAGTTACTTGAGCAAGTTACTTAACATACATTTTTCATCCTACATTTCGCAAATCAAATCTAATCAGCAAAAAAATAAAATTACTCGGCCACAACTTCAATCACACGGCTGTTAAGTTGCTGTGTGGTAAACAGATTCAATCCTACATTCATCAGGAACTCTCCTGAGAACACTTCACCGTTACCCTGCAAAGAAGAATGGGTATCGGGCATCCTATTGATTTCTTTTACCCGATACATTTTGTCTGCATCCAGACCCTGCAAACGTACCGGCAAAGTTTTTTCCGCATAACGGGGATGAACATCGAAAGCGAAGACAACAGCCTTATTTTTATCTTTTCCCGCATACATGGTAGCAGTGTGATTACTGCCATAGGGAGAAACTAACCGATACATATCACCTTCCAGAACAACCGGTTTCAAGCGGTTATAATTCTGTACGGCAGCACGGCAATAAGCCTCATCTTCCTTACTCATATCCGCCAATTTAATATCAAAGCCAAGTTTACACATCATGGCAACATCTGTACGGAATTTCACACTGGTACTTTTATTCCAGGTAGTTACGTGCGCACACATAGTCTTAGCCGGAAATACCTGCGAGAATCCCCACTGAATGAACAGACGTTCAATAGGATCGGTATTGTCGCTAGGCCAGAATTCTGTGAAATATTTTAAAGCCTCATAATCTGAACGGCCACCACCACCTGAACAAAGCATCATCGGCAGGTTAGGATATTTTGCTTTCACACGATCCAGCACATTATATAACCCACGCACATAATCAATATACAAATGTGACTGTTTGTCCTTCAGATAGGCCGAGTAAATATTCGTAATAGGGCTGTTGCAATCCCATTTAAAGAAAGCGATATCAGGATATTTGGTCATCAGGTTATCCACTACGCCGAATACATAATCCTGCACTTTCGGGTTGCTCAGGTCAAGTACCATCTGGTTACGGAAATAATATTCGTCACGGTTAGGCAAATGGATTACCCAGTCTTTATGTTTTTCATATAATTCGCTCTTGGGATTCACCATTTCCGGTTCAATCCAAATACCAAACTTTATACCTTTTTTCTTGGCAGCTTCGGTCAGATAACCGATGCCGTGTGGAAGTTTATCAGCAGTCTCATCCCAGTCACCCAATCCCTGATGGTCACCACTACGGGGATATTTATTGGCAAACCAGCCATCATCCAACAAGAACATATCTACCCCCAGTTCCACTGCATCATCCATCAGTTTCACCAGTTTCGCTTCATCAAAATTAAAATAAGTCGCTTCCCAGTTATTCAGCAGAGTCATTCTAGTCTGTTCGCCATCCTTCACCTGGTATTTGCGTGCCCAGTCGTGAAAGTTGCGGCTTGCCTGGCCTTTACCGTTGAAACTATAAGTAAAATAGAAATCAGGAGTACGGAAGATTTCATTCGGTTTCAAGCTGTATTGCGACGCATACGGATTGATACCCGAAATAACACGCAGTTCGTTCTTGTTATCCACTTCGAATACAAAGCTGAAATTACCTGTCCAGCCCAATGTTCCAACCAGAATTTCTCCCTGGTTCTCTTCTGACTTTCCATCCAATGAAAGCTGGAAGAAAGGAGAGCAGAACATATTGGCACGGGCCCCCAGCTTGGTATCAATTGTTTTCTTGCCAAACTCCAAAGGCTGTTCTTTCACGTGTGCTTCACTAGCCCAGTCACCCGAAAACTCCGTCAGGTAATAGTTGTCACGATTCAAATGCAGCATGGAAGAAGCGTATTTCTGAAGTTCCACAGGTTTCTTTTCCTGATGGCTGATTTCAGTGAAGGTCTTTATCAGGTTTTCTTTCTGATAAGCTACATAATGAAGGTTGACAGTGACCGGATATTTATCATCCTGCATGGTGATAACCACTTCGCTCACACCGGGTGAAACCTGATTCTGCGTATGAGACACATACTTTAACAAGGTAGAAGGATTACCATCATTATGCACTACATGGATAGCCGGTTCAAAATAATCTTCCATGCCATGAGCAAGATACGCTTCGGTTCCTTGCGGCAAATGGGCAATATCCGCAGCATGATTCAACTTCTTTCCTAAATAACTCTGGTACAGACGTCCGTTATCACCTACCCGGTAAATAAGGTCTACATCTTCAGTACTGATTTTAATTACCGGCTTATCGGCCGCCTTTAACATAAATGATATGCATACGAAACATATCAAGAAGAACAGTCTTTCTTTCATGGTATTATTTTTCGATTAAAATTTATAGTGCAAAAGTACGAAAGCTGTGCTGAAAAGTACGCTTCAAATGCGCCATAAAATAAGAATTTTGATTCGTCATCCTCCATTTCATCGAATTTCAGCCTTTGTTGTAGGTAAAATCAGCAAACTCTTTTATCTTTGTTACCCAATCCTAATACATGAAGATATGCCACGAATAAAAGAAGGGTTCAAAGGAGAACGTGCCGTAGTGCTTCCCGCTTTTCTGATCGACGAGTTGAAGCAAGACCCGTTGGGTGGAGAACTTTACATCACCGATATCGGCTACTATCCGCATGCCGGCTTCCATTACCGGGAACGCAGTGCCGGGGAAGTGACAGAATTCGTACTAATTTATTGCATGGAAGGAGAAGGATGGTTCGAACTGGACAATCATCGATATACCGTCACCGCCAACCAGTTCTTCATCCTGCCCGAACACAAAGCACATGCTTATGGCAGTAATGAAGAAAATCCCTGGACCATCTACTGGATACATTTCAATGGAACAAAAGCCGCATTTTTCAGTGCAGGTTTTGACCGTCCGAAAGATATTACCCCACAAGAAGATTCACGCATCAAGGAAAGACTGGTACTTTTCGAAGAGATTTATTCATCTATCAGTTCGGGATATAGCAAGAATTACATGCTTTATGCCACTACCAGCCTTTTTCATTTCCTAGGTTCCATGAAGTTTATCGGTGAATATCGCGACTGCGGTTCCATGCGCAATGATTGCAGAAATAAAGATGTGGTGCAGATTGCCATCCATTTCATGCAGGAGAATCTGAGCAAGACCATCCGGCTGGCAGATATGGCTGCGGAAGTAAAGTTGTCAGTTTCTTATTTTTCCAATTTATTTGAAGAAAAGACAGGCTCCTCTCCTCTTCGATATCTCACCTATCTCAGAATACAGGAAGCCTGTCATTACCTGGATTTTACCAACCTGAAAATTAACCAAATAAGCCCATTGGTAGGCTATGAGGATTCTCTTTACTTCTCCCGGCTGTTTACCAAAACAATGGGGATGCCACCATCCGTGTATAAGGAGAAGAAAAAAGGATAGAGTTTACCAATGATCCGTGCGGAAAGGAGTTGCCGGAAGCCCGTTCTTTCCATACAAATTACAGTCCGGATTATCCGCCCAGCCATAACGCACGGCAAGAGGTATTTTCACTTGCGGAGAAGAAACCACGATCTTCCCCCCTTCTACCACAGCCATTGCCGGATAGAACACATGGTCGGGACCTGCAAGGATAAAGCCTTTCAACGTATCCCCTTTTATCTGAAATCCCTTCTCTGCATATTCAAAGCCGATTTCCACCCGATCGCCCCTGATAGAATAATCCCTGAATACGGGCCCGGAGAATGGGATTTTCTTTCCATAATTCCGTGCCAATGCAATCAAAGCCAAACGGCGCCCTACCTCCTGCTTGTTCTTGGGATGAATATCATTGGCCAAACCGATATCAATAATGGTAGCCATACCGGTAGCATTCAGGCACAATGCTTTGGTTTGCGCTTCACGCAAAGCAGCCCATTCAGAGCCCGGCTGTACTTCCTTTGATTCCAGAAAGTTAGCCAACTGCACAAAATAGAAAGGGAAATCATTCTTCCATTGCTGTCTCCAGCCGGCAATCATGGCAGGAAACAGATCTCCATACTGTGCCGCACGTCCCACATTGGCCTCTCCCTGATACCAGATCACTCCTTTAATGGGAAAACCGGTCCACGGGTGCACCATGGCATTGAACAATACAGTGGGATAACTGGAACTCTGAGTCGGTGAAACCGGTGCCGGAGTGAAACCTTTCAGTGAAAGCCCTATACCATATTTCCAGTCACCTGCGAGGCTGATTCGCTTTCCACCTGATTCTGCATACAGTTCTTCCGTCTTTCCATGTATGCCTCCCTCTCCACCAAAGTCAAATACCCGGATGGTGATAACAGCTTTGCCTGCTTTCACCTGTTCCGGAGCTACGATATAGTTACGCGGAGTCATATAGCCCGAACCTTTTGCCACTTCCACTCCATTAAAATAAGTGATATCTTCATCATCAATCATACCGAGGCCGAGTTTTAAAGGTTTTCCCTCCCATGCGGCCGGAATCTCCAGGGTACGACGAAACCAGACGATGCCGTCAAAATCCTTCAAGCCCTTCTGTTCCCAATAACCCGGCAGATTCATCGTCTGCCATCTTTCATCGGAGAGGGACGAATCTGCCCATAGAGGAGTATCTCCATCCATTCCCTTGTCTTCTTTTGCTACCAGCGATTCCCATTCGGCACGTTGCTTCCCATAAGCCTGCTCCATACGGGTACGATCAAAACCTGCCTGCTCCATCATAGCGGTTTCTTCACGAAAGCCTACTACTTTCTTCAATGTTTCATAGCTGGTCCATGCCTCTGCGGGAGTTCCTCCCCACGTACAGTCAATCACTCCCACGGGAATATTCAACTCTTTCCATAAAGAACGGGCATAAAAATAAGCTAATGCAGAAAACCCGGGAACTGTTGCAGGAGAACATTCCTGCCATCCCCCCATAGTGGATTCCACATCATCCAATGGGGCAACCGAGATATTCTTCTTTACTTGGAACAGACGGATAGAGGGATAATTCGCCTCCGTTACCTCCTGTTCATAATTCATAACTTTTCCCCAGCCCGCAACAGGCATTTCCATATTGGATTGTCCGGAACAGAACCATACTTCGCCTATCATTACATTCTGCAATGTCAAGTCACTGCCATCTGAAAAGACTACATTATAAGGACCTCCGGCTTTAGGAGTGGAAAGTTTCAAACTCCATTTCCCTTGTCCATCCACTTCCGCACGATACTCCTTTCCATCCCATCCGGTTTTAACGGTCAGTGGTCTGTTTTTCGCCGCATCTCCCCAAAACGTAATTTCCGTTTTTTGTTGTAATACCATGTTATCGGTAAAAACAGACGGTAATACGACTTTTGCCCGCAACCATGTGTTGCAGGCAAAAAGTATCATAATAATAAATATATTCTTCAACATAAAATAGGATTATTCAATTCCCCATCCCGGATTCTGTACCAGTTTTTCCACACGAAGAATATCTTCTTGCGGAATGGCAAAGAAATAATTCTTCTTTTCGAACTTACGGGTGTCAAATACCACTTTTTCAAAGAATGCAGGAGCATCATTCCGATAATTCATTCCATGTACTTCGCCACCTTCTCCCCCTTTATGGTAAGTAGGATAAACCCATCCGTCACCTACTGCCATATCTGCAACTTTCCAACGACGCACATCAAAATAGTGGTTCCACTCAAACATCAACTCGACTGTCCGCTCCCGACGAATACGGTTATCCACCTCTTCACGGCTTTCCGGACAGGCAATTCGCTGGAAGCCATTATCATCCCGTCCTGTTCCATATTCCGGAATACCTGCACGATGGCGTACTTTATTTACATATTTCATTGCCTCCTTATAATTCCCCGTAGCACTCAATGTTTCCGCATAATCCAAATAAACTTCTGCCAGACGGAGCAAAACATTGTAATAGAGTTCCTGCCTTCTATCCTCTCTCGCCATCTTGCGTATGCCATAGCCACCAACCGGTGCATTATCCAGGCACTTTTCATAACCGGAGTTTCCATTGTTTGTCAAATCTGTTGTAATTTTACCGAATTCCGTACTCGTATTTAGCCAGGTAGAGCCGTTAAAGGTAATATTTGCATAGAAACGAGGTTCACGGTTTATCCATTGTTTCAAAACCCTATTCTCATTCTTTAAGAAATAATTACGTGAAGGAACCAGCGGATCATTGTAGTCTTCGGACCATCCATACATCCCGGCCGATGGAATTCCTGTATATTCATATTTCTGATATTCCGGATCATCATCTATTCTCAAACCATTCCTGGTGAAATACATATCCACCATTTCTTGAGAAGTAGAAAGTCCCATATCCCCCCTCACTGCATCATTATTCAAATCACGGTGTCCGGGAGTTACGTCGGTACTGCGTTCAGTATCCTTTCCTTCACGAAACCAAATAAGTTCATCGGTTGATTTCTCTCCGGCAGTTGCCTGACGATAAGATTCATAGAAATCAATTTTCCCTTCTGCCGTATTCACGGTATGCAATCTGAATATCGTTTCGTCAAACTCTCCCAAGAAATCCTGATAGGCTTTTCTTGCAATATCCCATTTTTGGGAATCTTCTGTAGTAGGAATCAACTGGGTTCCATCAAGGTTTTTCAAAGAAGCCATATCCGGGTTGCCGTTAAACAACGGACTTGCAGCAAATAATAATGTTTTTGCTTTATACGCTTTACAAAAAGCTTTGTCTACCCTACCTCTGTTCACTCCTGTAGCACGTTGCCAAGCCACTTCAGAATAAGCTATATCAAGCTGCTTTGTAATAAAATCCACACACTGATCTACTGTACTACGTTCACGCAACACCTCTTCAAGTGGTGCATCTACCGGAATAGGTTTTTCTCCCAACAAAGGTACAGGACCATACATACGCATCAGCAAGAAATAATAGTAGGCCCTCAATCCACGTGCCTGTCCTCTCATATTGATACGTTCCGTTTCCGGTACTTCCATACAATTATCTACATTGGCAATAAATGTACTGGCACGCTCTATTCCCTTGTAAAGTTCGCGATAGAAATACTGAAACTGTCCGCAAGATGCATCGACCTTACCACGAGCAACATCGTGTGATGAATGCCAGTCATAGGTGTAATGTCCTTCCAAAGAAGCAACAGTCCAAAAGCCACCGTGATATTCTCCGTCCCAATAATATTTTTCTCTTGATTCAGCCGGAACAAAACTATATACGTTTGCCAAAAAAGCTTTTGTCTTTACCTGATCTTTAAAGCTCATTTCAATGTCATAGCGTATACCGGGCATTTCTGCAAAAAAGCTATCGCAGGAACTTATACCCAACATCAATCCGAAAGCTGCAACACTTGCTTTTACTATATTTCTCATAATTTTCTTTTTAATTGTTTTCACCTCTGTTTAAAAACTAAAATTCACTCCTAAAGAATAGTTTGTCACATTCGGATAAGCCGCACCATTACCGGAATAAACTTCCGGATCCCACAGTTTGAATTTAGAGAAAGTCAACAAATTAGTTCCCATCAAATAAATTCTGGCTCCTTTCAAACCCACCGATTTCAATACCTTTTCAGGCAGGTTATAGGCTATATTCAATTGTTTCAGGCGTAAATAATCCATATTTCTCAACCACCATGTACTGGCACGATAGTTATTGCTGTTGTTGGAATTCCCATAGTGCAAACGTGGATAGAACACATTTTCATTGGTCGGATCCTCAGGAGACCAACGGTCTTCAATGTTATTGAACAAGTTATCTATACCC
Source organism: Bacteroidaceae bacterium (assembly GCA_963651205.1). GTDB lineage: Bacteria > Bacteroidota > Bacteroidia > Bacteroidales > Bacteroidaceae > Phocaeicola. Next base: position 115,699 of record CAVJPC010000044.1, read on the forward strand.
GCCTGACTTGAAAACGGAATGATTGAATTTCCCGAAAGGCAGGTAGTAACATCAGCCGCTCCCTGGAATAAGGCACTTACCGAGAACTGTCCAACCTGTACATCGAAACCGAATCCGTAGTTGTATTTGGGAATCGTTCCCTGACCGATACGGCAGATATCATTCGAGTCGATTTTCTTGTCATTATTCAAGTCACGATATTTGATATCTCCCACTTGTACCTGACCAAATTGAACAGCGTGTTCTTTTATCTCTTCTTCACTGGTAAACAAGCCATCGGCAATAAGGCCCCACTGTGCAAACACGTTCGTACCCCGTTTCTCCATCCAAGGATAAGGTTTCGGAGCTTCATCATTCTCAATAATCTGGTCTGTGTTCCAAGAGGCGTTTCCGCGCAGGGTAAACGAAACCAGATTATTCACCTGCTGATTCCACTCCATCTGGAATTCAAATCCGCTATTGTCAACAACCCCCAAGTTTCCTTTCGGAAGAGAAGACAAACCTAAATAGGTAGGTAATGTCTGACGATTCAAGAAGATACCCGTACGGTGTTCTTTAAAGTAATCCACCATTACTGACAAACGATCGTTCAGGAACTTGATATCAATCCCCCAATCTTGTTTATGCGATTTTGACCAAGTTACATTTGAGCCATACGTATAAACTGCCCATCCGGCAGGACTGCGCCAATCACCAAAATAATAATCTTGTGCACCTCCCATGGTCGCTTCATACAAAAAACGTTCTCCGGCATCATCCGAACCTACCCAACCGTTGGTATACCTTAACTTCAGATAGGATACATATTTTTGTATCGGAGCCCAGAATTTTTCATTCGAAACAGCCCATCCCACTCCGAAAGCAGGAAATACCCCAAAACGTCTGCCCGGCATAAAGTTTTCCGAACCATTATAACCGACATTAAATTCAGCAAAGTAACGGTCGTTCCAAGAGTAAGTGGCACGTCCGGCAATACTTTGACTGTTATAAGGTAATGTAGAAGCCATGCTGTTTCCCGTCGTATTACGGTAAGTTTTCTGATTATAAAGGAACAAACCACCCACATGGTGTAAACCGAAAGAACGGTCATAGTTCAACGAAGCCTCAAAATAAATGCTACGGTCACTGCCCGTATCACCGCCACCATAATTCAACTGATCGTCACCACTGATATAAATCTGATTCAAACGGTAAGTTCCATCCTCATTAAACACATCATTATTCCACAATCCTGAACTCGAGTCTTTAGAACCTGCATACCAGTAAGTGCTTTCCGTTTTATTGTATTTCAGCGTACGCCCTGTCCATGTATCAAATGCCAAAGTGGCCGCAACAGACAAGCCTTTACTCCATTTCCAGAAATCCAGATCGTGAGCAACACGCACGTTCGTGTAAATCTTCGAGTTATATTCGTTTCTATAACCACGGCGGGTAAGCATACCATAAGGGTTAGGATTATAATTGTTACCATCTATTCCCGGAATACTTCCATTCTGCATCAATACAGGATAATAAACCGGATTGATAGCCATTGCTGCCCCATACAGTGTACCTGAATCTTCCTGAGGGTAATTTGTTTCTGCAATATATCCGTTGATTCCCATGTCAATGCTCAATCGTTTTGTCGGCTTCAGATTCAGGTTTGAAGTGAAGTTAAAGCGGTTATAATCCGTATTGATGTTGTAATTCTGGTCATCCATCGAGGCTGTTTCCAGCAAACCGGTTTCATTGTAATAAGATAATGATGCATAGTAAGTGGCATTGGTAGAACCACCACGGACATTAATATTGGCGTGACGGTTATGTCCCATATCTTTAAACAACTCATCCATCCAGTCTACTGCCGGATACAAATAAGAATTATACATTTTCGGATCATCATTCGGCAACAAACCATTCGCCTTCTTAGTTGCTTCAATATATTGAGGGGAATAAAGCGTCTGTCCCTGATGGTCATTACCATAAGCCTCATTGGCCGCATCCATGTATTGGTAAGCATTAGCCAATTTGACCTGTTTGGTCAGCATTGTTACTCCTTCATAATAATCAACCGAGAACTGAGGCTTTCCCACTCTACCCGGCTTTGTCTTAATCAGGATAACGCCATTGGCACCACGAACACCATAAACGGCTGTAGCCGAAGCATCTTTCAGAATAGTAAAAGACTCAATATCCTCAGGATCAAGCTGATTAAAAGAGCGTTCCACACCATCCACCAATACCAATGGAGATGAAGAAGTAAATGTAGAAATACCACGAATCCAAATATCAGAACCGGATTTGCCCGGCTCACCCGAACGCTGGATAGTTACAACACCCGGAATACGTCCGGCAATAGCCGACGAAATATCTCCCGTTGCCACTTTTATATCTGCCATTTTAATAGAACTCTATGCACCAACTACTGAAACCTTGCGTTGCTGGCCATAGCCTACAATTACAACTTCATCCAATGCCGATACATCTTCTTCCAACACGATATCGACAACATTCTTTTTTCCGACTCTAACTTCCTGGCTTTTATAACCAATATAGGAAACGACCAATGTCGGTGCAGCCGATGACGTACTAATTGAGTACTGTCCGTTTATATCGGTTATTACTCCGTTCGAAGTTCCTTTCTCCAAAATGGATACTCCAATCATCCACTCTCCTTTTACATCCGAAACGCGACCTACTATGGGAGCGCGGTCTTGTGCGTCCATACATACAAAGACACACACTAACAAGATACTTAGCAAGCATCTTTTCAATTGATTTACTTCTGTTTTCATATTACATATTGTTACCTGAGCAATCTGTCATTATATAATAGTCCAGATCGTTCAGTTTTATTTTTTCACTTTACTATTATAGTCTGCTTCATCCGGATGTCATCAGAAGCTGGCCCTATTTGTATTTCAAACTCTCCAGGTTCTACAACCTCTGCCATCCTTGTATTATACAAGGCTAGTTCTGCCATTGGAAGTTCCAACTTGATTTGTCTAGTTTCTCCTGAGCGGACAAGTTCTTTCCTAAAAGCCTTCAACTGCTGAATAGGGCTAGCAACAGAACTGACCTTATCACGTACATAAAGTTGTACGACTTCTTTCCCATCCCTCTTTCCTGTATTTTCCAGGGTTATAATTGCAGTCAATGTATCTTTAGCAGTAAAGACAGAATCACTTAAAGTACATCCTTTATAATTGAATGTGGTATAACTTTTACCCTGCCCGAAATTCCATAACGGTTCCGGCTTGTCAAAAATATAATGTCCTTTCGGTTCTTCCGGCGTTCCCGGCTGGTCAAAAGGCTCTTCTCTATCCGTTATAAAATGATTATAAAAACAAGGTGTATTCCCTGTGCTTCTCGGAAAAGAAATGTTCAGTTTTCCTGAAGGGTTAACTTTACCAATCAAAATATCAGCCAAAGCATTTCCCTGTTGTTCTCCGGCATACCATTGGACTAATACCGCATCGGCATTTTCTTTTACCCACGGCATGGCAAGCGGTTTACCGGCTATGAAAACAACAATCATGGGCTTACCTGTTTTCTTGATTTCTTTTAATAATTCCAATTGAACACCGGGTAACTCCAAGGATGATAAATCGAATCCTTCTCCGGCAGTAGAATAATGGGGGCTTCTTCCCAAATAAGTGCTTCGGGTTCCGATAGCCACTACGGCCACATCACTTCTTCGCACCACTTCTACCGCTTCGGCAATATGAGTTCTGTCCTTGCTCCACCAGTCACATCCCTCAGCATGGTTTATGACAACTTTCCCTCCTATCGCTTCCTTCATACCTTGCAACAGGCTCACAGCCTCTTTAGTATCTCCGGTAGTCCAGGCATAATCTCCCAATACCGCCTGATTGCTATTGGGGCCCACTACCGCTATTGACTTATATTTATCTAAATTCAAAGGCAGAATATCATTCTTATTTTCCAACAGGACAGCACTTTCATCGGCTATCTCCTTTGCCAATGCCACTTTCTCTGCATTACGCACTACCTTCTTTACCAAATCAGGGTTTCCATACGTCTCATCAAACAATCCCAAAGCAAATTTCACAGTCAATATTCTACGCAAAGCCCGATCTATATATTCTATATTCAAACGTCCTTCTTGTACCAACTTTTCCAATGTTTCATATAGGGAAACAAAGTATTTTTAAAAGATGCACAAAGATAACGCAACCATGCTAAAAATCAAATAGTTATAAAACATCTTTTTTAGCAAAGTCGGAAAAGGAAGCAAATAAAAGCACATTTGGGCGGGAGTTACGTTACCAAATCGTAACTCGCCCCAAATCGTCGCCAAAAGCAAATCAATAGCTTGTATTTCAACCTTTTGCACACTTTTGCATAACATCAAATAGCTCAACAGTAATTAAATTTGTAACTAAAAAAAGTTGAGTTATGAGAAGTACATTCAAAGTGTTATTTTACACAAAGAACCAGTCAGTAAAGAATGGTAAGGCACCGATTATGGGCCGTATCACCATCAATGGAACCCAGGCAGGTTTCAGTTGCAAGAAAGAAGTGTCCCTCGCTTTGTGGGACGTCAAAGCCAACCGGGCAAAAGGTAAATCCGAAGAAGCCCGTACACTCAATCAGGAACTTGATAATATCAAGGCGCAAATTACCAAGCACTATCAGTATATTTGCGACCATGACAGTTTTGTCACGGCCAAGAAAGTCTATAACCGTTACGTCGGTTTCGGTGAAGATTGCCACACGCTTATGGCACTTTTCAAAGAACAGCTTGAATCATATAAGGAAAAGATAGGTAAAGGAAAAGCGGAAAGCACCTACCGCGGACTGGTTGCCGACTACAAAAGTCTTTTGCTTTTCATGAAAACCAAAAAGAACATCGAAGATATAGCTATTGATGAACTTGAAAAGCCGTTCATTGAGGACTACTATACATGGATGCTCGGAACGGCAGGAAATGCCAACGCCACAGCCTTCAACCGTGTCAACACCCTGAAATGGTTGTTATACATCGCACAGGAAAGAGGCTGGATAAGAGTCCATCCGTTTGTATCCTTCGAATGTGTGCCCGAATACAAAAAACGCTCCTTCCTTTCCGAAGACGAGTTGCAAAAGATGATCCATACAGAACTGAACCATAAACGCCAGCGGGCCAATCGGGATATGTTCCTTTTCATGTGTTTCACCGGGCTTGCTTACGCAGACCTGAAAGCTATCACCTATATGAATATCCACACCGACTCCGATGGCGGCACATGGCTTATGGGTAACCGTATAAAGACCGGTGTCGCCTATGTGGTAAAACTACTCCCCATCGCCATCGAACTTATTGAAAAGTACAGAGGATTGAATGAAAGGAAAACCTCTCCCGACTGTGTTTTCCCCGTGGGGGAATATCAGGCAATGCTGAGCAGCCTCAAGTATATCGGTAAGAAATGCGGTTGTAAGGTCGAAGTCACCCCGCATATCGGACGCCACACATTTGCCGTTCTGGCCATTCTCAAAGGGATGCCGCTTGAAACCCTGCAAAAGGTTTTGGGTCATAATTCCATTCTTTCCACGCAGATATATGCCGAACTTATCAACCCGAAAGTCGGTGAAGATACTGATAAACTGTGTGAGAGAATCGGCCATGTCTTCAAGCTCGCCATGTAGCATGACAACAAAAAGAAGCGTCCCCCAAGCCATAGCCCGGAGGACGCTTCTTCTCTCTCTTTATTTCCTGAACCGCCTGAAATCCCTGTAATTCTTTTTCAGCACTTCATACAGTCCGCTTTCGGGATAAAGCAGTTTCCCCCCGATAGTGGTATAGGGCACCCTCTTCTCATCCCTCAGCGTTTGCAGTGTCCGCCTTGAAATGTGCAGCATGGCACACACATCATCCCCGGTCATATAATGCTCGTCTGCGATTGTCGGACGCATCCGTGCCGTTGCCTCTTCCACCGCTTTGCCCGCTCTCCTGATCCATCCGGTCAGTTCCTTGAACTCTTCCGAATCCCTTGTGATAATCTCTGCCATACTCTTATTCCCTTCTGATTAATCCGCTTTCCAATATCTCCTGAATGTCCGTTTCCCGGTAAAAGAATTTCCCCCCTATGTTCGAGTAAGGCACAAGTCCGTTATCCCGATAGTTTTGCAGGCACCGTTTCGATATGCCCAGAGCCAGGCACACGTCCTGCGCATCCATTCATTTGTCCGGTGCAGGCGGAGCAATCTTTTTCTGTAGGTCATCCATTTGCACGGCCAGCGTACTGACCAGCCTTCTCAGTTCCTGATACGCGCTTGTTTCAATAATCGTCAGTTCCATACTAAAATCATTTTTAAGTTTCTGAATATGCGGCAAAGTAAAGCACATCTTCCGTCCTTTCCAAGTGCGGGGAAGCGGAGTCACCCGTTGGCGTGCATTGTCGCCCCTAAACATACAAAATGTTAAAATAATCCCCCGAACCATTGTCCTACCGCCCGTTCCTACTATATTTATACAAACCAAACCTTCAGAGCCTATGCGACTTAACATCACTATCACCCGAGGCTGCACGGATGACAACCGCCCCAAAGTCCACCGTGAAATGGCAAAGCTGCGCCGTTTCACCGGCCCATGCCCCGGTAGTGAATTTATCCTCCGGTTGTTTTCAGACGGACTATTCTTTTTCCGCTGCACCTATCCCATAGAGATAGCCTCCGTTACTGATGCGTTGAACTGGTATATTATCGGCTGTGACACCGATGCCGACCGTACCCAGACCGGTTGCGGCTTCCATAACCTGCCCGGTGTGGAACTTGAAGCCCACCAGACAAAGACACGCTGGTGGGCCGAAAATTTCCTGTTCCAGTTTGCCAATCAGCACGATTACGGGATAGGCGATATTCCTGACCATTTCTACCCGTTGGCCACCGGCTTCCATCCGCCCATACGCACGTTCAGCGGCCGCAGTTACTTTCTGCACGACTATTTCCCTTTCTCCCGTCAGGCCCCCGACCATGAAGCCGGCGACTATGAAAAGCGGGTCTATAACCTTGTCTCCAAATTCAAGAGTGGTGAGGCATCCGGCTTCACGGCCTATCTTGTCGCGCTGGCAGTTTTCCGCACCCCCCGCCTGATGAAGCACCGTGATGCTATTTCCCTCATGGTAATACCCGCATCCACCCGGCAGCGCCACGAACACCGCTTCAAGGATTTCTGCACGACTGCCAGCCGCCTGCTCCGTATCACCAACGGCTACGATGCCATCACCATCACCCATGACCGTGAAGAGTACAAAGGCCGTCAGGACAAGGACAAGACCGCCAATCTCCATTTCGACGCAACCGCCATCCGTGGCCGCCACATCCTGCTGTTCGATGATCTTCTGACCACCGGTACCGGACTGTCCCAGATCTCCCGCCGTCTCCTTGCCTGCAGTGCCCTTTCCGTCACCGGCATCTTCCTTGCCAAAACCCTGCCGCCCGAAGATGAATACGATTTCCTTCCGGTAGAAGAGACAGAAGATGAAGAATAACGGCACAAAGGCCCGTCCCTGCATCCGAGCAGCAACGGGCCTTTCATCCATTCACTTATATCTTCCTGCCTTTACTCTTTTTAGGTATTGGCGTTTCCTTCTCCACTTTCCTCTCCGGTACCGCAGTTCCTTTCTGCCGCATGGCCGGAAAGTTCTCTTTCAGCAACCTTTCCGCCAGCCTCTTCGCCTTTTCCTGCATCTCGTCGTACACATCCCATCTGTCCCGGCCCGTCAGTTTGCCTGCAATTTTCTCGAACTGTTTATGAAAGCTGAAGCTGTCCGGGTATTCATCAATCACTCCATCCATCGGATACCCCCGTTCTTTAATATAAAGCAGAACCATCCGGTCATAATTATCCGCCCCCCGCGTCAGTCCCAATCCTTTTTTCACGTCAGTCAGCTTGTAGTAATTCTCCCATGTGGGCGCGAGATGATAAGTTTCACTCTCTATTGCATTTTTCAGCACTGACTTGTCTTGAAACGCCTGCTGCCACATAGCTTCCGTATTTTCCGGTTCACCGTAGCGGTTCACCTTATTTTCCATTAGCGAAGGCCATCCCCTCAGTTTATGCACAGCCAGAGATTTCACGGTAAATTCCGGATCAAAGAAGTCGTTTTCTATGTATTTATACATATAGTCACTGTATTGCATTTCTCCTCTTATGTCTTCGCTGAAAAGCAGCACCCCTTTGTCCGTTTCCACCCCCGTATAATATGTATTCCCGTGCTTCAAATCATCCAGCATATCCGTTACCGCTACGGGCGATGCCTTTATTTCCTGCCAAATCTCCGGCGTGAGCCGGCGGGTATAAGTCTCATCCCTCGAAAACGGGTCTGTTTCATATCACAGACAATACACCACTTCCGACAACCGCTGGTATCTCTGCAACTCTATCCCATGCTCGTCCATCGCCTTTTCCAGCCTTTTCAGATAATCCCCATTGTCCCCGTCCTGCAAGGGCGGCACAATCCGCATGTCAGGCACATTATAATACATCATGCCCATAGTCGGTATTTCCGCCCCTTTCAATGCCTTTTCCACATCTTCCTGCACGAACTCCTGATAGCCCTCTTCCCCCGTGCCCTTCATGCTGATATGCACCGGGTTGAAATGCCTGTCCACCGTGATATACACGCTGCCGCCGTCTGTATTTTCCTTTTCCATCCATCCTCAAAATTAAATGTTTATACTCTGTCCCTTCTTCTTGAACGGTATCCTCGCCTTCATTTCCACATTCGGAAACCGCACATTATCCGGTCGTGCCACCAGTGACGAAACAATCCGTTCCTGTTCCTTTGTCAGAGGCACATGTCCCCGTTGCAGGTTTCTCAGTCTGTTGAAGTTCCGCAGCGTAGGTGCCATATCGCAATGTGCCACACAAATCCCATATCTCACCATATCCGCAGAAGCCGCCTGTCCGTCCCCGATTTTTGCCCGGTATGCGGCATCCAGCGGAGCCACTTCATAAAACCTCAAACTCTCCGGTTTCCGCTTTCCGTCAAAAAAGCCTTCCGTCACTTCCCGCAGAAACGCATCCAGCATCCTGTCCCCGCCGTCCGTCTTGTCGAACAGCAATACTTTTCGTCCGTATTCCACGGCCATACAGGTAGGAAAAGCCGCCAGCCCGTTCCGTATCACGTCCCCGTCCATCCCGAAACGATGTCCCAAACGTTTGTAATCCTCATTTTCCAGCAAAGCCGTATGTTCCGCTGATGACGAAAGCTGCTCGATGCCCCTTTCCTCGCAGAACGCCGCATCCCGCAATCTCACCACCCCCGACGGATGTATCTTTTCCCGTTCCAGTACCGGACAAAGCCGTTCCAGATAATCGGCGTTGTCCGTACCAAGTATGGGAGGAATCATGCCCTTATCCTTAAAATCGAAACGGAACATTCAGTGATCGGGAATAAATTCCCGTCCTGTCGTGTGAAATCTCACGTTGTTACTGATAAAGCGGGAGAATCCCTCTTCTCCCTGTCCGCGCATACTCAGATACACGGGTTTGTAGAAAGCGTCCAACGTCATATACAGACTGCCGCTTTCCACCGCTTGCATTTTCTTTTCTTCCATAAATTCTATAAGATTAATTGTTTTTTCTCCTTATTTTGTGGAGTAATGGAGGCAACGTGTTTCGCCTGCCGCTGTCTGTCAGACGTTTTTTGTTTCGGAGCTTCCTGTTTGCGGTATGTCTCCGGTGACTTGCCTGTCTTTTCCTCTTCCGAATGTGGATGCAGCACAGAATGTAACGTTTCCGCCCTTTCAATCCGGTTTATCCGTGCGCCCAATCTGAACTCCCCGTCCGTAATATGGAACTCCGATTGCAGCAAATCCGCCGCCATCTCCTTTGCCTCTCTCTGCAAGGCTGCATAGCCGAAGTCGTGTGCCGACAGAGGTGCGTTCATCCGGGCCTTCATGCTGTCTCCCAACTTTTCCGCCAGTTCCTTGAACTCATATTCATAGCTGAAAGGATGCACTTTGTCTGCCGCCGCAAGTCCCGCATACCCGTTTTCCGAAATATACAGCAACGCCGCCACGTCATAGTTCCGGGGCGAGATGCCCAGCCCGAACTCCTTTGTCAGACGGTCGAAGTTATGGAAGTCGGGCCGCAGGTCGAACTTTTCCTTGCACACGCCGCTGTCCAGTACGCTTCTGTCCGCAAACTTGTCGGGAGTGAAGCTCACCACCGATTTCCTCAACTGCCCGTCCGCGCTCCGCAAATCCGCTTTGGACAGCTTTTCGATGCAGTTGTCTGCCAGTTCCGCCACCCGTTTGGTTGGCAGATCCAACTCGTATATCCGCAGTGTTTCGGGTACTTTAGTCACGTTGAAGAAGCCGTCGGCCAGATGTTGCAGATAACTGTTCCGGGCCTTCATTCCTTTCGGAGTGTCCGAGAACAACATCACGCCCTCTTCCGTAGCCACGGCATACACCCGGTTTTCCGTTCCGGCAGCTTCCTGCACCGCCACTTTCCGTTTGTCCGGCTTCCCGGCAATACGGTTCCAAATATCATTCAGGATTGACATAGCCTTGTATTTTTAGAAGTGAATAACCGGCGGCAAAGAAAACCATTCGTCCGCCAATCCGCAATACCGCATACATGCAAGTCGCCCGTTGGCGGTTGTTGGCGTGCAGCCTTTACGCCAGACGCTCATCCAGCATCCGGTTATAGCTTTTGCGTAGGGAGTCGATGAACGGAGTGGTATCCGTACAGCGGTCGAATACCTTGCCACGCTTGGTGTAGAGCGCATTAATTTTCAGGTGAAACACATCTTCAAATACCCGTATGACGTCTATTACCGTCAGCTTCCGTCCTTCCGCAGAATCCACGGCTCCGGCAGCCATCAGTGCGGCCACCAGTTCAATCAGGTCATTGTCCGTACCGTTCCATGTCAGCGTAATGGCAGGTTTCTTTCCGTTTCTACGTACTGTATCCGTTTTAAATCCGATAGATGTGCCACCGTAGCGGAGCATCTCCTTAACCATCTCGGCTTCCGCATCCAGCAATGCCATTGTTTTACCGATGAATACGTCATACAAAATGTGTCGGTGCTCTTCCGGCATTCCGTTAGAAGTCTGTTGCATGAAAGCCAGTTCTATTTTCGTGTAGTTCAGCCGACGTAGTTGTCCCGTCAGGTCCTCATCCTGCGAAAGTTCCGCAAGACAGGTCACAAAGTGGTCATAGGCGGCAGGCAGTTCACCCGCCGCAAGTTCGGAGCCGTTAATATAAGAGGCAAACAAATTGAAAAGAGAAGTTTCTATCAATGTTTTCATCGTATCGCATTTTTAGGTTCTACAATTCAACACTCTACAATAAATCATCCTGCCAAAGCAAAGACAAGTGCCGTGCCTGAAAAAATGAACCTATAAAATATTGATAATAAACCTCATAAGAAATCATCAAAACGATGTGTACAGGAAAACATTGTGTATTGGACATTATGCGTCCGAATTTTGGACATATTCTAATCCAAACGGTACTTCTTCAATTTCAGATAAAGCGTGCTCCGGCTGATACCCAGCAACTTGGCGGCAGCTTTCCTGTCGTTGCCCGTTGCTTCCAATGCTTTCAGAATAGTTGTCCGTTCCGTTCTTTCATCGTTCAGCGCATAGCCATCCGCCTGTTTGGGCTTGTCCGGTAAATCCACGTCTTCAGAAGTAATCCAGTCATCTTTCGCCAGCAGGGCGGCACGTTTCACTACCCCTTTCAGTTCCCGTATGTTTCCCGGCCACGGATATGCTTTCAATATTCGCTGCGTGTTCCGGTCAAAGCCTTTCACGTCTTTTCCCAATTCCCGGTTGGCGGTGTCGAGCATGAACTCTGCCAGCGGGATAATATCTTCGGGACATTCTGCCAACAGCGGCACATACAGCGGAAATTCATTCAGGCGATGAAACAAGTCTTCTCTGAACCTGCCTTCCGTTATCGCCCTCTTCAAATCCTCATTCGTGGCGGCTACCAGCCGTATATCCGCTTTCACTTCTTCCTTGCCGCCTACGGGGCGGTAACGCTTTTCCTGCAACGCCCGTAGCAATAACATCTGCACTTCCTGACTCAAATTGCCCACCTCGTCCAGAAACAATGTCCCGTGGTCGGCGGCGGCAAACATGCCCGTCCTGTTTTCCGTGGCACCCGTAAAGGCTCCCTTCACGTAGCCGAACAGTTCCGATGCCGCCAGTTCCTTCGGGAGTGCCCCGCAATCCACCGCTATAAACGGGGCATCCGCACGTTCACTCAATGCGTGTATATGCCAGGCCACATTTTCCTTTCCCGTACCCGATGCGCCACGTATCAGCACAGTCAGCGTATCTACCGGAGCCACCAGCCGGATTTGTTCCTGCAATTTCACAGCCAGCGGGCTGGTACGCCGGTAGTAAGCCCGTCTGTTCTCCGGTTTCTCCTGTTCCCGTAGCAGTCCTGCGATAGTTGTCAATACCTTCTCCGTCTGCACGGGTTTGGGCAGATAGTCCGTAGCTCCTTTCTTTACGGCTTCCACCGCACCCGGTATGTCCCCATAACCCGTCATGATAAGAAAAGGCATCCGGTAGCCGTTTGCTTTCATCCATTCGAGCAGTTCCACACCGTTGCCGTCTTGCAGGCGGTAGTCCGACAATACCAATCCTACCTCTGTCCCGGCAATAAACTCCTTTGCCGAAGCTACCGATAACACGTAACGGGCTTCCAACCCGTTTTTCACCAGCCAGTTGCCCACCACCCGGGCATATACCCGGTCATCTTCCACTACCAATATCGTTTTCATTCCATGCCTTCCTTTAGTTCCTTTGCCTTTTCCACCGCTTCGTCCACTGTCGTCACCAGTTTCCATACCTCTGCAACCGCCGCCTCATCCCATGCTTCCGGTGCCAGCGATGCCAGCCGTTCCAGTTCCTGAACGGGTATGTCCATGCGTATCGTTTCCCATAACGGCGTCCCTTTGTGTATCAGGGCGATTATCCCCGCATAATCTTTCGTCCCAATGGCTTTCTGCAAATCAGTCGTTGTCTTTTCCATATCCTGCACGAACATGTCCAGTATTTCTTCTCGGTCATCTTCTCCTTCCAGCAATGCGGTGAAGTCCGGTCCTTTCCGTTGCGGTATCCTGCCGCCCGTACATTCCGCTACGGCTGACAGCAGTTCATCCATTGAGAAAGGTTTGTGCAGGTATCCCGCAAAGCCGTCCCTCTTCAGTTGTTCCCTTTCCCCGTCCGCCCGTGCCGTAACGGCGAGTACGGGTATCTCTTTGGATTGTCCCAGATTGCTGTTCCTCAGCAAAGCCAGCACCGTATATCCGTCCGCTTCCGGCATCTGCATATCCGTCAGCAGCAGGTCATACCGCCTGCCGCGCAACAGTTCCGTCAACTCCTTTACATCATGGCAACAGTCACACGCCACCCCGCTTCGTGCCAGCATCCGCCGGGTCATGTCCGCCTGTATCCGGTCATCGTCTATCAGCACTGCCCTCAGTCCCGACAAACGGACGTATTCCACCCGCTGCACGCTTCCTGTTTCCGGCCCGCCCGCTTCCTGCATGGGCAGGCGCACTTCAAAAGTGCTTCCATGCCCTTCCCGGCTTTCCACGCTGACAGTACCGCCCAGCAGGCTGACCAGCCGTGCCGTTATCGAAAGTCCCAGACCGAATCCCGGTTGCGGGTTGTCGGCGTCCAGCCGCTCAAACGCCTTGAACAGATTTTTCTGCCTGTCCTTACTGATGCCCGTGCCCGTATCACGGACAAAGAAGCACAGCCAGCCGTCCGCATAGCGTACTCCCACATGCACGTATCCCACCGGGGTGAACTTCACGGCATTTGTCAGCAGATTGTTCAATATCTGCGTCAGGCGTATGCGGTCGCCTTCCACCATTGTATTTACGCCTTCGGTTTCTACGGTCAGTCCCAGCCCTTTCTTGTCTGCCAGTGTGCGGAACAGGTGCAGCACGTTCTCAATCACCCGTCCGGGATGAAACGTTTCCTTGTCCGGTTGTTCCTTTTCCGCTTCCAGCCGGTAGTAGTAAAGCAGGTTGTTTGCCAGTCCGATGACATGGTGCGAGGCATTGAGTATATTTTCCGCATAGCGGTTGCGCTGCGCTTCGTCCTTTTCTTCCGGCATCAGTTCGGCATAGCCGTTTATGGTGCTCAACGGGGCGCACAAGTCATGGCTCACGGTCAGCAGGATATTCTGTCGGGACTGCGACAATTCCTCATTCTTCCGGTTCGAGGCTTCCAGTTCCATGCGTGTCTTGTGTTGGCGATTCACGTCCCGGTGTATCACCATATACAGGATGATGACGAGCAGGAACGTTCCGATACCTATTCCCGTTATCAGCCGGAAAGAGCGGTTGCGCAGGTCCTGTTGCGCTTGTATCTCCCGGCTGAGAGAATCCGCTTCTTTCTTCTCGAAGTGCTGTATCAGCGCACCAATCCTTCCGTCCAACCGTTGGTTTTGTGTCCGGAGACTGTCTATTTCGGTGGACAGCCTTTCTTCATACAACCGGGTGGTGTCGCTGATTTCTTTTTCAAGGGAATACAGCAGGCTTGGAGATATGGGGTGTTGTGTACCTGCGGCCCGTATTTTTCCGGCAGTTTCCATTTTCTCCTTTTGCCGGGCATAGGCCGATTTTTTCCCTTTCTTTTTAAAGAAGCTCCATAAGTTTCTTTTCTTGTTTCCGGTAGCAGGAGGTTCGATAGTTGTTGCCGCCTCAAGTGACGGCTGTTCTTCGGTTTGCCCCACAATGGCAGGAATTTTCCTGTTGACTATCTCTCCGACATCGGGCATATTTTCCAGCAGGTCGAGGACCACTGCCATTTGTTGTTCTTTCTCGGTCAGTAAGTTGCAAACCGAGTCGATGCAGTTCCGTTGTTCCAGCATAGTCAGCTCTTCCGTTTCGGCATGGCGGAGTACCTGTTTCTCGTACCATACGGCGCTTATGATACCGAGCACAAGTATGGTGAGCAGGATATATCCTGAAAGGATTCTAGCTTGCAAAGTTCTTTCGGGTTTATATCCTCTATCGCATCTTTTGTCCATGTCTTCGCTAAATTATATAGATAGCAAAGTTAAAGATGAACTTCCGAAACTCTATTCTGATGTTTATCGTAAAAATTCTGATTTCTAACAGTTTTAGGTATTATCTGCATCTTTCCTGATTTCCGATGGCGATTTTCCAAAATTCCGCTTGCAATAATCCGAAAAAGTGGATAAGGAATTAAAATCGTTAGCTTCAGCTACCTTTGTCAAAAGCATGTCCGTATGCTTCAGCATCTCTTCAATATTCTTTTTCCGCTTCTCTCGTAGCCACTCGGCTACGTTCATACCGAATGTCTGCTGAAAACGTTCTCTGAAAGTTGTTTCTGATATGTGGCAACATTTTGCCAGTTCGCTGCCTGTTCTGACTTCTTTGGCTTTCAGTTCTACTATATTTTTGAAACTGTTGCATTTGAAGTCAGGCAGGTACTTTTCCGCCATGCGAAAGTCTTCTTCAGTCAGAAATGTCGTATCCTCTTGCTCCCGTGCCACAAGCAGGCTTTGAAACTGTCGTATCATATCCCCCGTTATCTGGTTATAAAGATAATTTAGGCTCGGATGCTTTCCTGTATCATTGATAGCCGCCTGCATACGCATACAGAACCGTAAACCTTCTCTGTTACGGCTCTTGAGATAATTTTGATAAGTATCCATCACATAGCCCAATGCGTCATTGTCCGGGCAATATGCCGTCAGGATATACAAAGCCATTTGTTGCTCTACGTCCACCAATGGATAGGGGCAATGCTTCCTCAGTTGTTTCACCAGCCATGACATGGCAGATATGTTTTTCGACAATTTTTCCAGTGCCGTCCACGTAGCCGGATTCTTTATATCCGTCTGCCGCACGGCGACCTGTACCGTTTTCATCCACTCGTGCAACTCTGTTTGTCGGGCTTCATCCATTAAAATCTGATTCAAAGTCTTTTTCATATATTCTGTTTTAAATGGAAAAAGTAATATGGACTTTATTTCATTCTGTTCTGCTGGTCTTCCCTGATTTTTTCCAGCCGTTCCATGTACTGGTTCCGGTCAACCTTTTTTTTCTCACCCATGTAAAACGCATCGGACACATACACCATCAGCCAGACACTTGCAATGACGTAAGCGATACAGGCGCATTGTCCCGCTATTCTCCGCATCTTGCCCATAGCCTTGTATTTCTGTTCAAGGACTGCCAGCTTCGCAGATCGTAGATAACACGTATAGTTGAACCAGAGCAGTGGAGATACCAGCAAAAAAGTAATTATCAGGGATAACGGATCATAACGGCTTTTCAGCGGCAGCATTTCCATCAAATCGGTTTTCAGTACGTAATAGCTGAATAGATGTTCCACAACCAGCACGTTGCACCACAAGGGTATTGACGACCACATGACCGCTACCCATGTAACCATCTTGTCCTTCACCAGAAAACGGTTCCGGCTGCACATTTTATATGTCCAATAAGCCAATTCCCTAAAAATAAGACATGTCATATTGCATTTTTATTTATTTCTGTTCATACTTTACTTTATGCTGTTTTACTATTGTTATCAATGCCGCATATCCGCCTGTTTATTGTTATCAAATATATACGAAAGGTACGGAAAACCAGTTCCCGTCTTGTTTATTAACGTCAGTTTAACACGTTAAGGGTAAAAACAAGCTCCGTCCATTATCTTTTCCCGATTCAAATTTGCCCTTTCCCTGTCATATCCGTAACTTTGTAAATCAAAGAATCCGATATGAATCAGGAATTATTAAAGCGCACGCTAAAGAACCGCCGCATAGAACTGACGGAGCAGGAGAAAAAGGATTACTATCCTAAAGAAGCTCTTTTTATGCTTCTGTTTACTTCTGTCGCCTTACTGTTTTGTCTTGTGATGGCAAAGATTAAGGGTGAACTGATAGAACCGGAATTTGTATGGACTGTCGTATTGTTTCCGGTTGTTTCCGCTGCGGTGGGTTACATTACCTATCTGAACAAGAAGAACACGCTCAAACTGCATTACATCAGTACGGCACTCCCCCCCCAAGAGCAGCAAAAAGTCCTGATACGGCTGGCTAAGGAAAATCAGTGGGAAATAATACTGTGCAACAAACAGCAATTCGTAGCCGATGACATTTGTATGCGCTGGCGTGTGCGTGTAACCGTCATTTACGGAAATCCGGATATGGCTTACAATAGCCGGTGTAATCCCACTCGCCGTTGGCACGCTTCCGGTGGCAGGAATTGGGATAACCGGGAAGCGATCCGCCGGGCTATCGAGAAAGAATGGGCGATTAAAAATAAGAATTAAAAGAGAACGATATAAATGATAACTCCCTATTTGGTAAGAATATCCGGTTTTCGCTTTTTCGGCAGGGGATTGCACGACATTCCCGGAGACGAAGTGGCTGTTATGGCATTTTTCATGTTGTTTCTGTTTGTTCCGTGCCTGTGGCTGGTCAGGTATTTAAAAGATGACAGGATGGATTCAGACAGGCAGGACAAGCTGCTGGAGATACATATTGTCCTGACCATCGTCCTGACTGTTGCGGGGGGTGTCTTTGCCCGGATGTCCGCACTTGTCAATAGGTGGATAGACGAACAACCGTTCATCGTCGCTGCTTACATAGCGTTGGCACTCAGTGTTTTTGGTGTCGCTATCGGCAAAGCTATTGATTTCTGGGTATATTATTTGAAGAAAAGAATATCCTAAGGCAGTATGATAGAGTACATGAACATTCCGGCTTTGGTCTGTGTCTCCCTGTTGGGTGCGGGAGCCCTTGCCATGATAGCAGGCTCGCTATTGAAAATGCAATGGGCTACGGAGGGGAAAAAGACTTCGCTATTCACTTATCTTTTATGCCTGATTGCAATGGCAGGTTCCGGCTGGACATGGTATGATAGCATACACAAAGCCCGTGCGTTGGCAGAAGGCAACCGATACACTTTAGCCACTTATGAAAAAGTGTCGGGTGTCATTAAAGGGGGACACAAGGTACGCCAATTCGGTTTTTATGTGGATGGGGTGAAATATAATACTACGACGACATACCCCAAATTCTTGGGTGTCAGCAATCCTTTGCGCATCATAGTGAGGTATGCCGTCAGCAACCCTGAATACAATAAGGCTTTCGGGGACGAGTTTGTCCCCACATGGGTACTGTCCCCACCGGAAAAAGGTTGGAAACAATACCCGCCTGCTATTCATTGGGAAGGTGCTGTGCTGGATTCTGTTTATATGCAATCGTTACAAGGTAATAATTAATCCGATGACGGTAAGTGCCGTATATACGCAGTTGATATAAAATGCAGCCATCAACAGCCGGGGGATATATTCAGACTTCCTGAATAAAGAGGCAGGCTGGATGATTAGCAAAGTAAAAAAAAGAACAATGCTAAAACCGACCTGACTCATCAGCAACCATTGCGGATATTCCGTAATGACAGCCGCAGACCATGCTTGGAGCAAAGGAGTTATATTTTGCAGAAATACGTGAGCCGCAAAATATCCCAAAGAAGAAACGGCTTCTTTCCTCTGCCGTAGAAGCGCATTGATAGTATAAACGCCTATTCCGGCTTGTCCCAGCAGTATGGATAACTGGAAAAAGTCGAAAATCCAATAGATGGGATTGCTGGTAGTGCCATCGTTGGCAAAATAATCATAGAAACAGAGTGAGGACACGCAACTTGTTGCGACCAATCCTGCACAGATAAATGAAATGATTCTTTTATTCATTGTGTGTTTTTCTTTTCAGATGCTTTTCCAGTGCAATATACACTTCTTTCCGGTAACTGACAAAAATAGTTTTATCTGTTTGGGACGAATTTTTCTTTTTCCCGTCATAGTGCGGAATATTGGATAAAAACAGGCTATACGAGAAAATCATGTTCTCCTCTATTTTACGGGAAGGCTTGAATGACTTGGCAGGTATATAAGAATAAATACCCTCTTTACAACGGTAGGGCTTATACATTTGCACAACTCCCCACGAATTTATCTCATCCACCCGGATGCTTCTTTTCCCGAACAGGCTTCGTTCTTCTATTCTATCCTCACAAAGTAAAATCTTACTGGGTAGTGCCCAACAGATTAACAGGATAGACAAAGATATGGGCAACAGGAAAATAAAGAGGACTTTATTCTCACTTAAATTGGCTACACATAAAAAGTAGACCATAAATGCACTGAATATACTGCATATGACAACTCCTGCCCAAACAAACTTATTTGTAGGGTAAATCCAGAATGTCTTTTTCCCGGAATCCTTGTCTCTCATATCCAATTCTATTCTTTTATTCCCCATAAACTTTTGAAATACAACTCTTTATCCCAATCCTCAAATCCGATAACGACATGATAAACAGGAGAGCCTTCGGTATAATCCTTTCGGGCTTTCAACGCCTCTATATCCTCTTTTACCGCTTCTTTACCGTATCTATTCACTTTAGCTGTAATGCACGTGACGAGCATGTTCAAATACTCTTGAGTACTTTGATCCGTTTCCTTTAAATTAGAGTCGCAATAGTCAATCACCTTCTCATAATTCAAGTTGGCAGACGCAGTATCTCCCGTAAAATCGGATATGATAGCCTTTAAAAACCAGTTCATCCAAAAAGCACCATATTTTACCTCTGCATCATCCAGCGTGGCAAGTGCCGTGTCAAACTTTCCCTGACAACACTGTATCTGGGATTTTTGCCCATAGAGTGTGTGATAGAACCACGACTTGTCATCATCAGATGTTTGCGACTGGTCTACAAGCACGATTGCCCCATCGATCAGTTCAATCGCTAAAGCCAGCGAATCCGGATTATTGCGGTTTGCTCCGGCAAGCTGTAATGCCCGTTCAGCAGTTTTGCCAGCCATGACTAACGGTTCATTCTGATCCGTCTTTTTGTTTTTTGAGTTGACACATGCAGTTGCTATCATTGCATGAATTATCAATATGAATAAGATTCTTCCTTTCATTCTCTATTTTGAGTTGTTTTTTTAATTGTTAGGGCAGCGCATCCGCTTGTTATTCCCATAGTAGTTCCCTTATGCCCTCTAAGGCACTATATCGTAAATGGTCTGATCGTTATTCTTGAAAATGGTTTGTTCAATCAATTTTCCGACATGAACGATGCTGTCAATATCCGCATTGACTTTCAGGCTTAGAACCGGAGCAAATTTCACATGATCGTAATCTATGGGCGTGTTGTTATAGGTCGTTTCGATAATTGGGTAATTATGCTCTTTGGCAAACTGCTTCAATGTATCCAGATAGGGAAGCTGGTCTTTGCTCATGGCTTCAAAATCAATGTAGAACTTTCCGTTATCCTGCATGAAATAGATACAATCCACACCATTGGCACAGATACCCGTAAAATCATATTCCGTTCGTCCTGCCTGTACGTTTTTCAGCACGCCCGGCAACTTATCCATTGTAATCTGTGCGGCTACCGGAATATAAGGATTTATACTATCGCTCTGCGTAGCTCGCTTGTTTCCATATCCACATCCCAGTAAACCCAGAATAGAGGCAAATATTCCCATCCTTATTATTTTAAAGTGTTTCATATTCAAATTACTTTTATGATTTCATCCATTTCATTGAAATAGACTGCAAATATACGTTATGTGTTTCAATCCTATACTCTGATTTTTATCATATATATTCTGATAATGTCTGGTGGCTAATCGACCGTCAGGTCGATTCATCCGCTTGTTTTCTGTATTACTTTATTTCTAAACAATATGTATGACACCAATAAACAAAGTAAAAATGGTATTGTAGTATCATACAAGCACATTGTACCAGAAAATAAAATCATCAAAATAGGAATAAGAAAAAATGATAGGGAACTATACAGTATGCTGTTTCTAACTCTTGCAAAGCAGTTCAAGAACAAAGTGATTGCTCCGGTAGATAATGCCAAAATTCCCAAAATTGACCAAGCCAATGCCATACCTCTATAAGAAACATCCATATCTGGTACAGGTTTTATATTTTGAGTCCTTAGCCAAAGAATACCCGTGGTACACAATAGACTAATACATAATATTCCAAACCATATTTTCAATAAGAGTTTGATTATATAGTATTTCTGTTTCATTTTTCGTTTATTTATTATCAAGTTAATGTCCGGTGGCAGCATTTTAATTCAAGCTATCTTTCATCATTATTCGTAGTTGTTTTTGCGTAGGTAATGTTTTCCACCCTTTATCTGGTGCTTTTAGAGTAAACCAAGATGGTACGCTGTCTAATATAAGATGTCGGTCGGGGGCTTTGGCTAAGAATGTTACAAAGTAACGGGTTCCGATTGGAGTGTTTTTACTCTCGGCAAATGATATAAAAAAACTTCCTTCATATAAAGTCTTATTATATACAAACTCATATTTTGCACTTTGCCCTCTATAAGCAGAACCGTATTTGACAAGAGTTACGATAGAATATATGCCATCCTTTCTTACATTGTTGTTTCTAATTGTTGAGACAGCATACAATAGAATGAATACTACAATAGGGATTATAAATTTTAAAATCTTGGTTTGCTTAATCATATTTATTGCTATTCTATATACTTTCATTTTTTTACTCTGTTGGTAATGTTCGGCAAATAATCGAATATTAAGGTGCTTTATCTGTTTGTTAGCAATCTATTTCATTTCCATTTAATGATTCTATATCTCCTAATGCTTTATATTCCCTGTCCAAATCTTCTTTTGTGAATAGGTAATAGTTATCCTCAAATCTTGGCATATCATAGCCTTTTACAAAAGATAAGAAAGAGAATATTTTTGCATCTATATCTATACCTTGATTACCCTTGTTGTCCAAAGTAAATAATAGATTATCAGCTTTCATCGAAATTCTATTTCTAATGCCTTCTACATTATATTCTTCGTTATCAGGTAACTCTTTAAGTATCTGATAGAAGTTTATTATCTGTTGTTTTACTTTCATTCTTAATTTGATTAGTGATATGCTAATGCTTGACAGCGTGCCGCTTTAAGCGGTATGCTGTTTGTTAGTAACCCATTTCACCATTCTTCAAAGTTCTCTTCTATAAAAACTTCAAGTGATGAAGCTAAAATTTCATTCTCTCCATTATCATGATAAAATATTAGCACTTCTCCTTTAGGATTAATCATAATTGGATTTCCTGCTCCATCATCTGCAACAGCATAGTTTTCTGAAGTTTCCGCATGAACTTCTCTCAAAGATTGAGTATAACCTACAACAGTTTCATTACCTTCAAAAGCAAAAATTTCAATGCCTGCCCAAGCACGACCAAAGTGTTTGATAAAATCAATATAGTCAGAACTAAACTTTACATTCAACACTTTTTCGGCTTGTTCTATTTGTTCGTCCGTAGCGGGAGTACCACGCATTTTATGTTTATTGAGAAATGTACTCAATCGTTCTATAAGTTTTTGTTTCATATTCTTCGCTATTTTTATGGTTACTAATGTCCGGCAGCGTTCCGCTTATTCAGTCGGTTAGCTATGTGTTATCGGTATCCAAATATTTTTATAATTAGTTTTTCATTATCAATATCATATTCAAATTTCCCAATCTTTTCAATTAAATCTTTCATTCTGGATAATTCGTTTATTGATTCAAAGGGGATAATGACATATTCTATATTCTTAGTCCTTATTGGCCCAGCTATGCCATCTGCTGTGTATTTCCCATTCCCAAGATAATCTGCAAGAAGTATATGCCAAAGAGTATCACACACAAGATCTTTTGCAAGGACTTCACTTGCAATGTACTTAATATCTGATTCTGCAATAGCTTTTAGTAACTTAGACCATTTGGCATTGCTCATATAACTACTTTTTAAAGTTACTGCTCTTTTAGTCATTTTATCATAGTTCTTCATCTATAATATGAAATTGGATTATTCTCATTATTTTAATACCGATAATGGGTTGCAGCTTGCCGCCGTTAGTCGGAACAGGTGCATGTTATAAGCTAAATTTCGTATTCAATCTTGTAATCTTCATATACATTGAATACCGTTTCACAATCAGATAAAATACTTTCAAGTAAAGGTTTGACTTCACTATTCCAATCCAACTTACCCAAACCTGCACCTATTTTCGGGAGCGACACAGTTTTGATACCTCTGCTTTCGCACACTTTTTTCAAGCGTTTCAAACCTTTATTCAGATAGGTAAGTTCCGCATGATACATATCGGGTTGTGTAGCGATGTAAATTATACCCAGAGAGAAACCTTTGATTTCTCCTATGAACACATCGCCAGCTTGAAACTTAGTGTTTCGTGTGTACTTCTTAAAGAGCTTTTGGATTTCAGGGAATTGACTTGACAGCTTAAAAGCAAGCCCAGTTCCTAATCCTTCTTGTGAGCCAATAGCTACACCTTGTGCTATGTACTCATCTTTACTCTGTAATATATCTCCCGAAATGTATTTTATCATATTGTTTCCGTTTTTCATCGAGTAGGTCAGCCCCCTTTCGGGGGCTTTCCCCTCTAAGAACCGTACTTGATAGTTTCCCATCATACGGCTCAAGCATTTCTAAATTTAATTTCCATAAATTAAACCGGCTCAACTTACTTTCCTAAAAGTTTTCACTTTCGTTAGTTCTCGTTTCGCACGGAGTTTCCACGTAAGATATTCCTGCCATTGCGGGTCGAACGGATTGAGTGCTGCTTTGACCTTTCGATACCTCAAAATAGGGATGTCGGCTAATTGTTCCAGCCTTATCCTTTGTTTGTTGTCGGCTTTGTTGAAGTTTGCGGCAAACACCCAGTTTCTCTTCCCTTCCGTTTTAAAATATCTCTCCTTCACCCATCGCCGAGTTTTCTTGTCATGTCTTCTGTTCGCCCACCTTTTGAGTTGTTTCACCAAGATGGTGTCCAAGTCGCTGAACGTCTTCTTGGCGGATACAAATCTAAAGTAGTTGCCCCAACCTCTGAGTACCGGATTTAGTTTCCCGATCAAGTCCTCCTGTTTAGCGGCTTTATTCTTGAAGATGACTTCATGCGTTTTCTCCACAAACCTCTTGATACTCTTCTTTGAGGGTTTAATCAATACGTTCCTTTTATATCTTCGTATGTTATACCCCAAGAAGTCGAACCCTTTGGTGATGTGGGTTATCAACGTCTTCTCTTGCGAGAGTTCCAGTCCCCTGACGGCTAAGAAGTCTTTTAAGTCCTCCCTGACCTGCTCCAGCAGTTCCTTTGTGTCTGCCGAGACAACAAAGTCATCCGCATAGCGTATGAGGTGGACTTTAGGACGGTAACGTTTACCGTTCACGTACCTTTCTCTGTACTTCTTTAGCAACATCTTTTCCATTCCATCCAGCGTGGCGTTTGCCAGTGTCGGCGATATAATGCCGCCCTGCGGTGTTCCAGCCGTTGTAGGAGTGAGCAACTTGTTAAAGATAGCCCCGCACTTCAACCACTTTCTTAGTACCTGCTTGTCGATTTGTACATTATCCACAAGCCATTCATGGCTGATATTGTCGAAGCATCCCTTGATGTCTCCCTCCAATACCCACATAGGTGGGTTGGGTCCTGCGGTATATAACGTATGTATCGCTTCTATGGCATCTGCCGTACTCCTGTGTCTTCTGAACCCGTATGAGTTCGGGTCAGCCACTGTTTCCGTTACGGGTTCGAGTGCCATTAGATATAACGCCTGCATTGCCCTGTCTTTCATGGTGGGTATGCCCAGCGGGCGTTTCTTGCCGTTGCTTTTGGCAATGTACACCCTTTTCAGTGGAAGTGGCTTGTAGCCCCTCCGTCTCAACGAAGCAACCGCTTCAAGTTTATGCGCTTGGGTAGTCCATTTGATTTGGTCTACCCCCGCGGTTCTTTTTCCTTTGTTGGAAGTAACCCGTTTTACCGCCAGCGCTTTTGCGGCAAACGAGGTAGTCAGGATACGCTGCAAGGCTTTCACCTTTGCGTATCTCTTTTCCTTTTGAGCCTTTACAATCCGAGCTTGAAGCTTCCGCACAGCGGTTTGAAGCTTGTTCCAGTCTATGCTGTTCCAAGCCCCTTTGGGTCTGCCCCTGTGTGAAGACGCACACTTTGTTTTCACTCCGTCCATTTGCTTTTCTCCATTTAAAAGTTCTTCATTCATTTTGTAAAGAAACACCAGGCAGAAGTCAGCCTGCTTTCGCAGCGGGATAATGTCGCCTTGCCTGTTCCGCAAGCAATGGTTCAATCCCGTATCCTCCCTCATTACAAGGGTGGCATTCGCTTTTTCTACCATCTCATACCCGCACATCATTCGGCTTCGCTTACGTTCGGCTTACCTATACATTACTATATAGGAGATGTACGGGCTTACCAAGTTTCGCCCTCCAACTATCGACCGGGTTAGAGCCCGTCCATCTGCCGGCGGTGCTGTGTCCGTGTAACCCTCACAACAAGAAAGGTTATCCGACCGCTTACCATTTTGGTCAAGGCTCGTCAGCATCTTGAGCCTTTCATTAGTCCCGACAGTTCCCGACGGTTCATCTAATTTACTCATACCGGTCAGCTTTGTCCCTTAGCCACCGGATGCTGGCGGCAGTTGAGTCCCCTCACGGTTCGTCTCCCCTTGCGGTGGGGTCTTTGTCGAACAGCTTCACACACCGTCATTGCTGGTGATGCATGTGTTCCAAGCTACTGCTGACGGAACAGCAGGTTCAGACATCCGTGTGTCAACCCGTGAAACGGGATGCTGAACAATTAAGAGAGGCGACTTGCTTGTCGCACAGTTGCTTATAATGGTTTGCAGCGTTCCGCTTATTCAGTCGGTTTGCTGTTTGTTAGTCATGTCCGACAATTCAACTATATTTAAATTATTATTCAATTTTCTCGTTTTGTTGATAAACAACTTTTCTTTTATTGCTTGTTCTAACTGTTTATTATTCCATATATTTATCTCATAAATCTGCGGGATAACACCTTGTTTAACTTGTAACAAAACCTCCCTTCTTCGCTTAGTTGCTTCAATTTGCACCGAAGTGACTCGTCTTGTAACAGAAAATAAAGAAGTGATAAAAGATTTCTTATCTATTACTTCAGAAAACAAATCTTGATTCTTCTTTAGATTAAAACAATATCCATAATCAAAATGATAAAAATCATAAATGTTTTTTATCAATGAATATAAATTTTCCATATTCTGATTGTTCGTTTCAATTATCAGTTCTATCAATCCACAGCACTCCGGTTTGATTTGATTAAGCAATTCATTAGTATAAAACAAAGAAGTGCTTTCGTTTTTAGAAGCTGCGGATAAATAAACAATCTCCTTATTGTGTTGTGATAAATAATGGAAGAAACTATTTATTGTTTTCCACGCTCTACCCGAATAATTGATTTCGATATGACTTACGGATTCATTTAACCATGTAGCTGAAACATAATTATCGTAGGTAGTTAACAGTTTTCTAATGAAATCCATATCAAATAATATGACTTCATCAGAACTAATCACCTTATATAGTTTTATTATCTTCATTTCTGTTTTATAGTACATGATGTTTGGTGGATAATCGACCGTTAGGGTGATTTATCCGTTTGTTATCGGTTTATTCATTTTATTTATATCCATAAATAACAAATGTATGTTCGTCTTCTTTCTCAAACGGTATATGATACTGATGAAGAATGTCCAGCAATATGTCTGATTTATCTATGATTTCGGGATTTACTAATCTTCCTTTGTAAATTTCACGCAAAGGCTGAATAGACATCCATTCTATATTAAAGAATGGTGGCGGAGCGTATTCCCAATTTTCATATATAAGTTCCCAATCCCCTAAATAAGTCGGTGCTTTTCCAAATACAGGAGAATGTTCAATCTCATCAGTCAAAAGCTGAACACTGTATGCAGGTTCAAATTCTGCTGTGGATAAAATTGCGGTTTGTAGTTTTAGCCACTTCGTGTCATTCATTATAGAAGATAGCCGTTTCCGTCTAATTATCAATTCTACTTCATCTTTCATTCCAGTGTAGTTAGAATTGATAAATTCCTTATACTGACTGTAAATTGTATTTATATCATATATCTCCATACATTTGTTTATTTTAGATTACCGATAATGTCTGGCAGCGTGCCGTTTTAAGCGGTATGCTGTTTGTTAGCATCACTGTTTTTAATCCTCTAAGCAATTTGCCAATTCGATAAGAAAAATACTATAATTTTTCTCTATTCCAGCGAAACACACTAAGGTATTATCAATCCGTTTCAAAAGATATACATCTGTCATCATATTTGTGTCATCTGCCAATGAAGGATACAAATACTTCGTTTCTTTGGGTTCATGCCTATCAATAGAGAATGGTGCTTCTATTTGCATGACATTCAAATCGAGCACCCAAAATTGCTCATCATACTGAATAATCGCTTTCTCTTTGTTTAGATAGGCGTGATGATAGCCAACATACTCCATGTCTTCAGGAAAAAGATACTCTTGCAACAATTTACATGAAGGATATTTATATTTAAAGATGCCTGTAGCGTCTTGTTGCAATAAGAACTCATGTTCATTTTCTCCCCATATCGGAATTACGGCTTCGTAATCTTCATTTAGACTATTCGGATATTTTAAAGCAATGTCTTTACCTGTAAATTTAACAAAACCTATTACAGAACCATCTTGACCAGCCATTTGTGATAAACAAATTTCATTAGTTTGGGGTGTTAAGCCTATCTCGAATGCGCTATCATATAGTTTGTTCCTAGAGACTTTCTCTGCTAATATCTGATTCAGTTGTTCTGCATCACGCACTTCTATGGCGAATCGTTTGGCATTATCTTTTCTAATGCACCACAAATATTTGCCATCAAGAGAATGCTGTATTTCCATAATATTTCCCTCAGCCTGTTCTATCAAGTTTCCATTTAAATCATAAGCATGAATAACATTGCTTCCTGCCACTACAAATGAATGCGCATAAGGATGAACAGATACTGATTGAATTTCTGTTATCCCTTGCGGTTCAAATATACATAACGGAACAAGTTTTTCATTTAAAACACCAATCTTTCCAGCTTTACTGAAAGTTGCAATATAATAAGTTTGCTCTACATAATTCGCTTTGCAAATTGCACTTATCTTATATTCAAACTGTTGTTCATAAGTTATTTTTATCTTCATATTTTTTCTTTTATTTTGATTGATGCTAATGTCCGATAGCGTTCCGCTTTTCAGTCGGTAATGCTGTTTGTTATTGCGATTATTATACTATAAAATCAATTTTCCTGTTACCTCTCGCATTTTATCACAATAATCTGAAATTTCATCTTTTATATCGTTGTAATTTATAATAGAACATAGGTCATTTGGCGCTAAATGCCAATAAAAGCAACATAGAATATATTCAAACCTATCAATTATACCAGCCGCTATTTTTTTGTAATATTCAGTTCTACCATTGCTTATGTAATAGTTTGCCATTTTATTAACATTAACGATAAGCAATTGAAACTTCTCTCTATCAAAAAAATTCTTCTCATGAAATTGATATAAGAATGTTGTTTCAATATTAGCTTCAATTTCTTCTATCAATAATTTTTCTAATTCTTCCATTTTTATAATTTTATTTGTCGCGATAACGTTCGATGGATAATCGACCTTCGGGAGATTGATCCGCTTGTTATCAGTCATTTATTCTATTGATATTTTGATATTATTGAATCCCATTTTTTTTGATATTCAGCTAATTTTGGACTATTCCTTTTAATACTGCGATTCTTTCCTATCACAAGTACATTATCATCATTTGTCGTTCCAAAATAAAACGGCTTATTCGGTTGTATTTCTGTTTGTTTCAATACGGCGTTTAATCTTGCAAAGTCTTCAAATGAAAATAAACTGGTAATGATATGCAACATTTCAAGTTGCTTCATATTCAATAGAGATTCAATGCTACTATCCTTTACACCGCTGATTATCAATCCTAAACGTTTCAGTTGTGAGATAGTTGATATATCATGCAAACTGTTAATTATCCATTTGTTTGAACCAAGCATAGAATTTACACTTTCTTGTAGTACCAATTCTTCCAAATGAGGTGCATTAACTATTTCTTCAAATGACTTCACTTTCTTACAATCTTCCAAACGGATACCTCTAAGATTATGATTATAGTTCATATTCCAAAGTTTTTCGATTTTAGTATTCCATTCAATTATTAAATATTCTATATTTTCAAGAGATTCCAAACAAGCAAAATCTTTCACCGTATTACAAGCTGTGAAACAAAGTACAGGAAATCTTTGTGCATAATACTCTACAAAATATTCAAGACTTTTTTGTGTAACACCCGAAATATAAAGTTCTTTGGTTGTTATATCGTCAAGTTGATGTAACTCCTCTATATAATGATCTGTAATGTGAAAGCGTAAAAATCCCTCATTCATTTTACGCCCTGTCCACTTGTAATTTACTCCTTCAAAATTGTCTGAAACCATAAATATATCTTATTATTACATGACTGATAATGTTTGGTGGCTAACCGACCTTTTCATGGGTGGTTAAGCCGCTTGTTATCGACCAATTTATACATTTGTATAAATTGAATCTCCTTCACTTAAAAATCTTATCCCTTTCAGATTGGATTTTTCACATATATTCTTAAACTCTTCCGTAACAACAACATAAGATTTATGTTCTTTCATACGTACTATCGAAAAATTGTTAAGAGCATCCGTTAAGAAAAAGATTTTCTTCATTGTTCTTATACCATATCTTGTTGTTTCTATTACAGATTTATTCAAATCCAAGCATTCTAATGTATTAGTTATATTTAATGCAAAAAAGTTATTAATCTGATTCCCCTTTTTATCTGTTATAACAGCATTAAAAAATTGTAATTCAGAATTTTCAAGAAAAGAAAAAGTGTTTCTAAATTTTTTGCTAACAAGTAAAGGACCTAATGTTGGCAACAAATCATATTTATCAATGTAAGAATCAATCTTATCAATAGTATAATAGATAGGATGATTGTAGATAACAGGATGACCTTCACTTAAAGCAAAGTAATCTAAATCATTCTTTTCTTCATCAAATACAAAGTTTACATCTCTTTTATAATAATCTGCTAATTCATAGTATTTCATATTTACTTATATTTTACAATTCTTTTTTTTGTTTATAGTCGATAATGTCCGGTGGCTAACCGACTTTTTTGGGTGGTTAAGACATTTGTTAATCGTTTTACAAAACCTCTAAGTCATTTATTTTTATCTTATTCTCATTTTTGAAACAAGAAAGCGAAAGAGTGAGGTCGCTTTGACCTTCTTCTTCACTCCATAGAGGAATGTATATATCTATCTGTTTATCGGAAATTTGATAGGACAATGCCAAATCAAACGCTTTTACAGGTAGTGGTATAATTGTACAACCGTATTCCTCTATAACTCGCTGTATATCTTGAATAGGCACACTATTAGCCAACATTAGATTATTTACGGCTTGATAGTCTTTACGGACTAAACAAGATATAAATTCTTGTATTCGTTTTTTATATTCTTCTATACTTGCCATTGTTTTTAGCGATTAATGTTTTGCGGATAATCGACCTTACGGGAGATTGATCCGCTTGTTATCTGCCTCTATTCACTTTGATAAGTTTCAACTATATACAAATCAACATTCGGATAATCATTTGAAACTTTATCCAAAATAGCTTTTACATCATTCCATTTTAATCCGCCTAATCCAGCACCAATCGCAGGTAAAGCTATTGCCGTTACGTTATCACGATTGGCAAGCTCAAGCATCTTTATCAATGCCTTTGCGATATACTCTATTTTAGCTCGTGTTCGCCACGTTGCTTGAGTTCCAAGATTATAAATATGTCCGTTGCCATAATTATAATCAAAGACGTCTCCGGGGCAAAACTTATCTTCTTTGCACAACTGTTTATATTCAATATACATATCAGGATATTTATCCTTGAACTGTACGGCAATGCCTTTACCCATAGCACCAGCGCAATTACACCCGTGTGCATAACTGCTCACACCCTCAATGCGGAATATGTCGCCTTTCTCTATATATCTAATCATTGTTTTTCTTTTTTATTGTTAATTTATTCTGGCAGATAATGGGTTTCAGCTAACTGCGTTTAGCAGTTTAGGTGATTGTTACCTGCTATTCGTATTTCCAACAGGTTATTTTTTTAGGATTTTCTATGTTGTAGCTTAAAGCAACTCCTTTATCATCAAAGAGTTCTATAATTTGTTCTCCCTTGTTTATAGTCAACGTATCAATAATTTTCTTTTCTTTTAGTGAGTAAATTGATATTTGATTTCTATTTATAAAATTAATATTATTAAGATACATTAATTCCTCATTTTCAGAAATCCAAAATTTACGATATTCGGCGTCAAGTATGATCTCATTCGTGATATTCGGTTGATTCGCTGAAATTGTAATAATCTTATTTGTTGGCACAATGTGTTCATGCGTATTTGACGTTGCTTCTACAATTTTGCCCAAATGAAAATAAAATGTACCGGAGTTACCTTTCCATGCTGAATAATATATATCTGTTCTGATAATTTCCTCTAATTTATTTTCTATCAAATAATACTTCAAGACCGTTCCCGTTTTGGGACAAAAAATCAGGAAAGTATCGGGAGTTTCTCCTTGAATGATACCTTTACAGGATTTAAGTTTTTTCTTTATTCCTTTTTCTGTCAGATAATTATACACACATAGATAATCACTATTGTAATTCATCAACAAAAGAGAATCTTTATTATTTGAGGAAATATAATCACTGTACCGCTGTATGCTGTATATAATAATCGAAAAGTAGTCCAGATAATAATTGAAAAGTAGTCCACTA
>CAVJPC010000045.1:0-2667 GCA_963651205.1 Bacteroidaceae bacterium
AGAAAGTCAATGCGGATGGTTCTGTTACTATCTGTAATTATAGCTGCGTGTTATCGGAACGCTTCAGGGATTGCTCTACCTCAAAAGCGAAGATATTTACTTTAACACTGCCGAATGGGGTAAAGTGTATAGGTACCACGAGTGCCGGGGCATCCACCAAATCTCTGAAACTGACGAACATTTCAGCCATTTTTCAGAAGACGAAAGAATATACTAACCACTTATAAAACATTGTCAGTATAAGGAAGATACAGCGGAAAAATGTTCGCTGAAAACTTGTTTCGTCGCTTGTAATACGGTATATTTGCATACAACCGGCGCCTGATATAAATTGGATATAGAACAGATTATTCATTTGATTTAACCAGATTGGAATATGCAGATGTACAAGTAAAATGGCAATAGAAAAGACACGGCTGAAGTTCGTGCAGTCCCCCGAATCGGGGGAAATGATCGCGTTCGTTACGAAAAATTCAACTACCCGGCAACTTAGAGGGGTTGACGAGAACAGCGAGGGCCCCAAGAAAATATGCGTTCTTTCGGAGGATCTGAAAGGGCTCGTACAGCCGAACGTGGTTTACGAGGCGGACTTAAAGCCGATGAGGAAAGGAAACGGATATGTCGTTGTTTCCATTTCATTACTGAAATTTAATGCGGAGTTCGAAACAATCATCATTCCGAAAGCGGTCTATCAGATTCGTATAACTTTCGGACATAAGGTTCTCTACTTCGACCCCAAGGACGGGAACTCTCCCGGAAGCAGAACCATAAAAGGGGTGGAGCGGGCCATTCGGGATCGCAAAGACCTTGCAGATACAGAAGAGGTAATCGAGAGGTTCCGCGAATGCGCCAAGGAACTGCTCGACAGATACGAAGAAGACGGATATCTGGTCAAAAGATGAACCGACCGTCGCAGGGAATCGCTACGGACGCATCCCATTCCACCAAGAACGGACTGACCCGATACCGAGGCATCGACCTTCGGACAGGTATCGAGGTCTTTCACGAAGATTTAGGGAACCAGACCGTAAACGTGGGTGAATTCTTGGGGGTGGTCGCTGCTGCGAAATACATCATCGAGCACGACTACGCCCCAAGGATCATCTATACCGACAGCCTCACGGCTATCGCCTGGTTCACACAGAAACGCACGGCATCCAAAAGAAAATTACCGGCTATGTTCAAAGCCGAGGTGTTCCTGCAAGCAATGTCCGTGGAGATCGACAGCATCGAGATCGTCCATTGGGACAATGACAAGTGGGGAGAAACCCCCGCTGATTATGGCTTAAAACCATGATTTTGTATTAGATGATGACGTACCTCCCCATCCGTGACGGCCCGGGAGGTACTTTTTTTATCCAATTATTAAAGTACGAGAATATGGCAGTAATTTTGAATTAGCAGTAAAATGTTTGCATTACAATACATTTTATACTATATTTGCAAAAATTAAACATCATGGGAAAGCCTAAAACTCTTCTTTTCCCCATGCAGGAAAAGATTATCAAACAACTCGGCGAGAATATAAAGCTGGCTCGACTAAGGCGCTATTATTCAATGGCGCAGGTATCGGAACGCGCTGGCATATCACGTTCAACGCTTTCTAAACTCGAATCAGGCAACCCAGGTGTAACACTCGATACGCTGGTAAAGGTAATGTTCATACTCGGTTTACAAGATGAAGTTGCCAGCATTGCTGCCTTAGATACTATGGGGAGGAATATTCAGGACGCCAGATTGCTGAATAATGCTCTAAAAACTTCGAAGAGCCATGAAAAGAACAAATGACATATATGTTTTCGCCGACTGGCGTGAACTTGGCAAGCAAACTTTCGTCGGAATGCTTCATAGCGAAATGGTACGAGGCAATGAAGTATTTTCCTTTTTTTATGATGAGAGT
The DNA here is from genome assembly GCA_963651205.1 of Bacteroidaceae bacterium. Lineage (GTDB taxonomy): Bacteria > Bacteroidota > Bacteroidia > Bacteroidales > Bacteroidaceae > Phocaeicola. The sequence goes on from CAVJPC010000045.1 coordinate 1,901, forward strand.
TGGTTGAGAGGCAAATCATCCTTAATGCTCGATCCGGATATTTTACCGTTTGTAGGACATCAATTTTTGCCGGGGAACAAAATAAATTTCGGCGTATTTCTTGACTCAGCGCCCGACCGATGGGGCAGGATATTGATGAAGCGAAGAGAGGCCATTATCGCCCGAGAGGAAGATCGGAAACCGGAACCATTAACAGAAGCAGATTATCTATTAGGAGTATTCGACGGAACCCGAATGGGCGGTTTGCGATTCAAACAGGAACCTGACGGAGATTTCTTGGATAGCAACAAGGAGTTGGCTACCCCACCGTGGACAAACATCCGCGATTTGGAATACGCCAGTCTACAATTCGAAAAGGATGATAGTATCGATGATCCGGAATACCGCAAATGGCTGAGGATGCTACTCGAACCCGGCTCATCACTTGGCGGAGCCAGACCCAAAGCCAACATCATGGATAAGGATCAGCATCTTTGGATTGCCAAATTTCCCAGTGGTCGCGACTCGCGGGATATGGGAGCTTGGGAGAAAGTTGTAAATGACATGGCTGGCATGTGCGGGATAAACATACCGGAATCCCAAGCTAATATATACTCATTTACCCAGCACACATTTATTTCCAAACGATTCGACCGGGATGATGAAGGCCGTCGCATTCATTTTTCAAGTGCGATGACAATGCTTGGTCAAACCGATGGTGCCGATTACAACAGTGGTATCAGCTATTTGGATTTGGTCGCATTCATATCAAAGGTAGGGGTAAATGT
>CAVJPC010000046.1:0-6416 GCA_963651205.1 Bacteroidaceae bacterium
GCGCATGGGCATAATCGCGCCCAACGACATGATATATAGAAGTTGTTATCGTTGGTTACGGCGTTCAGAAAAAAGAAAGTTTAACGGGTGCTTTGCAAACCCTGAAAGAAGAGAAACTGACCGACATTACAACACCTTCAGTTGAAAACATGCTAAATGGTAAGGTATCAGGAGTGTACGTAGCCCCGGGTTCCGGACAGCCGGGTTCAAGCGGTGCAGTTGTAGTACGCGGTAAAGCTACATTGAGCGGTTCGACAGCTCCGCTTTGGGTAATCGACGGTGTGATCGTTGGAGACGGTGCCGGATTACTGAATCCTTCGGACATTGAAACTATGACTATCCTGAAAGATGCTGCTTCTACCGCCATCTATGGTTCGGAAGGGGCAAACGGTGTTATCCTTATTACAACCAAAGCGGCCAAGAGCGGCAAGATACAGATAAACGCTTCTGCCAAACTAGGTATCAGCACGTTGAACAACGGGAAACAGGAAATGATGAATGGAGCGGAACTATATGACTACTATGCCTCTTTCAACAATCCGGAAATGGTTGCTTTCCCTCGCTGGAACTCGGAATTGCGTAACTCCAATTTCGATTGGTGGGATCTGGCCACTCAATCCGGCTTTACACAGGATTATAATATCTCACTCTCAGGAGGAAACGACCAGCTTAGTTCATACTTCTCTGTCGGATACTACGACGAAGAGGGAGCTGTAAAAGGATACGACTATTCGCGCTACACCTTCCGCTATCGTTCAAACTATAAACCATTCAAATGGTTGACTATTAAACCTTCTGTTTCAGGAGCAATGCGTACGGTAGAGGATGCACAGTATTCCGTTACATCTATGTACTCCATGTTTCCGTGGGACAGTCCTTATAAAGAAAACGGCGAATTGGTTCCCGACCGTTACCAAGGATGGGTCAACAGCCAGCAGACAAACTACCTGAACGATCTTTCGTATGGCAATCATACTGATTATAAGACTTACGAGTTCCTTGGTAACTTGGATTTCGATATTAAGATTACAGATTGGTTGACATTCCGTTCAGTAAACAGTTTCCAATACACAAATTATTATTATCAATCATATAGCGATCCGCGAAGCAATGGAGCCTCCGGCGTAAATGGTCGTATCGAAGAATACCAAAGCAATACGAGCCGCCGCTATACCAACCAGTTGTTGAACTTCAACAAAATGTTTGGCAAACACTCGGTAGATGCCGTATTGGCTTACGAGTTCAAAGACTATCAAGGAAAAGCCATCAAGGCTATAGGAACAGGGTTCGCTCCTGGATTTGAGGTGCTGGATGTAACTGCCTTACCTGAAAAAGTGAGAGGAAGCCTAACTGAATCGGCAGTTCAATCTTACTTCTTCCGCGGAAACTACTCATACGATAACCGTTATGTGGCAGAGCTATCTCTTCGTCGCGACGGAGCATCCAACTTCGGTTCAGACGCCCGTTATGGTAATTTCTATTCAGTTAGTGGTGGCTGGAATATCAGTCGTGAACATTGGTTCAATGCAAAATGGGTAGACGCACTCAAAGTTCGTGCTTCATACGGTATCATGGGTAACCGCCCGGGTGATTATTATCCGCAATATGCCCTTTATTCAATTTCAGCCAACTATGATGGCATACCGGGTACATTGATCAGCCAAGTCGGCAATCCGAACTTAACTTGGGAAGAAACAGCCACATTCGGTATCGGCGTGGATGCCAACTTGTTTAATAACCGCCTGCGCATCGTATTCGATTACTATAATAAGTACACGACAGACGTACTTTACAAGACCCCGCTATCTGGTCTTACAGGTGTAACCAGTCGTTGGCAAAATATTGGTGAAATCAGTAACAAAGGTATCGAACTTACTATAGGTGGTGACATTATCCGCACTAAAGACTGGAGCTGGAGCCTCGAAGCCAACGTGGGACACAACAAGAATACAGTAGAAAAGCTGTATGGAGACGATCCGAATATGGAAGTCATTATTGGCGGTGGTATCGGTATTGCCGGTGAAGCATCGAAAATTCTGAAGGTAGGCTATAGCAGTGACGCATTCTATGTAAAAGAATGGGCTGGCGTAAACCCGGAAAACGGAGCTCCGCAATGGTACACTACCGCAGAAGACGGCAGCCGTGTCATAACAGATGATTACACAAAGGCCGACCTTGTGATCAGCAAACCATCTACACCGAAACTGTTTGGTGGATTCAACACCTCATTAAGCTGGAGAAACATTGATCTGAATGCCGTATTCGGTTTCTCTCTCGGTGGTAAGATCTATAACTATTCCCGTCAAGAATATGATGCCGACGGTACTTACACCGACCGCAACCAGATGAAATTGAAAGATGGATGGAATCGTTGGGAAAAACCTGGCGATATCGCAACACATCCTGTTCCATCTTATAATAATCAATCAAAAGCAAACAGCCCTTCCAGCCGTTATCTGGAAGATAGCGATTATCTGAAACTGCGTTCGCTTACTATTGGCTATAACCTAAGTCTGCCCAAGTATTACATCCAGAATATGCGCATCTTCTTTGCTGGTGAAAACCTGTTCACAGTCACCGGTTATTCGGGTGTAGATCCGGAAATACCAGCTAAAGCCAATGACGACGGAACAATCTCTGTTATCGGCTCTGCCGGTCCTTCAGTTTATCCGTCTACACGCAAATTCATGTTCGGTCTTAATTTAACATTCTAAACTAGCTAAGTAAATATGAAAACTAATATAAAGAATTTCTTTCTGGCAACTGTTTGCATAGGAACACTGTTGACTTCCTGCGATATCGAACGATTGCCTAATGGAAGCATGGCGGCCGAAGACATAACTTCGGACCCGAATAAAGCACTCGACGGCTTAGTGCGTGGCGCCTATGCCCAATTGAAAACATGGTCTGACCCGATGCACCGCCTCGGTGAATATGCGGGCGACAATATGATGATTCGAGGCTCATCCACGGATGCATTCTACGAATTCATCTCTTTCTCTCGTACTGCCGAGAATTATCGACTGGATGCCTTCTGGAATTCAGGCTACAAAGCCATAGCCCAGACTTCCAACATCATCAAAATGATTGAAGAAGGACAAAGCGAAGACATAGACAACAAGTTGGGCGAATGCTACTATATCAGAGGTATGATGTATTTCTACCTTACTCGTGCCTACTCCCGCCCTTATTATCAAGCGCCAAATAAAAATCTGGGGGTACCTATCGTCAACGGAACACCAGATGATCTTGAGAATTTGCAATTACCAGACCGTTCAACGGTTGAAGAAAGTTATGCACAAGCTATTGCCGACTTGCGCAAAGCAGAAAGCATGCTGACTATCAACGAAGGTCCGGCCTACGCATCCATCGGAGCTGCTCAAGCCATGTTGTCACGCGTATATTTATATATGAGCGGTACTTATTCAAATCCTAACACACAATATGCCGACTCTGCTGTTTACTATGCTACGCAAGTAATCAACTCCGGTGTTTATCAGTTGTTACCACATAACGAGTTTATGAACTACAACACCTATACACCGGAAAACAATAAAGAGTCTATCTTCGTTGTAAAACGGGTAGCTTCCGAATTCTCCGGCTTCGACCATTATTACGGCATCGGTGGTATGTATGCCAATATCGGCGGTATGGGTTGGGGCGAAATGTTTGCCAGCGCCAAATACATTGATATACTGAATGAAACAGGCCGCAACGACTGGCGTCCGGATCAGAAAAAGATTGTAGATGCACGCGCAAACTTCATTGAGCCACAGTATGTGGTTGATGATAACGGCAAATACACAGAAGTTTTCCGCTTTATCAAGAAAGTATACAACGCAAGTGGTGAACACACAAACTTCAACTACGTGCAAGCAACTTTAAACAAGAACGGCAACCAATACAGCTGTACGGAAGTTGTTGAAGGAAAAGAAAAAACTTATCCGATGACTGTAGTAGACGAAGCACAGCAAATCTACTCGATATCTTATTCTGACGGAGAAACCTACACAGGTGTTATCGACTATCAGATGTCATTAAACCGTGTTTATCCCGAGTTTTATATCACAAAATGTTCGCGCGAAGGTGAAGACTCACATCTTCATTCTCCAATCATCTCTCGTTTGGGCGAAATCTATCTTAACCGTGCGGAGGCATATGCTAAGCTAGGACGTTACAGTGAAGCATTAGCCGATCTGAACACTATCCGCGAGCGTTCTATCCCCGGTGCCGGTTATTCATCTCTGGATGCAAACAATGCCTCCACGTTGATTGACAAAGAGCGTCAACTTGAATTGGCTTATCAGGCCGAACGCAGTTTTGATGTATTCCGCAACGGCGATACATTGTACCGCCGTTATCCCGGTCCTCACGAAGCAACGAAAGATATACCGGCTACCGACTACCGCGTTACGTTCTATATCTCGCAGGATGCCATTAACTCCTACCCAAGTGGTAGCACGTTGACACAAAACCCAACGAATAACAGTGGTGTGATACTGAACTAAATTATATGATAAAGACTCGAACGAGAAAATCACTTTTCAACGTAAAGTGATTACATCTCAACGAATTACGCTGAAGCTCCGTGTTTTGAATAAATAATATTCTTATATGGAACTTCAGCGTAACTATTCAATTAGAAAGAAGTTCTACTCTTGACGAAAGACGAATCTGTTTACTAAAAAACCAACTTGCCTCCGGTTTGAAACAAAAAATCAGCCATTTTGCCTCCGGTTTGAAACAAATTCAGCTCAAACTTGCCTCCGGTTTGAAACAAATAAGTATATTTGCATCTGTATACCAACCAGATAGACAATCATGTTCAAAAGAGATATCTTAACAAACCTGGAAGAATGGGCAACAGACAGCCACCGAAAGCCACTTATCCTGCGTGGAGCAAGGCAGTTGCTTTCCGGGTATGGTCGCAACCTTATTCGGTCAATGAAGTAAAGACTGTTCAAGGGAAACAATTCCAACTAATTAATTTACCTTTTTACCTTGTAGGAGAATTATCCCGGATCATATCAACAAAAGTTTTTTAAAATAAATCCTTCAATCCTTCAGCTATACGCTAAACAACTGATTATATAACATTTATGGCTGAAGGATTTATAAGCAACATGAAGGAAATGGTTCTACTTTTAAAATAATACTTCATATTCATGCCTAATATCAACATCTGTTTTAGTTCATTCCTTCAAGAAAAGGTAAGTCAAGGCCAGTAGATAATAGTTGGATAGATAATGGCTTCTTATTGTGAAAGTTAGTACCTTTTTATTGTTTGTCAGCTGTCGAACGCTTGTTCGACTACTGTGAAACAAGCGTCCGACAGATGTCGTACAAGCGTCCGACAGATGTCGTACAAGCGTTCGACAGTTGACAAACAGAAAAGAAGAAAAGACAATTGAACTAAAAGCTAAGCACTCATGCGTTAGAATAAAATATGTAAACAGATAACCGGCCGGGGGCTACTCGCCTTTTCCATAATACCGAAAGCTACCGTTTATGAATAAAAAAACTCAAAAATCAAGATAATTCCTTCAGCCAAGCAACTTTCCTTCAGCCATATATCAATTATTATCAGATATATATTCGCAATGCTGAAGGATTGAAGGATTTATTTTGAAAAACTTTTGTTGTATGATTTAAACTAAGCTATCCCAAGTCTGACACAGAATCGTAAAGCTTAATTCTTTATTTTCAATTAATAGCTCATTTACTTTCTCTTTTATTTGCATTTCCAAACACTTCTCTCTACTTTTGCCCTTGTACTCCGGCGAAGCGTTGCCGTTCAGTGCATCTTATTGATAACGAGAAGCGTTTTAAAGATATTATCCTATTGTTGAAACTTCGACACTTTCATTAGATCTGGATAATAGACAACAGAACGCTCACGTTCCTTTTCTTGTTATATATGCTCGTAGGCATTTTATATGTCTATACATATCAAGATAAAGGGCGTGGGTTGTTGTTTATATCGGAATGAAGGGCAGTCGAAGGCCTCAACAATAGATATATCAACAGTTCCTACGCCTTCTTTATTTTTATAACATCCACTCCGGGAATTGATGGATACCTAAATCTGTCGCTTATGGGCTAATTACAGAAAGAACCAATACTCTATTAAAAAAGGAAAGGCAAGGCTTCTTGCCTAAGAGGTAAAATTTCTCAGTATTAATATTAAAATAACAAGAAATGAAAATAAGATTACTAACAATATTTGCTGCTATAATGGCGGCAACAAGTGTAGGGTGGGCTGTTATGCCAGCGGAAGAAACAGTTCTGACGGTAGACCAAACTATCACAGATGAAAATGAAACTTCATTTAAAACACTAGAGGCTGCTGTATCAAAAGCCGGAACACTTTCAAATGAACCTGTCACTATTATTGTAAAGAATGGCAATTACGATTT
>CAVJPC010000047.1:0-2521 GCA_963651205.1 Bacteroidaceae bacterium
CAAGATGTATTGATTGACGGTGAAAATAAGCGCAATGCTTATTGGCAACTCTATGTAGATGAGCAAGGTACAATACATCTATCCTGGGTTTGGCGTGAAACATGGATGGTGGAAACGAATCATGATTTATGTTATGCCCGCTCTTTCGACAACGGTATCACTTGGTATAAGTCGGACGGAGAAAAGTACACACTGCCCATACGTCTTGCTAATGCGGAATATGCATGCCGTATTCCCCAAAACTCGGAATTGATAAACCAGACCAGCATGAGTGCCGATGCAAAAGGCAATCCGTATATTGCTTCTTATTGGCGTGATGCGACCAGTGATGTTCCGCAATATCGCATCGTTTGGAACGATGGCAAGAAGTGGCAAAGTCGCCGGGTATCCGAGCGTAAGACACCTTTCTCGTTGAAGGGGGGAGGTACGAAAATGATCCCTGTTTCCCGTCCTCGCATTGTAGTGGATCATGGAGAAATCTATTATGTCTTTCGGGATGAAGAACGGGGCAGCAGAGTGTCTTTGGCGCATACAAAGAATGTGGCGACTGACAAATGGACTACTACCGACTTAACTGATTTTCCGGTAGATGCCTGGGAGCCTTCGCACGATACCGAACTTTGGAAACAAAAAAGAAGCTTGCAACTATTTGTGCAGCATACCAAACAGGGTGACGGTGAACGAACGGTAGAATTTGAACCTCAACCCGTATATGTATTAGAAATTATTAAATGAAGCTGTAATCAATAAAGATATGAAATTAAAATGCTTTATTCTTATGCTTTGTGTGGGCGCTGTCTCATGCACAGCTCAAAGACCCCAAACAGAAGATGTTATCAGTATAATCAATAAGGTGAATAACTATTGGCAACAGACGCACCCCGAACACGAACGCTCCTTTTGGGATAACGCTGCCTATCATACCGGAAATATGGAGGCATTCTTCCTGACCGGCAACTCGGATTACTACGATTATTCCGAAGCATGGGCTGAACACAATGAATGGAAAGGTGCGAAAAGTGACGATAAATCGGAATGGAAATACAGTTATGGCGAAAGCGATGACTATGTTCTTTTCGGTGATTATCAGGTTTGTTTCCAAGTTTATGCCGATTTATATAATGTAAAGCCCGATTCCCAAAAGATAGCCCGTGCCCGTGAAGTGATGGAATATCAGATGAGCACCGATAAGAATGATTATTGGTGGTGGTCTGACGGCTTATACATGGCTATGCCGGTCATGACGAAACTGTATAAACTGACTGATAATCCGCTTTACTTGAAGAAGATGCATGAGTATTGGACGTATGCCAACAGCATTATGTATGACGACGAAGCCGGTTTGTACTATCGTGATGCCAAGTATGTATATCCCAAGCATAAGAGTGTGAATGGCAAGAAAGATTTTTGGGCGCGTGGTGACGGCTGGGTACTTGCCGCTTTGGCCCGGGTGCTGAAAGACCTGCCCGAAACAGACCTCTACCGTCAGGAATACATAGATCGTTTTCAAACATTAGCCAAAGCGGTAGCTGCCTGCCAACAACCTGAAGGTTACTGGACTCGCAGCATGCTTGATCCTGAACATGCTCCGGGCCCCGAAACCAGTGGCACCGCTTTCTTTACCTACGGTCTGCTGTGGGGAATGAACAACGGATTATTGGATAAAGCGACCTATCAGCCGGTTGCCATGAAAGCATGGGACTATCTGACTACCGTAGCTTTACAACCGAACGGACGCATCGGTTATGTACAACCTATCGGTGAAAAAGCGATTCCCGGTCAGATTGTTGATGCCAATTCAACCTCTAATTTCGGAGTGGGTGCCTTTTTGCTTGCATCCTGTGAGTTGGTGCGTTTTTTGAATAATCAGTAATCTAGGTAAATAAGTGTATATGTTACACAACATATACACTTTTATTGTGTAATAGCTGATAAAGTGTTATTTTTACACCATCTAATTGATTTAATATAAAAAGATTATGGTTGTTAGAATGAAAAGCACTTTTCAGATGAGTTTTTTGGCAATAGTATTGTCTTTGTTTTCACTTCCCGGCTATTCTCAGCAGATGCCTTTCCCGGAAAAGGATTATGTAGCCTATTTGTTTACTTATTTTACAGGTAATCATATCAGTGAAGAAGCAGTTTGCTATGCGGTAAGTATGGATGGATATACATACTGGGCGCTGAATGATGGCAAACCTATACTCGACTCTAAAGTGATTAGTTCGACGGGAGGAGTACGCGACCCGCACATCCTGCGTTGTCAGGATGGTAAGACCTTTTATATGGTAGTGACGGATATGGTTAGCGACAATGGCTGGGACTCAAACCGTGCTATGGTATTGTTGAAGTCTACCGATTTGGTGAACTGGTCGCACTCGGTTGTCAACATGCAGAAGCGTTATGCAGGTCAGGAAAAATTAAAACGTGTATGGGCACCGCAGACTGTCTTCGATCCTGAAGCGGGGAAGTATATGGTGTACTGGTCGATGAAGTACGGAGACGGAGCGGATGTAATTTA
>CAVJPC010000048.1:0-4167 GCA_963651205.1 Bacteroidaceae bacterium
GGTTAAGATGACAACGGGCGAAGAGGTTAAGTTCTCTTTGGTAGGAACGAACCTGATCACGAATGCCGCACAGGTGCTGGATGTAGAATTTAAGGAATACAAGACCGGTAATGTGGTCAATATCGAAGCCAACAACCGCTATCTGGTAGAGGTGGAAGACCTGGGAAGCGGTGAGCTGGATGCTACTTTGAAGGTAATCGAATGGCTCGTAGGCGATACGGTTAATGTAAATACCGGCGATGGAACGATTAAGCTGAGCAGCGAAGCTGCAGGTTTTGCCAATAATACGCTGGCAGTAGCTGCCGAACCGACTCTTACCGACTCTGCGGCTATCGCTGTAGCTGCCGACGGAGAATGGGAATTGATCGTGGAAGACCAGTATAAAGACTGGATCGGCGTTAGCACGCTTCCGGGTGACACTGTATTGAAGGAATTCAAGGTAACCACTTTGCTTCCTAACCCGAGCAGTAAAGAAGAACGTCAGGGTGTTGTGATGGTACAGAACGTACGCCGTCCGTCTATCCGCCAGCCGCTTATCGTAAAACAGGCCGTTAATACCACCCGTTACCTTGATCTTTCAGGCAAAGCCATAGCCGGCAACCTGCTGTCGTTCTCCGGAGAAAAGACTACTGGTGACTCATTGAATGTTAAGGTTACAGCGCCAGCAGGTACAGCCTGGAAAGCTACTAAAACCGGAAACTGGTTTACATTTGGTAAAGAATCAGCATTGAAAGCTGCCGCAGGTGACGGTTCTACATTTGATGGAACAGGTGAGGAAACCTTCTCGATCGTACCTACCGTTCATACGGATAAAGACAATGCAAGAACAGATACTGTAATCATTACGATTGCAGGTGCTGACGGTGCCACCGATCTGGTACAGAAACTGATCGTTCGTCAGGCCGCTCAGAACCTGGGTTCTATTACTGTTAAATGTATAGGCCTTTCTAACGGTAATGTAGCCATACCGGCAACCGGCTTTACGGATAAAGGTTCAGCAGGTCTACATGTAGGCGAACGTAAGGTTACTGTAAATGCTACCACCGAGTGGAAAGTTGTTATTCCTGCCGATGCTACCTGGTTGACACAGGAAGGTGCTATCGATCTCGTACCTCAAAGCCAGAACGGAAGTTTCTATCTGAAAGCTGATGCCAATACGGCTGCTGATGCAGCGGAACGTTCCGCAACCGTTCGTATCGAAAATACGCAGGACGCAACGATCTATCAGGAAATCACATTCACGCAGGCTGCTGATCCTGTAGCTGCTCCGGTGACTAAACCTACATTCGATGTTTCTGCTCTGACAGTAGATAACGATGGTACTAACTTGAGTGCTTCTACGATCACGATTTCCGGTATCGATGCTGCCGATCTGGGAGATTGGAGCATTGATGGCAGTTACAATTGGGTTAGCGCTGTGTTGATCGACGAAACTACGATTACCGTAACAATGGCCAGTGACGGAAATGAAGACAACTCCGGTGTCGGTGCAACAGAACGTGCAGCTACATTCACTTTGAAACATACTACAGACAACGATGCTTCTGTTACCTTCACTGTTACTCAGGCTGGTGAAACGTTACCTGTTGCTCCGGTATTAGCATCGAGTGCTCTGACAGTTGATAATGATGGTACAAACCTAAGTGCTTCAACAATTACTATCAACAGTGGTATTACTGATGCCAGCGAGTGGGAGATTGAAAACGATTCTGCTAACGCTTGGGTAAGTGCAACGTTAACTGACGCGAATACGATTACAGTAACAATGGCCTCTGACGGTACAGAAGACAATTCAACCGGAACAGAGCGTGTAGCTACTATTAAATTAAAGAATAAAGCCCATCCTACGGTATCGGTAACATTTACTGTCACTCAGGCCGGAGCTTAAGACTTGACTCACTAGTAATAATATTAAAACAAATAAATCATGAATTATAAATTAGCAATGGTTCCATTGTTGCTTTGCGGCATGCTTGCTTCATGCAATGACAGCGAGGAACTAATCCAGAAAAACCCGGATTTTGTGGAAGCGGGCTACGGCGCGTTGACCCTTACCCTCAAATACCCTGATGCTCCCAAAACGAGAGCGGTGGGTGATACACTTGTAAATGTAGCCTATGATGCAGAGAAAACTATCAGTAGCGTAGCCTTCTTTGTCAATACGGAAACAGAGACCGTAGACGGTGCTGAACAGTACGGTGCTTTCGGCGGCTATTTCAGCGATGAAGAAGTGCTTTCAGCCAATGGTTTGCAGGAAGAATTGGAGGAAGTAACAGCGGGAACTCCCGGTGAATACACGGCTAAGATCCGCCATCGTAGCGATGGTTGGAAAAATCCTCAGGTGATCGTGATCGCGAACTATTTGGAAAATGGTCTGGCTGATAAGCTAAAGGCCATAACCAATTGGGAAGATTTGGGAAAGGTTGTATCTGAAACAATCTCCGAAAATCCTAAAACACCTCTTTTAATGTATTCCACTCGTACGATCGAAGCCTGGAAACGTGCAAGCGGCGGTAACGGTGGTGGTTCTGCTTCTATGGATTTCGATATGGATCGTTTGGTATCGCGTATCGACATTCATAACAATGCTTACAACAAAACAACTCCGGACAATGGGTTCGTACTTACTTCGGCTCAATTGATCCGCCCAAAAACAGCTTCTTACCTGATACCGGGTATAACAGACCTTCCCACACAGACCGTATCCGGTGTTCCTTTCGCCACAAGCGGAACCGTAGTAGAAGAGGGAACTTCTCCTGTTATCCAGAAGTTGGATAGTTTGTATGCTTACGAGAATGACAATGCCGATCCTGCCACAGCCACAGCTGTTCAGGTGAATGGTACTTACCGTGGCGGAAAAGTTTCTAAAGTAATTGAATTCAAAAAAGTAGACGGTGTAGGAACAATCGGCGATCCTATCGCTTTAGCCCGTAATCATCGTTATGTAGTTAATATCAATGCAGCTCCCGACAGTACGGATATTACCTGGGATATTGTGGTAAAAGAATGGGCGGAATCCGATACGATCAAGGTAAAACCGGTCTATCCGAAACCTGTACTTTCAGATTTTGTGGAAGTAAATATGAATGGAGCTATCTGGACAGAAGCTACTAAAACGCTGGATATAACAAATGTGACGGCAACCGGTGGAACAATGACTTTCAAAACAATCGGTACAACTGCTTCAGTCGTTAAACTGGGTTATGGTTTTGATGCCGATGCGTCTTCTATCGGCGGTAAGAGCAATTCTATTGCAGAGGCAGGCGATGCAATTGTCACTTACGGTAGTGCCAAGGTGGAAACTCCGATCACGATCAATATTCCTCTGCAGAATGCCGACGAAAAAGTTCCTTTGGATGTTTACGTGATCGTTTGTAACGGTGGAAATTTAAGTGCCTGCGATACGATTACTATTAAGAGTCGCCCAGTTTATAATGGCGTTACTAATGCATTGCCAGTCTTAATGAAAGACGGTAAATATTGGGCTCCTATCAATGTGGGTGCAACTACAACGAATAATAAGGCTGTTACTACTGCCAATACAGATATTACCGCCGATTGCGGTCAATTATTCCAGTGGGGTCGTTTATATGGTTTTGCTGCAACCAATAATGCTTCAACGACAGTAGCTGATACCACGGGTATCGGAGCTTTGGGCCGTCCTGTTCAGGATGACCTTACTAAGATGTCTAAATGGGATGGTAAGTTCATTTATAGTACATCTGCACTTAAGTATAACTGGTTGCAGATTAATGGTGAAGGTAATGCAAATCCGGAAAATGCAGGAATGGACAAGGGCGCCTGGTATCAGCAGCTTTGGAATGCAAACGAAGGAAAAGACAATGCTGATGTCGTTAAAACCGCAACCGATCCTTGTCCTAAAGGTTGGCGTGTTCCTACTCAGGCTGAGTGGATCGCTATCGGTGCAGGTCAGGAACCTGCCGTATCCGGAACAACTTGGGATGGAACAAACTTACGCTTAACCGTTCCGGGAAAAGAAAGCGGAAAGAACCTTATCTTGCCTGCTGCGGGCTACCGCGACAGCAGTACTGGAGCTTCCGTCGATCAGGGCGCCTACGGCGCCTACTGGTCGTCGTCTGTGCCTGCTGCTAGCGCCTACGCCAGCAGCGTGTACTTCAATAGCGCAGGTAAGCTGAGTACGGGCAC
>CAVJPC010000049.1:0-17670 GCA_963651205.1 Bacteroidaceae bacterium
AAAGGACAAGTTCTCACAGAACTTTGCCTCTAATCAAAGCAAGCCCAATTCCATAAAAAGATTTAGCCGACAAGTACCGAATCTTTAAAAAATTATGTAAGTTTGCAACCAAACTAGTAATTCTCAAACCCATTAAGAAAAAATCATGATTAAAAACCTATCTGCTTTGGTAGTTGGTTTAGCATTATTATGTCTGGCCAGCTGTATTTCCCCTCAAAAAGAAGTAGTAAAAGACGATTATGCGCCTCTTGAAGTGACAGTACCCGAACGTCCCGCCGGACAACAGGATGTTATCGAACTCGTTACGCCCAAACTTGACACCGTGCGTGTAGGCTTCATCGGCCTAGGCATGCGTGGTCCCAGTGCGGTAGAACGCTGGACGCACATCCCCGGAACTAAAATCGTAGCATTGTGTGATCTTCTGCCCGAAAATGCGGAGAAAGCACAAAAGATTGTGACCAATGCCGGAATGGAAGCCCCCGCCCTCTACTCAGGCAGCGAAGATGCATGGAAGCAATTGTGCGACCGTGACGACATAGACTTGGTATACATTGCAACGGACTGGAAGCACCATGCCGAAATGGGGATTTATGCCATGGAACATGGAAAGCATGCTGCCATCGAAGTACCTGCCGCTATGTCCCTAGATGAAATCTGGGCATTAATCAATACTTCCGAAAAGACCCGCAAGCACTGCATGCAACTTGAAAATTGTGTTTACGATTTCTTCGAACTGACCACTCTGAATATGGTTCAGAAAGGTCTTTTCGGTGAAGTGCTTCACGTAGAAGGTTCTTACATACATAATCTGGAAGAGTTCTGGCCTTATTACTGGAACAACTGGCGTCTGGATTACAACCGCGAGTTCCGTGGCGATGTTTATGCCACTCACGGTCTGGGCCCGGCTTGCCAATTGCTGAACATTCACCGTGGTGACCGTATGAAGACATTGGTAGCGATGGATACCAAAGCAGTAACCGGTCCCGAACTGGTAAAACAATACCAGAATGAAGAGGCTCCCGACTTTCAAAACGGTGACCACACCATGACCTTTATCCGTACTGAAAACGGCAAGACCATCCACATACAGCACGATGTAATGAATCCGCGCCCTTACAGCCGTATGTACCAGCTGACCGGTACCAAAGGTTTTGCCAACAAATATCCTATTGAACAATATTGCTTCCGTCCGGAGCAAATTGACAGCACCAGCATACCCGACCATGAAAACCTGAGCATGCACTCGGCTGTTCCCGAAAAGATAAAAGATGCTTTGATGACTCAGTACAAGCACCCTATCCACCAGGAATTGGAAGAAACAGCCAAAAAGGTTGGCGGTCACGGCGGCATGGACTTCATCATGGATTATCGCCTGGTATACTGTCTTCGCAATGGTCTGCCTCTGGATATGGATGTATACGACCTGGCAGAATGGTGCTGTATGGCTGACCTGACCCGTCTTTCTATAGAAAACGGAAGTGCTCCGGTAGCTATTCCTGACTTTACCCGGGGCGCATGGAACAAGGTAGAGGGTTACCACCATGCTTTCGCCCAATAAAATCAAAAATGATGAAGATTATGTGATAGGAGGGTGTGTCTTATTTTTGACACACTCTCTTTTTGGGTACAGAGTTATTCCAGGAAACGCTTGCCAATCTCGACCCAAACATTATCCTTGGACTCTTGTCAATTCCCCCGTCACCGAATCAATGATAAATCCCCTCACCGTAATATCCTTCGGAATCAGCGGATGGGTGATAATAGCCTCCACCGTTCCTTTCACCGACTTTTCCGTATCTTCAAAACCATCCAGCCAAGCACCGAAGTCCACACCACAGAAGTGAATCATATCAATGGTCTCTTGTTTGACACCACGCTCCTTCATTCGCTCTATCATCTCCTTGCTGTCCATGTGGCAGGCACCGCAATCGGAATGCGCTATGACCATCACTTCTTTCACCCCCAATTCATAGATAGCTACCATCAAGCTGCGAATGACACTACCAAACGGATGCGAAATCACCGCCCCCGCATTCTTGATAACCTTCACATCACCATTCTTAATGCCCAGGGCAGCAGGCAGCAACTCTGTCAGACGGGTATCCATGCAAGAGAGAATCGCAATTTTCTTATCGGGATATTTGTTTGTGATGTACTTTTCGTATCCCTTGTTCTCCACAAACTTCTTGTTAAATTCCAGAATGTCTTCAATCATGTCTTTACTTGTTTAAGGGTTATTTTCTAAGAATATTTGCCAGTATATGTTTCTCGTAAAATTCCAAAGCACAGCATTCGGAAGCCAATTGTTCCATCGTAATGGCTCCCAACCGATACTGATGAAAGGAATGCACCAGACGGTCTATGCGGCTGATGCATTCCGTCATATTCAGTTCTTTCATCCATTGTTTCAGTTCTTCCAACTTGCATAGTGTCACAGGCTGCACATTCCGCAGACCGCCGAAAGCGATATCGGAAAGCAAAAGTTCCAGTTCTCTACATACATTTTCTATCATCATGACTCTATCTCCTCCTTATTGTGGAAAAAAGAAATTATCAATCCCTTTATCGCCGATTATAGAAACAGGAGTCAGCCCGTCCAGTCCTGCCAAACACACCATATAGCAGGGCATTTCTTTGCCGAAACGGAACAGGCTCTCCAAATAATTGATTGCATCTTTTGTCATCTCATTATAAAATAACATAATTTCTGTGCAATTGGTTGCGGAGTCTTCCAGTGTAAGGACCAATTTTTGCTCCGTATGGCTGAAATCAACATCGGCCAACCGAGTGAACGGAACCAATACAAGACGGGGCGGTTGTCGCTTCTGAAAATAATCATAGTTTAACTCCAGCTCCACTTCGGATGCAGAGAATAAGGGCAATGCAGATAAAGGGGCGATGCTTTTGCTATCTACCGTTCCAGTCAACTCACATTGTGTCTGTGAAGAAGAGGAAAGCCGGTTCTGACTGTTCAGTTTGAAGTTGCGGAGCGTAAACTCGGCACGGGACAAGGAAGTGAGCGAAACATTTCCTCCCCAATGTTCATTCTTTTGAAATTGACGGGTAAGGTTGGCTATATCCGCCAAGTGCTCCGTCCGATCATAATAATCCGCCATACTAACGGTATAGGTACAAACGGTCTGTTTCTCCTGATAGAAAAAATAGGCAGTGATACCGAAATAGCCGGAACGAGTCTGCCAGGGACAAGCGCCCAAGGCAGTGAAATGCCCTATCGGAGTAGTATAATAATCGGAACGGGTACCTTCTATCAGTTGGGATAGCAGTGTGTTGTCCTGGCGATTACTCAATATCAGCCGCATAGTATTATGCAGTCGGGATAAGGTGGCGAACGTCATTAGTTGGCTGAAGCCTACATGCTTGGCCAGCATATTTTCCAGATCGGTAGAAAGAGAACGGAAAAGACGGGCCAGGTTGCCTATGCCGCAACTCTCCATACGAATGGAGTACTGAATGGATGCCTCCACTTCATTCTCTCCGCAACTAATCATGCCTTTATCCAGCAGATGGATGATAAATCGGTCTGCTGATTCCAACAATGTTTGCGCCTCATCGGTGAGCAGGGACTGGGAGTTGCCCTCTTCCAAGAAAGAGAGTTCTCCTTTCCGATTACTGAGATAGGACAGAATGGCTATCAGTTTATGTTTGCATAAACCCGATGCACCGCATTTACAAATTGCTCCTTCCAAACTGTTCTGCCGGGGGAAATAGACGGAGATATTCTCCGTATTCAGCGTTGCTTCCAGCATATCGCCTTCTGTCAAATCAGCAGTCCATCCATCCTGAATCAGTCGGAGAGTATCTTCAAACAATTTTTTTCCGGCTTGTTTGCGAAGGGCTGGGATATCTATTGTCTTCAATTCTTCCCATGCTTCGGGGGAAGATTGGGAAAAGACCGTCAATGGTTCGGAAGAAGATACCGATGATGACGGTGATTCCGGTGACGATGCGAACGATGCAGATGCCAACGATATGGATTCCGACGGAAAATTTTCCGTATCCATAGAAGCATATGCAGAAGCGGAAAGGATTCCCATCAAGATATGCTTGCACACCGTCTTGGAAGGACAGGTACAGGAACTTTGAGCGACATTGGGAGTTAAAGTTACGGTAACATCATCCAATATAACTTGGATTTCATCTCCTGTCGCGCTCAACTCTATCCGTTTGGTGGTTTCCAGGTCTTTCAGTGCGCGTTTGTACAATCCCTTGTTTGCCAAAGTCACCAGGAAAGGCTCGCCAGCATAAGGGACAAAAGTCTTTGCCTGCTCCGGGCACGGCTGTGGTGCTATGATATGATCTTTCCAATCCATTCGGCCAGTTCCTCCGGGGTTATTGCTGCTACGTCCGCACCCATATTGGCTATCTGACGGGCTGCACGCTTGTCATAGCAAGGGGTACTGGAATAATCCAATGCGGGCAACACGAACAGGCGGCTACCTGCCTCAATGATATCCCGACATGAACGAAACATATAGTTATAATTATTTCCATCATATAAATCGCTCACCAAAACGACAATCGTCTTTTGCGGAGCGGTTATCATTTTCTTTCCATACTCCAAAGCGCCATGAATATCGGTTCCACCGCCTAGCTGCACTTTCATCAATGTGCTGACCGGGTCATCAATATGTTCGCTCAAATCTACGATGGAAGTATCAAAGATAGCCAACTTTACCGACAGGAAAGGCATACGGACAAAGATGGATGCCATGACTGCCGTGTAGATGACCGAGTCCATCATGCTGCCGCTCTCGTCCACCAAAATAACGACATGCCAAGGATTGTAGCGACGGATATTCTGATTGAAATATAGACGGTCGGGAATCACTGTCCCATACTCTGCATGGTAATTCTTCAGATTCTTACGAATGGTTTGCTTGAAATCGAAGTTACGGAAAATGCGATAAGAGGAATTGGACATAGGAAGTTTGCGCCCGTAAAAAGTGCGCTTCACCTTTATCTCCAATTGTTTCTGCAAGTCTTTGACAACTTGCTCCACAATGCTATAAGCCAGCTTCTGTACATGGGCCGGCATCATGTTGCGGAAAGCTAATATATTCTTCAACAGACTTATATTAGGCTCCAATTGACGGAGGACGGACTCATCCGTCAGCAATTCGGTCAGGTTGTATTTATCCAAAGCCTGCTTTTGCATGATTTCCACCGTTTTTTGTGGAAAGAGACGTTTCACCTGCTTCAACCAACCGGGTACAGTCAGCCTGGAGATACCACGACCACTCCGGGGAGGATTCTCCTCGCGCATTCCTTGTTCATCCCCGTATTCCCTGTTGTAAAGAAAGTAAAGTGCACCGTCCAAATCACTGTCCGATGGATTCAGCGGCAGACTTTCTTCAGCAAAGTCGCCCAGTATCAACCGCCAGCGGTTTACTAATTGTTGTTCATCCATATCATATCCTCCATACATTAAGGGCCTCGGCGGCCCGCGTATCCAGTCGCATAGCCTTGGTTACTTCTTCCTGCGAAACGGTCATACTCCCCGAAAGAGAGGATTCCGCCACTTGATGATTCTCGGCTACAATGCGTCCCAATCGGCTCAACTCCACCGGAAGGAAGCTGGTAAAAGCATAACGCAGGTTGGGAAGAATCGAAAGGAAAGCCTCATTGTCGGCATTACCTATCACGCGGTCCAGTGCCTCCAGTATGCGGTTATCCATAAAAAGAACATCGCGCGCCACCAGGAACAAGCCACAGATAAAAGAAGCCGCCTGCTCGGGATGGGCAAGACTGCTTTCCATATAAGTCGTAATCTGATGGCAGAAAGCCTCTTGCTCCATGCGCCCCTCCTTATAATGGACAGCCAGACAAAGTCCATAGAAACGGCTGTTGCAAAAAGTATCTTTCAATACTTCCGCCACCGCAAAAGTAAAAGTTTCCACATCCAGCCACCCATCCTCTTCCAAGGAGTAGTGATAAAGATTGCGCATCTGCACGCATATTTCCTGTTCCTCATCTTCGGTAGCCTGCTTTACCAAAGGAATGAGATAAACCGCTTCACTGAATACTTTCTTGCCCAGTTCGGGAATAATCGGATTCACACTGCCATCCATCAACTGCTGTATGTGTGCCAAAAAGCGCAAACTGCCCAACAGTTTGCAAAGGTTTATAAAATTCTTTTCATTCGCTATGACCTGCCGGATGGATTCCTCGTATTGCTGATAAAAACCCTCTACTCCCATCACCTGGACAGAGAGAAGAAGTTTTCCCAGTTCTTCGGCAGTCATGCTATCCTTAAAATTCTTCTCTATCAGCGAGGTGCAGACTTGCGACAGAGTGCTGCCATAGACGGACAAGTCTATAAGACGTGTTTCCACCTGTGTGCTGTAACGGCATATCCAACTCTCGCGCACTAGATTGCGGTTGCATTGGTTCACATAGTCCGGACCCGATTGCAAGGAAGAGAAACCTGTTTCCAAGAATAGCAATTGATGCAGGAAACGGCTCTTCTGATAATGAGCCGGGTTCTTGATGATGTCCAACGTAATTTCCTGCCGCTCTACGGTAGAGGTCTTGATGCGATACTGCGAACACAATGCACGGAACTCTTTTACTACCGGCGGGATACAGTCATTGGCAACAATCTTGCCCGCCCCCATGCCGGATAACAGACGTTGCAGAAAATCAATCTCGAAGGTGGAAGTAGCGTGGACATCTCCTTTAATAAAGGTACTCCTCACTCCATCCAGCAATTCATAAACACCGGCTGTTTTCTTTCCCCGCAATGCCGCCAAGGAACGTGCCATATTGAGGGCATTAATTTCATCGGGCAAAGAGATAGTCTGCGTCTTTCGGGCAAAATGAGCCGTCTTTATTATATAATCCAAAATAGTAGCACTGAATATATCAGACTTGTTCTTCTGCATCTTCTCCCATACCGCCTGATAGAAAGCCGGGAAAGGCATACCGGCGGCATAGCCGCTTTTACTATCTGCCTCCTTAAAGGTATAAGGCATCAGATAAGATGCTACCGAATCTTTGGCATACATAGTCAATGATTGCTTTTCCTCTTGATGCAAAGATTCCATCAAACCTGCCACATGAAAGGCACCCGTCACCACCAATATCCGATGAACAGACGAAAGATGTTTCCTTATCTCCGCCGCCATATAGTTTTCACGTTGGCGGTCTTCTTTCAAGGACGATTCTGCTTCGGGAGTTGCCAACCGCATGAAGTACCCCAGGTGAAAGACATTCCTGACAAAAGAACGGGTATCCATCTCCATCGCTCCCAGTTCAAAATGGCTTTCCCAAAACTCGGAGAAACTGCGGCAACCGCTGCGCTGCGCCAACATGGCGGTGTAGCTGTTCACTTCATATTCCTTGTCTTCATTATAGAGGAACTGAAACTCTGCCGATTCACTTTCTACATTGTTTATCAACCGCAAAGCATAGGGAAGGTCAATGAATTGCACAGGAATACCGTGCCGGGAGGCCTCGCGAATGGCTACCAATTCCGGCGAATAAGAAAGAAAGGGATAATAGGCACGATATTTCTCCCGTTCATCGCTTACCTTTCCTTCCTTGTCATCATAACTGTAATAGATGCAGAAAGGAGGCTGGGAGGCGGCATCGGCAATGTAAGGCAGCAGTTCCATAGAGTCCGCAGGGCCTTCTATCAGAATAACTTCCGGGGAATATTGAGCGATGACGCGTTGCAGATGCCAGGCACAAGCCGGCGAATGGT
Source organism: Bacteroidaceae bacterium (assembly GCA_963651205.1). GTDB lineage: Bacteria > Bacteroidota > Bacteroidia > Bacteroidales > Bacteroidaceae > Phocaeicola. Next base: position 7,724 of record CAVJPC010000049.1, read on the forward strand.
GTCGCACGGGATAATACACCACTTGTTCTCCGAAATCGAAGCTGCGGACAAACCGCTGCTCTACTTCAGCCAATTCCGGTTCTCGTAGTATTCTTTCCATCGTCCTCCGCACTTCTCAGCTTTCAGCCGGATTACACTGTTGAAGTATTCTTTCAGTTTCGGCAAATCATCTTTGTTCTCTTTCATCACGGCTCCCATCAAGTTTTGCACCAAGGAACGCATACTTACATTCCCGTTTCCATAATAATAGGCATCGAGTGCCGATTGATAGTAAACGGATACAGCTTCTGCCGTACTCATCACACCTGAGAGTTTCTGTATCTTGGCTTTCTCAAAAGAGGTTCCGTTGCGCAGCTCGTTGAAGGTAGAAGCGAGTATGTCCACCACTTCGTCCTGTACAGGCAATTCCAAACCGTTGGCAGCAAACATTCCCTGGCACTGGTCGGTGATAATTTTGCTTTCCAAAGCGACACTGCGGATAGGTTCTACCGTTTCGAAGTTGAAACGACGTTTCAAGGCGCTACTCATTTCATTGATTCCCTTATCACGGGTGTTGGCGGTGGCAATCACGTTGAAACCCGAAGAGGCGAAGAGGAAACCGTCTTCTCCCAGTTCAGGGATATTGAGTACACGGTCGCTCATGATACTAATCAAGCTGTCTTGTATTTCGAGCGGACAACGGGTGATTTCCTCGAAACGGGTAATGATTCCTTTCTGCATTCCTATATAAACCGGAGAAGGAACCAAAGCCTCTTTCACCGGACCTTTGGCAAGCAGCAAAGCATAATTCCACGAATATTTAATATTATCTTCACTGGTTCCTGCCGTGCCTTGTACCGTATTGGTACTGATGCCGCTGATAGCTGCGGAAAGCAGTTCGCTGAGCATGGTCTTTGCCGTTCCCGGTTCACCCACCAACATCAAGCCACGGTTTCCGGCAAGGGTGATGATGGAGCGTTCCACCAAGGCATCATCGCCAAAAAACTTAGGAGTAATGGTCACAGATTTGCCATTATAAGCTATCGGTGCTTTCTGACCGAGTATAAAAGATCGGACAGCACGAGGTGAAAGCAGCCAATTGGCGGGTTTAGCCCCCGTATCTTGTGAACGGAGTGCGGCAAGCTCTTCGGCATACCGCATCTCCATCAAAGGTTTCTGTATTTTTTCGTTCATAATGATTCGTTTCTATTCATAAGCAAGATTAAACTAATCCTACCATCGTGTCAAAGATACCGATAATGCTGCTGACAAAACGCTCGGGAAGGTCACTTATTCCAACCAGCATATTGTTCTTCGGTTCGTCATCGGTCTGCTGTTCTTCGTCCAGGCGATAGAAAACCACATCGCCCAAGGTCACGTTATCGTTATAATCCTGCCCCATATACATATATTCGAAGTTGAGCAGGGCAGCGACATTCAAATACTTGTCCACCCAGTGGAAAGCAACATAACTTCCACCGTCCAGCACATCGCCCCGAACCATATTATATTTCTTGGCAATGCCGGCAATCTTTCCGGACTGGACCACTGTTCCGGTATAACGGATGATTTTCTTTCCGGACAATTCTTTCTCTTCCAAACGGATAATGGGAGCAGTGAGTTGCGGTAACGGCTGAACCACTTCATAGTCGTCCAACTGTTCCCTCCATTGCGCCAGCGTCTCTTCGGACAGTTCGACAGGATGCACCAAAGTTATGACTGCATTATCCGGCAAAGTGTATTCTTCTTCGTCCACCGTATTGAAAGTACCGTCTTCCATATAGCGGAAAGTGGCAGTCAGCTTTTTGTCCTCGTACACTCCCCAAATCAGCCCCATGGCAAAATGGTGCATGATTGGGTTCTCTACAAACAGTTCATTCCATGCCTTTACCCTCCAGCCACGGCCGTTCATCAAGACTTTTTCAAGACGGTTGGTCTGTGACTGCACAGTGGCCTTTATCTGTTTCTTCAATTCGGAAAATTCTTTCTTGGCGGCAGTGGCCTTCACATTATCGTCATTGGCGCCCGGAGCAGGCATGGACTTGACGGTCTTCTGCTTCTCGTTATCAAAAATGGTCAACGAGAAATCGGGCATCAAGGTAACGGTAAAGGTACGCGGACCATAATCCAGTTCTTTCTCCCCTTCCTTGGAGAAGCCCAAGGTGGGCACAATCTTATCGGACAATTCATCTTCGGGTATCTCCAACGCTTTTGCCGCAAAAGCAAAAGCAGCCTTTGCTGCGTTCTTCACCTGGTTGTTCGGAAATTTGACGGACATGCTGTCTATCATCATCAGGGCCACATTGCCGCCATTCATCGCAATGGCATTGACCACGTAGGCGGCAATCGCTCCACGGGATGCTTCCGCCCAATCTTTCAACTGTGTTTTCAAACGAAGAATCTGCGTATCGGATGCATAAATGCAATAAGGAATCATTATCATCTTTCTCTTCGTATCCGCACCATTGTCTTTCCAGTATTGGTAGATATTCTCGAGTGCCGCCTGCAAGTCTTGCGGATGAAGCAGTTCTACCATCTTATCGCAGGACTTTATCTTATAAGGTTCTTCCAGACTGAGATATTCGGAAAGGATGTATTGAAGGACAATGGCCGGGGCTTTCTCCGTCAAATCAGAGAAACGGATATCGAGGAACATATCTTCGGGAATCCAAGCGATGAATTTCTGATTGCCTTTATCATAATTCTCGGCACAATATTCGATGACGGTTGCATTAGTAAAGACGAAATCGGAACCAAACTTCCCTTCATTGTCCCAACGCTTTATCAGGCGCTTGGCTGTGGAAAGTGCATCGCCTTTCAGTTTGTCAAACTGTTCTTCCAACAGCGGACGCAATTCCGGTTCATGATCGGCTATGATTGTTTCCACTTGTTTGCGAAGGGTCTTTGATTTATTGGAAAGCAAACCTATCAACGGCATATACTCTTCCATTTTACAAGTGTTATAGATAAACTCCAGCCACACAATGGTTTCTTCGATGCCCAGACTGCCGTTGGTCAGCAAATCCAGCGCCTCCTGCTGATGTTGCTCCACGTCTTCTTTGGTCAGTACATCACCTATTATATACGGATTGTAACTGTAAGCCCTGAAAACCTGCAACATGGTCAATTCGTTATCATCGTGCAGCAACATCTCCAAACTTTCGCGTGGCGGAATGCCCAACCACTTCTGGCGTGCATTCAGAACATACCCTATTGTCAAAAAGACATTACTGGGATAGTCCTTGACATTGAGCCGCAACAACAAGTAGTCTGTAAAACGCCTTGCCACAGCAGAGTGTTTATACAATAAGCCAAATGCTCCAATAATCAGTTTCGCAGACCCCCAACTAAAATAACTCATATTACCTAACCATTTTTTCCATTTTTCTGTTGTTATCTCCTTATTGGCCAATTGCTGTTCCGTAGGGATGCCTACGCTGTTTCCATTCTGATTGTATTCATGCATCAGGAGGTTCATGGCATGCAGCAATGTGCGCCCGGCAGCTTCCAAATACTTTTCCCCCTCGCCATGTTGCAACATGATTGATAGCAGATACATGCCATAAATAGCATCTTGAGAAGCGGAACTACTTACCATGTGGATAAAGGTATCCATAAAAACAGGTTTGTTTTCCTGATATAAATCACGCAGTATGGCAGCGCGGTCTACCTTATCATTGGTTTCATCGGCTATCAAATAATAATACGGCCACTGAGGAGCGCCTATTTCTTGGAGCAACGGACGCAAATCCGAGGACTTCATAAAATCCACATAGACTGTGCGCAGGGCAGAAACTTGTTTCGTAATCCGTTCCAGGAAAAGTTCCTTCAACTCGGGAGACAATGTGTAACTATAATAAAGCATTCCCAAAATATAATCCCCTCCTTTTGCAGCGGAAGCAAGCAATGCCGGCAGGTAACGATGGTAATAGCATCCGGCATCTTTCTTGATAAGAAGAATAGCTGCATACAGAGCCAAAGCAAAATCAGCGTTCTGTTTTTTCCAGGTATTCAGTTGGTCGGTGAGTAATAAATCGGCAAACGCTTCGGTTTCTTTCGGTTGATATGTCAAAAGCAATTCGGCTACTTTATAAATAGAAGTAGCTTCTATATTGGTTCCGAAACGCAGAATACCTTGTTGCAATATATCATCAAAACCATAACCTATCCGCAAACAGGTTTCGGTATCCGTTACGATGTTATACGTATTGCCTATGATACCTCCGTTTCGAAATTTTGAAATGACCAGTAACATACGGCGTGCCAATTCAGCATTTTCCTCTACATACAATTCTCCCAGTAACCAGTCTTCGTAACAGGCATACGTCTTTCTCCCCTTGGTGGGGTGCTCCTCCAGCTTTTCGATTTTTCCATCGAAATAGTCGTAGACTTGCGGAATAAAACCAGCACGATAATAACCGGTCTCAAAAGCATTTCGCCAGAACTCAAGCATTTTCTCTTTTGTCATGATAGGTGTTTTTTATTGTTGTGTCAAATTAAGAACACAATATTCGGAAATTTTTCATTGATATGCAAACAATCGTTCTTATTTCAATCAACACTTCCTTATAGCGATAGACATTGCGCACACTCATGCCCAGACGTTCACCCAGTTTCCTCGAGGGTATATTTACGGTTTGCGTCAATAGCATCATCAGTCAAAGCTGGCGTTCAAACTTGTGTAATTCCATAGAATTATATAATAAAGGTATAACGATTATTTTTTCCCATTCTTAGTAAGTCCCGCCCGGATACGGCTCAATGACTGGGGCGTAATCCATAAATAGGATGCAATATGTTTCAAAGGTACATATTGCAAGAGTTCCGGGTTTTCTTCCAATAAAATGAGATAGCGCTCTTTTGCCCGTGGACTGCCCCCGGTAATCAACCAGTTTTCAAGGCTGAGGAATTGCTGTTCGAAAAGTCTTCTTCCAAAATTTGCTAATTCGGCAGACGAAGTATACAAGGCTTCCAACTTTTCTTTCGATATGCCATAAAGTTCACCGTCGCACATCGCCTCAATAGTAACCAGCGAAGACGTATTCTCAATATATCCCCACGAAGAAAAAACAGCCTCTCCCTCGGAAGCAAACCAAACGGAGACATCTACCCCATCGTTAAGGTAATGTCCCCGCCATATTCCTTTGCTTATAATGTAGAAGTTTGAATTCCGTCCGCCTTCCTGTACCAGGTAATCTCCCTTGCGGAAAGTGAATTTCTCCATTTCGCCCAATAGCTGCAAGCTGAGAGCTACCGGCAAACTATACTTATCACAGAATTTCTGTACAAATGCATCCATATGGTTCACTTCGTTTATTACTACAAAGGTAATAAATCATCCATGAACCAACCGCCGTCTGCGATAATAAATGGCAGTTATCACCAAAAAAGTAAGCACCTCCGCCAACGGAACTGCCAACCATATTCCGGGCACTTCCAATAGCAATGGCAACCCCAAAAGACAAAGCGCCATAAAAACAAATCCCCTCAACACCGTGACCAGCATGGCAGGACGGGCACGCTCCACACTCTGAAAATAACCGATGGAAACGATATTCACCGCAAAGAAGATGAATCCTGATGCAAACAACGGCAACCCCGCCACAGCAATATCGTATGCCGGATAAGAACGGTCGATGAACAAAGCTACAATCTGATGATTGAATGCCGCCGTCAATGCAAAAAACACCAAGCCGCAAACCATAGCTGTCTTCAATGCCAGACGGAAAGCAGAACGCACACGCTCCTCATCTCCTGCCCCGAAATTATAGCTCAAAATGGGTTGGGCCGACTGACCGATGGCATTGTACACCATAAATATAATAGGAAAAAAATAGCAGGCAATGCTGAAAGCCGCCACTCCATCTTCTCCTAAATAAGCAATAAACACGTAGTTTCCTGCAAACATCATGCTGGCGATAGCTGCCTCGCACAAGAAAGTGGAGGACCCCAGCCGACACATATATTTCACATTGCGCCAGGTTAGCTGCATACTCTTCCGGCTGAACTTCACACGGCAGAAATGAATGACATTCTTCTGTCGGCTCAGATAAACAATAATCATTCCGGCTCCCAATATATAACCGAGACTGGTGGCAAGCGCCGCACCCATCATGCCCCACTTGAAAATAAAGATGAATACATAGTCGAGCACAATATTCACCACTGCCGGAATGGCGTTGCACAACATGGCATAGTTGGGCGAACCGTCCAGGCGGACAAAAAACATGCCCGAACTTAACAATGCACTGAACACCAGAAAAGGCAAAAACCAATACATATATTCCACAGCCAGTGGCAACAACCGTTCCGAAGCCCCCAACCATACAGCTACCTGGGGAGCAGACAGGCACACCACTCCCCACAGCAAAGCCAGGAACAATGAAGAAACAACCACCGCCTGCGTCACATTGATGCGCGCCGATTTTGCTTTCCCTTGTGACAAATGAATGGATGCCACCACCGAGGCGCCGACACCGAACATCAATCCGATGCCCGTACTTATTAGAAACAGAGGAGCCGTGATGTTCACCGCAGCCAATGCGTCACTACCAATTCCCTTACCTACAAAAATACCGTCTGTTATCACAAACACAGCCGAAAAGACCATCCCCAGCACAGTAGGTATCAGCAATTTCCGAAACAGTTTCGGAATTTCCATGCTACCAAAATCAATACTATCCTTCATACCATTACCTTTTAAAATTTTCGGATGCAAAGATAGAGTGTTATTTCGGGGTAAAGATTACCAAATGGTAATTTCGGCATATTTTTTCAACAAATAATTTTGTTCTTTTAAAAGATATTTCTACCTTTGCACCCGCAAAACAAAAAGGCAATGCCTCTTTAGCTCAGTTGGCCAGAGCACGTGATTTGTAATCTCGGGGTCGTTGGTTCGAATCCGACAAGAGGCTCACCTAAAGAAAAAGCTGTTTCTGAACATTCAGAAACAGCTTTTTCTTTTCCATTATTTATTTGATTATTTGAACCTCCCTCGTATCATCATCAGAATAGACATTATCAATGATCCACCTACAACAGTGACGCCTCCCAGCATCAACTCTACTGCCCTCGGCTCGCCCGCACTCTGGAACTCTGCAAATTCAGCAAATAATGCGAGTAAAAGATAAAAAGAAACAAGCAACAAGATAACACCGATAATGATGCTGAGTGCTGCTTTTCTGTTTAAAATCTGTTTCACAAAAATAGCGGTAAGCACCGAAAGGAAAAGCACAACGAGAATAATCATCATATGCCACTCGCCGGAAAAGACCGACCTGCCCAAATCTATCCATCCTGCCAACAGAAGGGCAAGGAACCAAAAATCCGGCAGAGAAGTGAGAACTCTCTTTTTATTCCACGTTTTAAGAGTAAGTGCCATATTCATAAAGTATTGGTTTTCGCAAAGGTAATACTTCTCCCCCAAAATAAAGAAACTCCCTGCCAACTTTTCGTCGGCAGGGAGTTTCCTGTTCATTTATGGAGATGAAGATTACATCATGCCGCCCATGCCACCCATTCCGGGAGCACCCATCGGCATTTCGGGTTTATCTTCTTTCTTTTCTACAATCACACATTCGGTAGTCAGGAACATACCTGCAATAGAAGCAGCGTTTTCAAGGGCTACACGAGTTACCTTGGCAGGATCTACCACACCGGCAGCGTGCAAGTTTTCGTAAACATCTGTACGGGCATTGTAACCGAAGTCACCTTTGCCTTCACGTACCTTCTGAACAACAACTGCACCTTCTTTTCCGGCATTTTCCACAATCTGACGAAGCGGCTCTTCGATAGCACGTTTGATGATTTCAATACCGGTTGTTTCGTCTTCATTATCACCCTTCAAACCTTCCAAAGCTTCAGAAGCACGGATGTAAGCCACGCCACCACCGGGAACAATACCTTCTTCGATAGCTGCACGAGTGGCACACAATGCATCGTCTACACGGTCTTTCTTTTCCTTCATTTCCACTTCAGAAGCAGCACCTACGTAAAGAACGGCTACGCCACCTGACAACTTAGCCAGACGTTCCTGCAATTTTTCCTTATCATAATCTGAAGTGGTATTCTTGATTTCAGCCTTGATCTGGTTGATACGTTCCTGGATGTTTTCTTTTGCACCGGCACCGTTTACGATAGTCGTATTATCTTTAGAAACAGTTACCTTATCGCAAGTACCCAGCATTTCCAGTGTAGCCTGTTCCAGTTTCAGACCCTTTTCTTCGCTGATAACAATACCACCTGTCAATACGGCAATATCTTCCAACATAGCCTTACGACGGTCACCGAAGCCCGGAGCCTTTACAGCACAGATCTTCAATTGAGAACGCAGACGGTTGACAACCAGCGTAGTCAAAGCTTCGCTATCCACATCTTCTGCAATCACCAGCAGAGGACGTCCGCTCTGTACAGCCGGTTCCAGAATAGGCAGGAAGTCTTTCAGATTAGAAATTTTCTTATCGTAGATCAGGATATACGGATGTTCCATCACGCATTCCATCTTTTCCGTATCAGTTACGAAATATGCTGACAGGTAACCACGGTCGAACTGCATACCTTCTACTACACCGATAGTAGTGTCCGTTCCTTTAGCTTCTTCGATAGTGATTACGCCATCCTTGGATACTTTACGCATAGCGTCTGCAATCAGCTTGCCGATAGTAGGATCGTTGTTGGCAGAAACAGCGGCTACTTGTTCAATCTTGTCATAGTTGTCACCTACCATTTCAGCCTGAGACTTGATAGATTCAACCACTTTTGCTACGGCTTTATCGATACCGCGTTTCAAATCCATGGGATTTGCACCGGCAGTAACATTCTTCAAACCAACACCTACGATTGACTGAGCCAATACAGTAGCGGTAGTTGTACCGTCACCGGCATCATCACCGGTCTTTGAGGCAACTGATTTCACCAGTTGGGCACCGGTGTTCTGGAACGCGTCGCTCAGTTCCACTTCTTTAGCTACAGTAACACCATCTTTAGTAATGTGAGGAGCACCGAATTTCTTTTCGATGATTACATTACGACCTTTCGGGCCCAAGGTTACTTTCACTGCGTTAGCCAATTCGTCCACACCCTTCTTCAGTTCGTCACGGGCATCAATGTTGAATTTAATATCTTTAGCCATAATCCTATTTACAATTTAATGATTTACTATTTACTTATTTAATTATCCCAAAACAGCGAGAACATCGCTCTGACGCATGATAAGATACTTCTTACCGTCATGTTCCAATTCAGTTCCCGAGTATTTTCCGTACAACACCTGGTCGCCTACGTGCAACACCATCTCTTCGTCCTTGGTTCCGCCGCCTACTGCGACAACTTCGCCTTGCAATGGTTTTTCTTTTGCTGTATCAGGAATGATGATACCACCGATTGTTTTTTCTTCTGCGGGAGCAGGAAGAATCAGTACTCTGTCTGCTAATGGTTTAATGTTCATAGTTCTTTTATTTTTTATATGTTATACTTTTTAATTCACAGATTTCCATCTCATCCTTTTCGGAAGATGGACGTAGGACCACTTACGAAAAGCGTGCCAATAGGCATTAACGTAAATTTGACAGCAATATTCTGCCAAATTGGCACAGCTATAAACACTCCACCCCTTGAAAATGTTCCGGCTTCCTTTGCCATTCACGCATCCCTTTACCTTATTTTATCATTTCTGCATCCTCAAAGCGGTTATGGTACATGACATTCTTCATGGAATCTACTCTTTCCACAGTGGTTGGCAACGCTACCAGAAATGTGACACGCGATGTGCAGAAAGATACGGTATAAAAACACCGCACAACCACCGTAACAACAAAAAAATTCTTCAAATCCTTCATTATACCACAACCAACTGGTTATCAATATGACACCATGAAGGAATTTCCTTCATAAATCCTTCATCCGGGTTCATCCCGGTAAGCGTCTCCGGGATTCTACCTAGTTTGTCTTTTTTCGTTCTTATATCTTTG
>CAVJPC010000050.1:0-2033 GCA_963651205.1 Bacteroidaceae bacterium
GCAGTAGATGTGTTCATCTGTGCCATTGGCAACATCAATGATCTGCTGAGCGTTATAGCAGCTTTCGCCTCCTTCGTCAATTTCAAGCTCAATTCCCATAAACAAAGAATGACCCTCTCCACCGTAGAAGATCGGAGAGGGTTTGTAGTGGTAATTTTTGATTGTGCCGCTGTAGAGTTTGTCGTAGCAGGACTGGCAATAGGGCTCGTCATTGTCGTCTGAGTAGACCGCATCATCGTTGTGGATCAGTCTGCCGCATTCTTCGCAGTTACAGTAGTTGTTTTCGTAGCAGTACCGGCAGAGAGCGTAGGACGGCATACCTTCAGCTTCACTTTTCCAGATTCGTTCAAGGCAGTTGTCGCATAATGTGGTGTATTCGTCGAGACAATGTTCGCACATGATGATATCGTCAAATTCATGTGCATCGTTGTCGTCGAGTACAGCTCCGCAGAAATGGCATACATAGGGTTCGGACATGGTGGTGTTCCTCCGTGGTTAAAGATTTAATTTGGTTTGTATCCGGAGGAATGATATATAAACTGAACTGATATACTAAAAGTGCAGTCGCCAAAGACCCAAAAAGTATGGTAAAATAAAGGAAAACCAAACGGGAGGCGAAAGCATGAAGTACACAAAGGAATTCAAGGAAGAAGCGCTGAAACTGTCCGACGAGATCGGCGTACGCAAAACAGCGGAACAACTGGGATTGAAATACAACACGCTGACGGACTGGCGCAAGCACCGCAAGGAAGAAGAAGCCCGTCCCCGTCCCAGCGAAGACGAACAGGCACGGAGAATCCGTGAACTGGAACAGGAACTCGCCGAAGTGAAGCGAGCCAACGACATCCTCAAGGACGCGTTAGGTTTTTTCGCAAAAGACCGGAAGAAGTAAAGACCGGCGCGAAGTACGAATTCGTCCGGTTCTTCAGAAAAACATACACCGTGAACGAGATGTGCGCCGCGCTGAAGATCAGCGAATCGGGATATTACCGCTGGCTGAAAAACCGTGACAAAATCTCAAAACGGCAGCTTCTTCTGGTCGAGATCAAAAAAATCCTGGAGCAGCATCCGGACAACGACAACTACGGAGTGAAGCGGATCCATACGGCTCTGGAGCAGAAAGGAATCAAAACAAGCTGCCGTACGGTGTACAGAGCGATGAAGGAAGGCGGATATCTGCATAAACGCAGAGTTTCGCACGGAATTACGAAGGCGAATACGGAAGTCCAGGAGAAGGAAAACCTGCTGAAACAGGATTTTCGGTCGGAAGAACCGTTTAGAAAGTTTCTGACGGACATCACGGAAGTTCCCTGCCGGGATGGAAAACCCTATGTTTCTCCCGTCATGGACTGCTTCAACGGAGAGATCGTCGCGCTGGAGATGAGGGACAATATGAAGAAAGAACTGTGCATCGACACGGTGAAACAGCTGAAACGGAAGTACGGAAAGCAGATAGGAGGGGCCATCCTTCACAGTGACCGCGGCAGCCAGTACACGAGCGAAGGATTCCGCGAGGAACTGGCAAAGATGAAGCTGGTACAGAGCCTGAGCGGAGTGAACCACTGTTATGACAACGCGCGGATGGAGAGCTTTTTCGCGACGCTGAAGAAAGAGAAGCTTTACCGGATACCGACGTACCGGATGAGCCGGGAGGAGGTAAAGACGGTGATCTTCCGGTATATCTTCGGATACTACAATACCATCCGGGTGAACAGCTTCAACCCGCACGGACTTCCGCCGTCGAAGATGCGGACAGGAGGTACGGGCGGTATGGCTGCTTGAGATTTTGGGTATTCTTCGACTGCACATTTATTGACAATTCCATCTCTACTTCGGATACATCAATATCTCCCGTCAACAGTTTGGGCAAAAGCGAAGATCTAATACTTGCTAATTGATCACTCTCTCGTTCATTATTCTTAATCTCTTGTATCAATGGACGCCAGTACGAGGTTAACTGTGCCATTCTTTCGGAATTCGGAAGAAACACTGGATACTTTTTCAGGTCTGCCATTCTAATTCCTTTTTGGGCA
>CAVJPC010000051.1:0-2275 GCA_963651205.1 Bacteroidaceae bacterium
CTGTCGTAGACAGGAAATAGCTGTCGCTCCAAAACGAGTCTTTCCACAGCTTATCCTCAATCTGTTCCATATACCGTTTCCTGACCTCCTTGGATAATTGTGTCTTCAGGCTGCAGACAATGATGGATGGGGCTGCTGACGGTGGAAGCTCAAATAGGATGTGGATATGGTCTTCTTCACCGCTGAATCCAAGCAATTTCCCGTCAAACCGCTCTTCTATCAGATATTTCGTGTGGTTCTCCATGAAATCCATTATTTCATGGCTGATAACTTTCCTCCGGTATTTGATGACAAATACCGCATGGTATGTCAAGCAGCACACCGAATGGGCGCGTCTATTGTAAGTCTTTTCTGGCATAAATACACCTCCAAATCTATTTTTAACCGAACTTGCAATTTTGTTATATATGTGCTATAATAATACCATAAATAAAGGATATTTTCAATATCTTAGATGATTTTAACCGAAAGCGAGGTGACAGGCCATATATGGAGATTACAAGAACAATCAATGCAGACAAACGATACTACCTTGATGAAAACCTTATCACAAATGCAGATTCCCTGATTGAGACAATCCGAAGGTTTAATGATATCCAAATGCAGATGTATAACCTTCTGTACGAAAAGAAATATATGGCCTCCGGAAGCCTTACAGAACAGACCTATTCCCAGTGGTGTAAGGATAAGTTTGAAACAAACGATTATTATAACTGTGCAATTTATACACGTGCTTCCGGCATGCTCTCTTCACAGAAAGAATTGAGGACTTTGTACATGCAGACAAAGAGGTCAGACCTGAAGGCACGTGATACAAAAATAGCATCCACAGAGCAGCAGCTGGCAAAGAAACAGGCCATCAAAGATTCCCTTGTAACATATGCAAAAACTGGAAGATGGAAAACACCATATACGGAATGCCAGACGAAGGTCGCCGGAAAGAAAGTAAACCTCCCAGGCGGCAAAACCATGACGGTTAAAATGTATGAATATAAGATTGAAGCGGACATCCGTAAGCTGAAGACAAGGTGGAAACTCTTAATCTCCGCCAGGAACCGTGCACAGGCAAAACTGGATAACCTGAAAGCGCATCCGCCAAGACGTATCGTGTTTGGTTCAAAGAAGATGTATACTGAAAAAGATAAAGAGGATATGGATATCGAGGTATGGAGAAAGGAGTTCTATGACAAGCGCCACTCTTCCATGAGCCTTCCAGGACGACATACATCCAAAGACTGTAACTTCCTTGTGAAAAGACGCAATGATGTCCTTATCATCACATGCATGGATGGAAAACAGGCTATCTTATCTGATTTCAGGCTTGCAAGAGATAATGAGGTTTGGCTTGCTATGCTGGATGCAAAACCAGAGGGCCGGAAGCCGGTATGCTATAACTTCCAGCTAAAAAGAGACGGTAACGGAAGACTGTATTTGATTCCGTCTGTCACGCTTATCCTGGAAAACCGGTACTGCAATGAATCATTAGAAGATGGTTGCGTGTCCGTCGACCTGAACTATGACCATGTGGCATTAACAGATATAGACAAGGACGGTAACCGCATTTCTGGTGAAATCCTGAAGTTTAATCCAGAGAATAAAACAAGCGGGCAGATATCCGATGAGATTGGACGTGTCATGTCAAGAGTTGGGAAATACTGTGAAAACCGTAAAAAGCCGCTTATCATGGAGGACCTGGACACGACCATCACCAAGCATGGCATGAAGTACGGAAATGCAAAAGGCAACCGTCACGCATCGGTATTTGCCTACCGAAAAATGACCGCCTGTCTGGAAAACCAATCATACAAAAGAAGTTTTGGAATCATAAAGATTGACCCTGCTTACACCAGCCAGATTGGAAAAATCCTATACATGCGGAAACTTGGAATCTCCATCCATGCGGCGGCCTCCTATGTGATTGGTCTAAAAGGAATGGGGCTTTTAGAAAAACTGCGACCGGAACCGGAAATGACAGACCGGCTGACAGATTCACTGAAAGAAGGACTTGCAGACCAAAACAGCATGGATTCTTTGATGAAGGCATGGAAGTACATATCCGGTAAATTTTCCGATGTCTATACACATAGTTTCTACCGGCAGGTTCCATATGGATATAAAAAATCCGAGTCCCTCACGAAATCTGGAAGGCCCCGGAGACCGAAAACATTGAAAACGATAGCCGCGGAAATGAAGCAGTGGACGGCTTGTAACTGTTAATTTGTATATAACTGAAATATTGTAACTTTTCAACTTTCCGGGTGTTCTTACCACGAAA
>CAVJPC010000052.1:0-2026 GCA_963651205.1 Bacteroidaceae bacterium
CTTTGGGTACGATCAATAAGCCGTTCATTAGTAAGTCCCAATCGAAAGGTTCTACCAGGCTTGTAGCTCCGTAAGCATACCATATCGGGGGATTTTCTCCTTTGCAGATGACAGTGGTAAGTGCCGGACAGCCACTGAAGGCGTTTTCCAGTCGTTCTACGGAAGAGGCAATAGTGACGGTCTGAAGAGTTTCATTTCCAAAAAATGACATGTGGCATAGCCACGTGACTCCTTCCGGTATTACATATTCCGTATCCTTTTTTCCGGCAGGGTATTGTCTGAGATAATACCCGTCGACACTGTATAATACGCCATCGATACTTTTGAATACAGTATTGTCTTGGTCTACCCCGATTCGTTCGAGCGAAGTACAATTGTCGAATACCGGCGACCAGCGTACGACATTTCCCTGCTCTCCTCCTATACTGATGACGGAGGCAGGTAACGTGACGGAGGTAAGGGCGGTGGAAGTGAATGCATTGGCACCGATTTTCTGCAGCCGGTCGTTAAGTTCTACATCGGATAGTTTTTTACAGTAAGCAAAAGCCTCACTTTCTATTTCTGTTAATGTCGCCGGAAGTTTTACATACGAAAGATGTTCAAGCCCGGTCAATGAGTTATTGTAATCCGACCGGTGGTTGAATGCGTTCATCGGTATGGCATTGGCCGGATAGTTACGTGCTTTGTTGTGCCCCAGTAATCCGGGCTCATAGGTTCCGTATCCGTAGAATGCTTCAATTTCTACTTGGGAGATATCTAGTGAATCTAATGCGTACATTGTTTTTATATGACGGAAATCTTCTGCATTTATTATTCCCCGAACATTCAGATTGGATATAACAGATAGATCAGTGAATCCTTTTATTGTTAGCGAATCAGCCAGCCTTCCGGCTGATTCGCAGTAGATACTGGCTTTTATCCTATCCGGTTCTGCATAAGCGTGACCGGTTAGGGTAAAAGCGAGAAGTGTTATTAGTAATTGTTTTTGCATAATTAGAATGCTTGTGTTAATATTATTGTGAAAAGCAATATCTATTTGAAGCGATAAACCAACCATTTATCGGCCTCTTTCTGTAAATAGACGGTTACATTCTGATCAGAGTCTGCATCGATTTTCCCTTTCATCAGATTCAAACCGTTTTTGACTTTTAATTGGACTGTCGCATTAGTGCCCGAGTTGTCCGTATCACAACTTGTTACTTCTATTTGAGGGCTACTCTTTTTCATCATCGGAACATAATCAGCCATCATCTCAGGAAACATATCCATCATTTCCTGTGCTTTTTCTGTACATAACTTCTTTGTTTTATCAAACTTAGCAGTATATAAATACTTAGTAAAGTTTGTTGCCACCGATTCGGGGGTGTTGTTGCTTGAGCAGCTTGCTAATAATAGGATCAGCAGGCTGGTAAAGAATGTTTGTTTTGTAAGTTTCATAGGTGTTTCTTTATTAAGTTAAAAAATATTTGAATGTTTATTTAGTTGTAGTATTCAATGATGCGTTTTGCTTGAATGTATTTTGTCGGACATTTACCGGTGAGCATCGAAGTCCAGTTTCCATGATTGTCGTATTTGTATTCAATAGTACAAGTTTCTTCCGAAGTAACTTCTACTGCTCCTTTAACTCTGTTCCCATTCGAATTCGTCGTTTCCTCATGAAAGACTGTTTTTGTATGGATGCTACGGATATCACCCTGGGAATTGCGGGTAAAGGTAGTAGTAACAGCTGCCAGATTTTCAGGAAATTCATCATCGTAAGTGATTTTAGAACAAGCACCCTGGTCGTCGTAACTAAAAAATGTATGTAGTCCGAAAGTATTTTCTATCAACTGTCCTTGCTCGTTGTAATGTAAATCTTTAGCAAAAGGCGAAGTATATTCGTTTGTTGTGTTTTTTTTCTTGTCGTGTGACAGTATCTTTGTCAACTTATTATTTTGATAAGTGAAAAGATACATTTCATCGGAAGTTTCGATGCTATTTAACATTCCGTTTTCCTGGAAAATGTAGGACGTTTGTTGGGGGGGAT
>CAVJPC010000053.1:0-2083 GCA_963651205.1 Bacteroidaceae bacterium
AGGAGGTACGGAACTAAAAACCAAGGCTATTCTGAAAAGCGCCCAAGGCAATGTACTTTTCATCGACGAAGCCTATACGCTGTTAAAAGAGAATGAGTTCTCCAACGATTCCGGTCCCAGAGTAATAGAAACGTTGCTCACCACCCTTAGTCGTGAAGAAACCGACACGCTCGTTATCATGGCCGGTTATCCGGGAGAAATGGAAAAGCTGCTTGAATCCAATCCCGGACTGAAGTCACGTTTTCCGTATATTTTCCACTTTGAAGATTATACAGCGGACGAGTTAATGGAAATAGCCAAGGGCGTAGCTCAAAAGAACGGTTACAGTTTCTCTGCCGCTGCCATCAAAGCATTAAAAGCGTTGATAACAAAAGAAGTAAGGCATAAAGACCGACACTTCGGCAACGGACGTTTTATAACTCAGTTGATTAACACTCAGATTATTCCTGCTATGAGTAGTCGTTTGGCTACCTTGCCCGAAAGCAAACTGAAAAACAAAAACACCTTGCAAACCATTCAGGCGCAGGACATTCCAATTACAGAAGATGAGCTGAAAAACATTCAAAACAATGGCTTTGATGAAAAAAGTATTGTCCGCTCTCTACAAAAACTGGACAGCATGATAGGTTTACAGCAAGTAAAGAAGGCCATTCATGACTTTGTAGACATATCGCGTTATCTTAATAGTCAGGAATTGGCTTATGCAGGAAATGCCGGTCCACTAAAATGGAGTTTCACCGGAAATACCGGTACGGGTAAAAGTACGGTTGCAGGTATTATGGCGGAGCTACTTCATGCCATGAACTTATTGGGCAAAGGACAACTGATAGAATTGAAAGCTGAAGAAATATACAATGTACAAGATTATAAAGTCGACGAGATTCTGAAAAATGCCATGAAGCGTTCGCAGCAAGGACTACTGTTTGTCGATGGCGATGCACCGGCATTCAAAAGTCCGCAATCACACTTCGATAGTGAAAAGTTACGCTTCCGGTTGACGTCGCTAACTGCAGATCTTCCGGGAAATTATGCATTAATTATTGCTGAGCATGAAGCCATCAGGCAGCCTTTAGTAAATAGCCTGAAGCAATGTGGAATAGCAGAGTTCGACCACACCTTACATTTTGAGGATTACACCGCCAATGAGCTATTACAGATTTTGGAACAAATGCTGAAAAAGCGGAAAATGAAAATGGAGACAAAAGCTAAAGCTATCATAGCTAACTATATTTCTCAGCTTTGCGAAAACAGAGAATTGGGATATGCCAATGCACGCACCATGAAGCTTCTTTCACGTTCCATTCCCGGTATTGCCTTGTTACGTGAAAGCAAATTAGATAAAGAATCTATCAAAGGAATAGTTGTCGCACAAGATGTAAAGGGATTTATTTGGAGAAACATAAAAAATAAAGTGGGGTTCAAGTAATCCTGACCCCACCTTATTATAATATATAGAAATGATTTAATTCTTATTCTTCATATACTCATCAGCCTTCTCCTTGGCGCGAGCTACACGCTTAGCCGTATCAGGATGAGAAGAAAATAACTTTTGGAACTTAGAATCCTTTGGAGCTTCAGCAGAAAGTTCCAGTAACTTGTTCAAAGCATTATACATGGCATAAGGATCAATATTGTGCTTAATGCAGAATTCAAATCCGTAGTCGTCTGCCTCAGTTTCTTGCCCCTGAGAGTATTGTGCACCTGCCAAAGCTTCTGCCATGGCACCTAATTCTGAATCTGTCATCTTAGCTACCGTAGAACTTGCAGCACCGGCTGCGTTCTTCACAGCAGAACGAAGATAAGCATTTTTCATAGCATCTTTAGAGTCTGTATGGATTACATGGCCGATTTCATGACCGATTACAGACATCACTTCTTCGTCAGTCATAATATCCATCAATCCTGCACATATACGTACGCTACCGTCACCACATGCAAAGGCATTAACGTCTATTACCTCGTAAACACCGAAGTTTACTTGCAAGCCGTCTACTTCCTTGATGTTTCCGGTTAATTTCTCCAAACGCTTGCCATATTCCGTATCAGGTTTTGTTAACGGATTGTGTGTATCCATCCATTTCAT